>DBMN01000192.1:8267-8454 GCA_002298965.1 Rhizobiales bacterium UBA697 | reverse complement strand
TCGAGCACGTCCGCGCCCAGATCGGCGCGATCCTGCGCGCTTCGGCCGAGGGCGACGTCTGGATGATGTATCCGATGATCGCCTGCGCCGAGGAGGTCGACGTCCTCGCCGGCATCGTCGAGGAGGAGAAGGAACGCCTCGCGCGCGAGGGCAAGCCCTTCGGCTCGCCGAAGATCGGCGTGATGAT
>DBMN01000192.1:0-8261 GCA_002298965.1 Rhizobiales bacterium UBA697 | reverse complement strand
CTCGATCGGCTCGAACGACCTGACCCAGTACACGCTCGCCGCCGACCGCGGCAACGAGCGCGTGTCGCGGATCTACCAGCCGTTCCATCCGGCGGTGTGGAAGCTCGTCGCCATGGTGATCGAAGCGGCGCACCGCCGCGACATCCCGGTCGGCATGTGCGGCGAACTCGCCGGCATCGAGGAGGCGGCGATCCCGCTCGTCGGTCTCGGTCTCGACGAATATTCGATGTCGGCGCCGTCGCTGCCGCGCATCAAGCGCATCCTGAGGGCGACCGACGTCGCGACCGCGAAGGCCGTCGCTGCGGAAATGCTGGCGGCCGCCACCGCGGAGGCGGCCCACGCGATCGCCACCCGGGCCCTCACCACGGCGCTCGCTGCCGCGTGAGGCACCGCGCACCGCTCTCCCGGCGCCGCTCACACGGCGCCGGTTTCACGGCGTCGGTGCGATCTCCACGTCCATGCCGATCGAACGATAGGCCGCGAGTTCGGCCGGATCGGCGCTCTCGTCGGTGACGAGGGTGCGGACTTGCGACAGCGCCAGGCTGACGAAATGCGACGTGCGGCCGACCTTCGAGCCGTCGGCGACGACGACGACGTTGCCGTTGCTCTGCGCCGCCATCAGCCGGTTGATCGACGCCGCGGCATAGATCGACGAGGTCAGCCCGTTGGTCTGGCTCATCGCGTTGGTGCCGAGGAACGAGATCGTTCCGTGGATCTGGTTCAGCGTCAGATTGGTGAGATCGCCGTTCAGCGCCCTCGTGCGGCGATTGTACTCGCCACCCAGCACGAAGAGCTCGGCGGTGGTGTCGTCGTCGAGCTCGCCGATGATCATCGCGTTGTTGGTGATGATGCGCACGTCCATGTGCGCGATCTCGCGGAAGACGGCGAGCGTCGTCGTGCCGCCCGACAGCAGGACGGTGTCGCCGGGCCGCACGTAGCCGGCGGCGATCTGGGCGATGCGCTGCTTCTCGGCGTCGCGGCCGAGCGAGGTCTCGGAAAAGGCCATCGGCAGCGGCGGGGCGACGAGCCGGGCACCGCCGTGGAAGCGCTCGACCACGCCCTGTTCGGCCAGCTCGTCGAGGTCGCGCCGGATGGTGATCTCGGCGACGCGGAACGTCTCGGCGAGATCGGCGACGCGGACGAAGTCGCGGGAGGCCAGCAGTTCGAGGAGCTTCTGGTGGCGTGATGCCGAAATACGACCGGTCTTGGCCATCCTCATCTCCATGCGGAGCCGCGAAGCCGGCTCCGTCGTCGACCGGCGCCCTCGGGGGAACCGGCGGCGGGTCGATCAGACGACTCCCGCGCGAACACTCTCGGACACACTATTAGCCCGATGCGCTGAATCGCACAATCCATTCGAAAAGAACATAACGAACAAATTCATGTGCGAAAAATGGCCGAAATAGGGTCTAATACCGATTGCTTTGCGGCCAAACACACATAGGATGCGGTATTACGAGATCAATAAGAACATCCATCCCTCCATTCGAGCGATCGCGATGTTCGATCTCGAAGTCCTGTGACGGTTGCGGCCCGGAGGAGGTCGATGCGCCCGGAACGGAGATGTCCCGGCGCTGATGCCGGACGGCGCGGAACGCCGCCCGATCGGTACGAATCGACTTGACGATCGTGACCGACTGCTCGACCAACCGGCCTGTGCCGCGGCGGGAATGTTCGCCCACGGAGGAGTCCCCATGGACCAGACGCTGATCACCCCACTGTTGGAGATCTGGAAAGGATTCTTCAACAACATCATGGCCGAGCCGGCCCTCTTCATCGGCCTGGTCTCGCTCGTCGGCTACATCCTCCTGCGTCGACCGGCGCACGAGTGCTTCGCCGGCTTCATCAAGACGGTGGTCGGCTTCTACATCCTGCTGGTCGGCTCCGGCGGACTGGTGAACAACTTCCGTCCGATCCTGGCCGGCCTCGCCGAGCGCTTCCAGATCAAGGCGGCGGTGATCGACCCCTACTTCGGCTGGAACGCGGTCACCGCGGCCTTCACCAAGGCGGGCTGGACCACCTCGCTGATCATGATGGCGCTGCTGATCGCCTTCCTGTGGAACATCATCCTGGTCGCCTTCAGCCGCTTCACCAAGGTGCGCACGCTGTTCCTGACCGGCCACGTGATGATCCAGCAGGCCAACACCAGCCTGTGGATGATCTTCATCGCCATTCCGGCGCTGCAGAACAACGTCTGGGGCATCGTCGCCTGCGGCATCATGCTCGGCACCTACTGGGCGGTCTTCTCCAACCTGACGCTCGAACCGACCCAGGAACTCACCGAAGGTGCCGGTTTCGCCGTCGGTCACCAGCAGATGGGCGCCATCTGGGTCGCCTCCAAGCTCGCGCCGAAGATCGGCAACCGCGAGAAGAGCGTCGAGCACCTCAAGCTCCCCGGCTTCCTCAACGTCTTCAACGACAACGTCGTCGCCGCCTCGACGCTGATGCTCGTCTTCTTCGGCACCATCCTGTTCATCCTCGGACCGGAATATCTCGCCTCGAAGAAGTTCTACAATCCGGCCTCGGGCGAATGGTTCCTGAAGTACGTCTTCAAGACCACCATCCACTTCGCGGTCTACCTGTTCATCCTGCAGTCGGGCGTCCGCATGTTCGTCGCCGAACTCGCGACCTCCTTCCAGGGCATCTCCGAACGCCTGCTCAAGGGCTCGCTGCCGGCGATCGACTGCGCCGCGACCTACGGCTTCGACAAGGCCGGCGGCAACTCGGTGCTGTTCGGCTTCGTCTGCGGCGCCATCGGCCAGTTCGTCGCCATCATGGGCCTGCTGGTCTTCCATTCGCCGATCATGATCATCACCGGCTTCGTGCCCGTGTTCTTCGACAACGCGACCCTCGGCGTCTTCGCCAATCGCTTCGGCGGTCTCCGGGCGCTGGTGATCATCTGCTTCTCTTGCGGTATCCTGCAGGTCCTGGGTGGCGCCCTCGCCGCCAGCCTCACCGGCCTCTACGAGTTCGGCGGCTATCACGGCAACATCGACTGGGACACGCTGTGGACCTTCAACGCCTGGGCGTTCCAGACCTTCGGCCTGCCGGCGATCGTGGTGCTGACCCTCGCCATGCTGGCCATCCCGCAGTTCCAGTATCGCCGCTCGCGCGACACCTACTTCACCCACGGCCAGCCGGCCGAATGAGGAACACCGCCTCCGCCCGGGCGACATCGTCCGGGCGGAGAGCGCTCGCAGCACAGGGGGACCGCGACCGCGGCCCCTTCCGGACGACGGGGGCCGCACCGACGGCTCCGATCCGAAGACAGGGAGAACGACGATGTTGAAAGTGATCGCGGCCTGCGGCAACGGCATGGGCACCTCGCAGATCATCAAGATGAAGATCGGCAACGTGTTCAAGAAGCTCGGCATTCCCGTCGAGGTCGGCCACATGTCGGTCGGCGAGGCGCTCGGCCAGGCGCAGAACTACGACGTGGTCTTCTGCTCGGATTCGCTCGCGGGGACCTTCAAGGCCACCCCCAAGACCAAGATCATCGGGCTGAAGAACCTGCTCTCCGAACAGGAGATCGAGACCAAGGTGAAGGACGCCGGGCTCGCCTGACGTCCCCGTCGTCGCGCCCTCGGGAAGGGCGGCGCCGTCGCCCGTTCCGAGGAGACTTCCATGCCCTACGACATCCTTGCCCTCGATCTCGACGGCACCACGCTCGACCGCGCCGGCCTCGTCTCGCCGCGCACGGCCGAGGCGATCGCCGCCGTCCGCGCCCGCGGCGTCGAGGTCGTGCTGGTCACCGGCCGCCACCACGTGGCGGCGCGGCCCTTCCATGCCGAGCTGGGGCTCGACACGCCGGCGATCTGCTGCAACGGCACCTATGTCTACGACTTTGTCGGCGACCGGGTGATCGAAGGCGCGCCGCTCTCGCGCGAACGCGCCCGCGCGCTCCTCGCACTGTGCCGCCGCCACGGCGTCCACACGCTGGTCTATTGCGATCGGGCGATGAACTACGAGGTCGAGAACGCCCACATGAAGGCGCTCACCGCCTGGGCCGCCGGCATCGCCGAGCCGATCCGCCCGACGATCGAGCGGGTCGACGACCTCGGCGCGGTGATCGAGACGGTGCCGGTCCTGTGGAAGTTCGTCGTCTCCCACGACGATCCGGCGGTGCTCGCCGCCTGGACCGCGGAGGCCGAGGCCGAGGGCGGGCTCTCGGTCGAGTTCTCCTGGCGCAACCGGCTCGACGTCGTCGCCGCCGGCAACACCAAGGGACGGCGGCTGATCGAATGGGCGGCCGAGCGCGGCATCCCGGCCGCGCGCATCGTCGCCGTCGGCGACAACCACAACGACCTCTCGATGATCGAGGGCGCCGGCCTCGGCATCGCCATGGGCAACGCCGAGGACGAGGTCAAGGCGGTGGCCGACCTGATCGTCGCCGGCAACGACGCCGACGGCGTCGCCGAAGCCATCGAGCGCGTCTTCTTCGCCTGATCCGGCGTCGACCGACGGCCGCGGAACCCGAACCGGCGGAGGCCGCTCGGGACCGCGGCGTTTCAGTCGTCGGAATGTTTGTTTTGTTTGTTTTATCTTCGGTAATGTTGCTTATGTGTTCGAAAAAAGATCGACACGAGCAAAATTGACGTCCATATTGTTCGTCGAACGATCGATCGCCGGGCCCAAGTCGCCGAGATCGATCATCGCCGCCACGACGCCGGCGACCGCGCCGGGCCGATCGCGTGCCACGGCGGGCGGACGGATCATCGAAAGGATCGAACCATGAGCCAGATCGACCAAATCACCCGCGAATCCTGGATCCTCGGCACCTTCCCGCAGTGGGGCACCTGGCTGAACGAGGAGATCGAGGCCGAGGTGGTGGCGCCGGGCACCTTCGCCATGTGGTGGCTCGCCTGCACCGGCATCTGGATCAAGACCGAGGGCTCGACCAACCTCTGCATCGACCTGTGGGTCGGCACCGGCAAGCGCAGCCACGGCAACGGCCTGATGGCCGAGGGCCATCAGATGGCCCGCATGACCGGCTGCCGCAAGCTGCAGCAGAACCTGCGCGTCTCGCCCTTCGTCATCGACCCCTTCGCCATCCGCAAGGTCGACGCGATCGTCTCGACCCACACCCACAACGACCACATCGACATCAACGTCGCCGCGGCCGTGCTGAAGAACTGCGACCCGTCGGTGCCCTTCATCGGTCCGAAGAGCTGCACCGATCTCTGGAAGAAGTGGGGCGTTCCGGCCGAGCGCTGCATCACCATGCGCCCCGGCCAGTCGGTGAAGATCGGTGATGCCGAGATCCTGGCGCTGGAATCCTTCGACCGCACCATGGCGGTGACGCTCAAGGACGGCGAGACCGCCAAGGGCAAGCTGCCGCAGGAGATGGACGACGTCGCCGTCAACTATCTGATCAAGACGCCGGGCGGAAACGTCTATCACTCGGGCGATTCGCACTATTCGAACATGTACGCCAAGCACGGCAACGAGCACCGCATCGACGTGGCGCTCGGCTCCTTCGGCGAGAACCCGCGCGGCGTCACCGACAAGATGACCGCCTGCGACATCCTCCGCATGGCCGAATGCCTGAACACGAAGGTGATCATCCCGTTCCACCACGACATCTGGTCGAACTTCCAGGCGGATGCGAACGAGATCACCGCGCTGTGGGAGATGCGGCGCCGGCGCCTGCGCTACGGCTTCACGCCCTTCATCTGGCAGGTCGGCGGCAAGTTCGTCTATCCGGCCGACAAGGACGTGATCGACTATCACTATCCGCGCGGCTTCGACGACGTCTTCACCAACGAGCCGGATCTGCCCTTCCCCTCGTTCCTGTGATCGCGATCGCGGCGGGTCGCCGGCCCTCGGGCCGGGCGATCCGCCGTGCCGTCGGACACGAGCTCCCACCGGATATGGTCCGGGCCGGGGCGACGGATCGGGATGCCCGACGCGTCGCCGTCACGGCATCCGCGGGAGCGCCGCCGCGATCGGCGGAACGGACCATCGCGACGCGACGTCGCCTCAGTTGCCGAAGAGCCGATCGCGCTCGGAGGGCCGGAACGCGGACAGCGATCCTTCCGGAACGGAGCGCTCGCAGGAATCGGCGACGCCCTTGATGCGGTAGGTCCGCAGGGCGTTCTCGCTCGGCATGACGCGGATCACGGTACAGCGCTGCGGTCGCGCCGAGGGGGCCGGGGTCCATGTGGCCTCTTGGCCGGCCAGGAATTTCGTCTTCATCGTCAAGCTCCTTGGTTCGATGGATGGGTATGTGTCGGGGCGTCGTCTCGACCCGTGCTCAGACAGGCTCGATCCGCGTCGGACCGGGCGAGAACCGCCTCGAGCACGGCATGGGCGCATTCGCGCGCCGACGCTGCGGCGAGTTCCAGAACGGCCAGTGCATAGGCTTCCACGTCGTCGGCGCGTGCGTTGAGGTCCAGGCCTCGTGCGTCCGCCTTCCAGGCCGAAACGCGGGCATCCGCCTGCGGTCGACCGTGATCGATCCATGCTTCGACCCGTGCCCTCGCGTCGGCGACGCCCTGCAGGCCGTCGGAGATCAGGTCGTCCATCCGGTCCATCCGGTCGACCGTCTTCTCGCGCGCACCGTCGTTCATCGCCAGCGGGCCGGCCTGAATGTGTTCGATCGTCTTGTCGACCTCGTGGAGGCGAAGCCGAATCTCTGCGCATCGCAGTCGGAATTGGTCGTTCATGACGAGCTCCTTCGGGGCCGTGCCGTCGAGGTCGGGGGTGGATCCGAACGAAGCGCGACCGGTCTGCCGCCGACGGGGATGTCGTGCGGAGCCGCCGGCGGCGATGTCGGTCGTTGTTTCGAGCGACGGAGGCCGGTCGCCGCGCCGGCGTCGTGCCGGGGGCGATGCGTCGTCGATCGTCCCGAGATCCTCGGTTCGAACGCGTCCGTTGCTGTCGAAAATCGAGAGCGCCGAACGCGAAAATCTTGCCGGAGGGTGGGTGAATTCTGTGTTTTTTTGATGTCGTCTGAAAATAAATTTGAAATCGATTGCAAAGTCTATTCGATGAGCGCACGATGAAAAGATCGAATGAATGCTCGCAACGATGAGCGTGCGCAATTCAAATTGCGCCGAACATTGGGTTTTGTCTGAGAACGACGTTCGATTTTCTGAAAAGCGATTTTCGGAAATACGTGAAAGGAATTGAACATGTCTACCGGAACCGTGAAATGGTTCAACGCCCAGAAGGGCTTCGGCTTCATTCAGCCCGACGACGGCGAGAAGGATGCCTTCGTGCACATCTCGGCGGTCGAGCGCAGCGGCATCGGCGATCTCTTTCCGGGCCAGAAGCTCGGCTTCGAGCTCGTGACCGATCCCGCCACCGGAAAGACCTCCGCCGATCGTCTCGCCGTCCTGGCGTGAGCGATCCGCTCCGGCGCCTCGAACGAGACGCCGGCGGGTTCTGCGCGGGGCGGGCATCGCCCGCCCCGGATCGCGTGCGGGTTCAACCGACGAAGAGGAGGCCGTCATGGCCAAGGGTCAGAAGCGCGGCAATCGCGAAATCCGAAAACCGAAGGTCGACAAGCCCAAGGAAGTGATCGTCGTGGCCGCCAACTCCGGCGAGGCGATGGTCGCGGCGATGAACGATCGCAAGAAGAAGAAATGACCATGTCCATCCGCTCCAGCGAGGCCCTGGTCACCCTGTCGCATCCGTTCCGGACCTCCGGGCTCGACGCCGTCCAGCCTGCCGGAACCTACCGGGTGGTGACCGACGAGGAGGAGATCATCGGCATCTCGTTCCTCGCCTTCCGCCGCACGGCCACCACGCTGCACGTCCCGGCGATCGAGATCTCCGCGACGGCCCGACAGGTCGTCGCCATCGACCCGGCGGAACTGGATGCGATCCTCGAGGCGGACTCACGCCCCGCCTGAGAGGCGTTTCGATCGGAGGCCCACGGTGCGCTACCTCGGCAGACTTCACGGCCACGGCGTCGTGTCGGCGGACGGACGGGACATCGCCCGGGCCTCCTACGACATCGACGGCTTCGCCGTCGGACCACACGACATCACCGGCAGCGGCGAGATCCGGCTGAACGCGGCGGATCTCGGTCGAACCTTCGGTCGACGCGGCGTACGGCTGCGCACCGACGACGGCCGCCTTCTCGATCTGCGCTTCTCCGACAAGACCCTGCGTGAGGACAGCGTCGCCGCCCATGTCGACGTCGCCGGCGACCTGCCGAAGTCCTTCGAGGGCTGGCACGGCGCGACTGCGCCCTCCGCCGCCCCGCAGCCGCCGGCCAGACGCCCGGCACGCTGACCGCGCGAGAGGCGCGCCGC
>DBMN01000282.1 GCA_002298965.1 Rhizobiales bacterium UBA697 | reverse complement strand
GCCCATCCGGTAGAACAGCAGGCAGTCGGGATGCGCCTGCTTGATCTCCAGATACCTCACCATCATCGGGGTGGCGTCGGGCGGGATGACGATTTCTGCGCTGTCGGACACGGGGGGAACCACGAGGTGTTGGGTGGGTGGCGTTGGTGGCGCGCACCCTATCACGGGAGATGCGGCCGGGGGATAGGCGGGATGGCCCGCCATGGGACAATGGGACGCGCACCAACGACCCCGGCCATTCTCCCGTCGCGGTTGACGCGGGCTTGCCGCCGGTCGCTACAATGACGCGGGGGTCCCGCCCGACGGCCGTCCTGACGGCGGACGGGCGAACCCGCGCGATCGGACGAACTCCGACCAGACAATAGGGAGACGGCCATCATGACGCAAATGACCGAGAAGACCGTGCCGGCCGAGGTGCGGGAGGTCGTTGCCCTCTTCTCCACCCGCGCCGGCTTCAACCAGGCGGTCGACGCGCTGCTGGCGGCCGGCTNNAGGAGGCGGCCGCAACCAAGAGCAAGCCGCGGGACGAGGCGCTGACCGGACTGGTGGGCGAGCTGAAATACGCCTTTCCCCTGACCACCGCCGGCCTGATCGCCATCGTCGGCGGCCCGATCGAGGCGGCGCTGGCGGCGCTCGTCGCCGCCGGCGTCGCCTGCGACGCCTGGTTCTTCGACTGGGCCGGCGGCCTCGTCTGGCTGGCGATCGCCGCCTATGCCGGGCCGCAGGCCGAGCGCATCCGCACGATCGTCGACCGCAACGGCGGTCACGCCACGCTGGTGCGCGCGACCGAGGCCGATCGCGCCGCGGTGCCGGTGTTCCATCCCCAGCCCGCCCCCCTCGCCGCGCTCGCCGCGCGGGTGAAGGCCGCCTTCGACCCCGAAGGCCTGTTCTCGCCCGGCCGCATGGTCGCGACCTCCAACCCCGCTCGCTGAGGAGAGGCACGATGCAGACCCACTTCCTGCCTCACCTGCTCGAAGACCCGGACACCGCGCTCGCCGAGAAGATCCTGCGCAAGTGCGTCCACTGCGGCTTCTGCACGGCGACCTGCCCGACCTTCCTCGAGCTCGGCGACGAGCTCGACAGCCCGCGCGGGCGGATCTACCTGATCAAGGACATGCTGGAGCACGATCGGCCCGCCGATCCGCTGACGGTGAAGCATCTCGATCGCTGCCTCACCTGTCTCTCCTGCATGACGACCTGTCCCTCGGGCGTCGACTACATGCATCTGGTCGACCACGCCCGCGCCCATGTCGAGCGCACCTACCGGCGACCGCTGGTCGACCGCCTCTTCCGCAAGCTGCTCGGCCGGGTCATCCCCAACCCGACGATCTTCCGCCTGGCGCTCGCCGCCACGGCGCTGGTGCGGCCCTTCGCGCGTTTCCTGCCTCGCCCGATCGGCGCCGTGCTCGGTCTCGCGCCGAAGAAGCTCGCCACGCCCTCCTGGGTCGAGCGCCCGCAGGTGATCGCCGCCACGAGCCCGAAGCGCCTGCGCGTGGCGCTGCTGACCGGCTGCGCCCAGGCGGCGCTCGACAGCGCGATCAACGAATCGACGGTGCGGCTCTTGACCCGTCTCGGCGCCGAGATCGTCGTGCCGAAGGGCATGGGCTGTTGCGGCGCGCTCGAGCACCACATGGGCGAGACCGACGCCGCTCATGCCCGCGCGAGCCGCAACATCGACGCCTTCATGGCCGAGGTCGACGGCGACGGGCTCGACGCCATCGTCATCGCCACCTCGGGCTGCGGCACGACGATGAAGGACTACGGCCACATGTTCCGCCTCGACGCGGCCTGGGCCGACAAGGCGGCGAAGGTCGCCTCGCTCGCCAAGGACGTGTCCGAAGTCGTCGCCATGCTCGATCTTGCGAGCGCCGTGGTGAGGGAGGCCCGTCCGCGCGTCGCCTATCACTCGGCCTGTTCGATGCAGCACGGCCAGAAGATCACGTCGCTGCCGGCGGAGCTTCTCACCGAGGCCGGCTTCGAGGTCGTCACCCCGCCGGAGAGCCACGTCTGCTGCGGCTCGGCCGGCACCTACAACATCCTCCAGCCCGAACTCGCCGGGCGCCTGCGCGACCGCAAGGTGCGCAACATCATGACCGTCGCGCCGGACGTGATTGCGGCCGGCAACATCGGCTGCATGATGCAGATCGGCGCCGGTACCGACATACCGATAGTCCACACCGTGGAGCTTCTCGACTGGGCGACCGGCGGTCCCCGACCCGAAGCTCTCGGACCAACGAACTGAGGAGAACTCCCATGTCGCATCTGACCCTCGAGAAGGCGCAGGCCATCGTCGCCCGTTCGCTCGCCGTGGCGCGCGAGCGCAAGTTCAATCCGATGGCGGTGGTGGTTCTCGACGGCCGCGCCGCGCTGAAGGCGGCGGGTGCCGAAGACGGCTGCCCGATCGTTCGCTGGAAGATCGCCTTCGGCAAGGCCAACGCCTGCGTCTCCTTCGGCGCCGGCGCCCGCAAGATCGAGGCGATCGCCAAGGATCGTCCGCACTTCCTCGCCGGCCTCGAGAGCGTGATCGGCGCCGGCGGCGCGGTCCCGGTCCCCGGCGGCGTGCTGATCCGCGACGACAAGGGCAACATCGTCGGCGCTGCCGGCATGTCGGGCGACACCTCCGACAACGACGAGGCGGCTCTGGTCGTGGCGATCGAGGAAGCCGGCTTCAAGGCCGACGTGGGCTGAGGCTTCCCTTCTCCCCTCGCGGGAGNNAACGCGCCGGATGAGGGGGCGCGCACCATGGTGCGCTCCCCTGTCCAACCCCGGTCGATGCGATCGACGGATCCTCACCGCCTCGTCGCCCATCATGGGCTTCGCGCTACGCGCGACACCCCTCATCCGCCCTTCGGGC
>DBMN01000001.1:368-15143 GCA_002298965.1 Rhizobiales bacterium UBA697 | reverse complement strand
ATCGCTCTGCCGGGCGGCGACCGCGCGGCGCGCGAGCCCTGGCGCATGGCGCTGGCGGCGGCCCATCTCGCCGGCGACCTCGAGGCGGCGAAGAAGCGTTTCGCCGCAGATCTCGAGGCGGCGAACCATCCCCGCATGCCGGCCGCGATGGTCGGGCCGCTGGCCGATCGCCTGGCCTCGGGCCGCGAGGCGACGACGACCTCGCTCGGCCGGCTCTTCGATGCCGCCGCCGGTCTTCTCGGGCTCAGGCTCGTGCAGGACCACGAGGGACAGGCGGCAATGGAGCTCGAGGCGCTGGTCCGCGCGCCCGTCCGCGGCTCCGGCCTCTACCGGATCGACGACGGCGTGCTCGACTTCCGCCCGCTCCTCGCCGAACTCTGCCGGCCGGGGATCGACGCCCGCGCCGGTGCCGAACTCTTCCACGGCGCCGTCACCGACGGGCTCCTCGCCCTCGTCGCGGCGCTCGCCTCGCCCGGCGAGCGGGTCGCGCTCGGCGGCGGCTGCCTGATGAACCGCGTGCTCGCGACCGGCCTCGACGAGGGCCTCGTCGCGCGCGGTTTCCGTCCGATCTTTGCCGAGAAGGTCCCGCCGGGCGACGGCGGCCTCTCGCTGGGCCAGGCCGCGCTCGGCCGTGCCCATCTCATCACCCCGATCCAAGACGACAAGACGATCCCCTGAAGGAGCCGACACCATGTGTCTCGCCATCCCCGCTCTCGTGAGTGAACTGCTTCCCGACGACATGGCGCGCGTCAATCTCGACGGCGTCACCAAGGAAATCTCGGTCGCGATGGTCGAGGGCGTGGCGCCCGGCGACTACGTGATCGTCCATGTCGGCTACGCGCTCGCCAAGATCGACGCGGAAGAGGCGGCCGAGACGCTGCGTCTTCTCGCCGAGGCCGGCGCCTTGGCGAAGGGGGCGGTGCAATGAAATACGTCGACGAATATCGCGACGGCAAACTCGCCCGCGCGGTCGCCGCGACCATCGCGGCCGAGGCCGATCCGGCCCGTTCCTACGCCTTCATGGAGTTCTGCGGCGGCCACACCCATGCGATCTCGCGCTATGGGCTGGAGGATCTGCTGCCGAAGAACGTCAGGATGATCCATGGTCCGGGTTGCCCGGTCTGCGTGCTGCCGATCGGCCGGATCGACGAGGCGATCGAACTCGCCAAGAATCCGGAGGTGACGCTCCTCACCTACGCCGACCTGATGCGCGTGCCGGGTTCCAAGGGCACCTCGCTGATCAAGGCGAAGGCGGCGGGCAGCGACATCCGCATGGTCTATTCGACCCTCGACGCGGTGCGCATCGCCGAGGAGAACCCGAACCGGCAGGTCGTGTTCTTCGCCATCGGCTTCGAGACGACGACGCCGCCGACGGCCATGGCGGTGAAGCTCGCCAAGAAGAAGGGGCTGACGAACCTCACCTGCTTCGTCAACCACGTGCTGACGCCGTCGGCGATCCGCGCCATCCTCGATGCGCCGGAGATCGACGGTCATTCGCCGGTGAAGATCCAGGGCTTCCTCGGACCGTCCCACGTCTCGGCAGTGATCGGCCTCGAGCCCTACGACACGTTCGTCGAGGAATACGGCCAGCGCATCGTCGTCTCCGGCTTCGAGCCGCTCGACGTGATGCAGTCGATCCTGATGCTGGTGCGGCAGATGAACGAGGGCCGTTCGGAGGTCGAGAACCAGTACATCCGCGCCGTCACCCGCGAGGGCAACCGCGCGGCGCAGGCGCTGGTCAGGGAAGTCTTCGATCTGCGCGACGCCTTCGAATGGCGCGGTCTCGGCTCGATCCCGGACTCGGCGCTGAAGCTGCGCGACGAATGGGCGGAGTTCGACGCCGAGAAGCGTTTCGCGGTGAAGCGCATCGAGGCCTCGGACAATCCGGCCTGCGAATGCGGCACCATCCTGATCGGCGCCAAGGAGCCGGCCGACTGCAAGCTCTTCGGCACGGTCTGCACGCCCGAGACGCCGATGGGCTCCTGCATGGTGTCGTCGGAAGGCGCCTGCGCGGCGCACTGGACCTATGGCCGCTTCCGGGTGAAGGCGAAGCAGGCTGAAAGGAAAGCCTCGTGAACCAGCTCTCCAATCCCCGCGTGCGTCATCGCAAGATGGATCTCAAGAACGGTCGCGTCGACCTCTCGCACGGTTCGGGCGGCCGGGCCATGGCGCAGCTGATCTCCGAGATCTTCCACGAGGCCTTCTCCAATCCGCTGCTCGACCAGGGCAACGATCAGGCGACCTTCCCGGCACCGGCCGGTCCCGGCGAGAAGATGGTGATGACCACCGACGGCTACGTCGTGTCGCCGCTGTTCTTCCCCGGTGGCAACATCGGCTCGCTGGCGGTGCACGGCACGATCAACGACGTCGCCATGGGCGGCGCGCGGCCGGTGGCGCTGTCGGCCTCCTTCATCATCGAAGAGGGCTTCCCGCTGGCGGATCTGAAGCGGATCGCCGACACGATGGGCGAGGCGGCGCGCGAGGCGGGCGTGCCGATCGTCACCGGCGACACCAAGGTGGTCGAGCGCGGCAAGGCCGACGGCGTCTTCATCTCCACCGCCGGCATCGGCGTGGTGGCGGCGGGCGTCGAACTGTCGGGCGATCGGGCGCGGCCGGGCGACAAGGTGATCGTCTCCGGTTCGATCGGAGACCACGGCGTGGCGATCATGTCGAGCCGCGAGAACCTGACCTTCGATACCGCGATCGTCTCGGATTCGGCCGCCCTCCACGGACTGGTCGCGGCGATGATCGAGGCGGGGGCGCCGCATCTGCGGCTGCTGCGCGATCCGACGCGCGGCGGGCTCGCGGCCACCCTCAACGAGATCGCCCACCAGTCGCGGGTCGGCGTCCGCATCGAGGAAGACGACGTGCCGGTGAAGCCGGAAGTCCATGCGGCCTGCGAGTTCCTCGGTCTCGATCCGCTCAACGTCGCCAACGAGGGCAAGCTGATCGCCGTCGTTGCGCCGGAGGGGGCCGAGGCGGTGCTGGCGGCGATGCGCGCGCATCCTCTGGGGGCGGAGGCGGCGATCGTCGGCGAGGTGATCGAGGACGATCAGTTCTTCGTGCAGATGACGACGTCGTTCGGCGGCGGTCGCATCGTCGACTGGCTGTCGGGCGAGCAATTGCCGCGCATCTGCTGATGCCGATCGAGGGGAACGATCGTGAGCCAATCGGGGGAACAGTGATGCCGGGCAATGCCACGGTGCTCGTCATCGACGACGAGATCCGCAGCCTCGAGGCGATCCGCCGCGTGCTGGCGGAGGAGTTCGAGGTCATCTCCGTGCGCGGGGCGGCGGAAGCCGAGGACGTGCTCGCCGGCGAGATGGTGCAGGTCATCCTGTGCGACCAGCGCATGCCGGGCGAGAACGGCGTCGACTTCCTGAAGCGGGTCCGCGACCAGTGGCCCGACCCGATCCGCATGATCATCTCCGGCTACACGGACTCGGAAGACATCATCGCCGGCGTCAACGAGGCGGGGATCTATCACTACATCACCAAGCCCTGGCACCCGGATCGGCTGATCGACACGGTGCGCGAGGCCTCGCGGCTCTATTGGGCGCAGCGCGAGGCCGGCGGCGCCGGGGCGGTGGAGGTGGAGGCGAAGCCTTCGCCGAAGCGGCTGACCTCGGTGGTCGGCGACATGCGGCGGGCGCAGCGGCGGCTCGGCGACTTCGACAAGATCGTCCACGAGCCGGCGAGCCCGGTGGCGCATGCCATCGCGCTGGCCAAGCGGGCGACCGACTACGACATCTCGGTGCTGATCACCGGCGCCTCGGGCACCGGCAAGGAGCTCTTGGCGCGGGCGATCCACAACGGGTCGGGCCGGGCCGATCAACCCTTCGTCGTCGAGAACTGCGGCGCGCTGCCGGACGATCTGCTCGAGAGCGAGCTCTTCGGCTGCAAGAAGGGCGCCTTCACCGGCGCCTATCAGGACCGCATCGGCCTCTTCGAAGTGGCCGACGGCGGCACGATCTTCCTCGACGAGATCGGCGAGACCTCGCCGGCCTTCCAGGTCAAGCTGCTGCGCGTGCTGCAGGAGGGCGAGATCCGTCCGCTCGGTGCGCAGCGGCCGCGGAAGGTCGACGTCCGCGTCATCGCCGCGACCAACCGCAACCTGATGAACGAGGTCGACGCCGGGCGCTTCCGCCGCGACCTGTTCTATCGGCTGGCGGCCTTCCCGATCCATCTGCCGTCGCTCGCCGAACGCGCCATGGACGTGCCGGCGATCGCGGCGCGGATCCTCGGCGACGTCAATCGTGCCTTCAAGCGCGACGTGCCGGGCTTCACCAGCGAGACGCTGGCGGCGATGATGCGCTACGAGTGGCCGGGCAACGTCCGTGAACTCGCCAACGAGATCCAGCGCATGGTGGCGCTGTCGGATCGCGACGGGGCGCTCGGCATCGATCTCCTGTCGCCGCGCATCGCCAACGCCGGCCGGCCGATGCGGGTGGTCGACGCCTCCGGTCCGCGGCCGCAGCTCAAGGAGCGGGTCGAGTCGCTGGAGCGCGAGGTGATCGCCGAGGCGCTCGACCGGTTGAACGGCAACATCTCGCGGGTGGCCGCCGAGCTCGGATTGTCGCGCGTCGGTCTTCGGGCGAAGATCCATCGCTACGATCTGAGACGAGACCTCGATGACGACGAGCGAGACTGACCTGCGGCCGCGGCCGGCGAACCTGATGGCCCATGTCTTCGACGAAGGCGGGGCCGGGCTCGACGGCGCGGGCGAGGAGATGTGGATCGACGTCATTGCGAAAATGGACGCGGTCTACTCCGACCTGCTGCGCTACGAGGCGGATCTCGAGACCAAGAACGCCGAGCTGGAAGCGGCCGAGGGCTTCATCTCCTCGGTGATCGCCTCGGTCTCCGACATTCTCGTGGTGGTCGACGAGCGCGGCGCGGTGGTGAAGGCCAATCCCGCCTTCTCGCGCATCATCGCCCGGCCGCTCGAGGCGGTGCTCGGCGAGCGGCTCGGCGATCTCGTCGTCGAGGGCGACCGGGCCAAGGCGCGCAACGCGCTGCTGTCGGGCGTTGAGGGCGAGGTGCGCGAGCTCGAGCTGTCGTTCCTGACCGCCGAGGGCGCCTCCGACCTGATGGCGATCAACGTCTCCGCCCGTTTCGACCACAACGGTCACCGGGTCGGAGCGGTCCTGACCGGACGGCCGATCGGCGAGCTGCGGCGGGCCTACGAGGCGCTGCACAAGGCGCACATGGAGCTGCAGAAGGCGCAGCGCAAGCTGATCGAGCAGGAGAAGATGGCGAGCCTCGGCCGCCTCGTCGCCGGCGTCGCCCACGAGCTCAACAACCCGATCTCCTTCGTCTACGGCAACATCCACACGCTCGAGCGCTATCGCAAGAGCCTGGAGCGCTACATCGGCGCCCTGGAGGAAGAAGCGCCGCGGGCCGCGGTCGACCGGCTGAAGCGGGAGAGCCGGGTCGGCGCCATCCTCGCCGACCTCGCGCCGCTGATCGAAGGGACGCTCGAGGGCGCGATGCGCATCTCCGAGATCGTGAAGAACCTTCGCCGGCTTTCCTTCTCGCGCGCCAGCGAGAATGCGACCGTCGATCTCGCCAAGCTGATCGGCACGGCGGCGCAATGGGCGATGCGGGCGAAGAACGTCCCGGCCAAGCTCGAGACCGATCTCGAACCCGGCCTGACGGTCGAGGGCGAGGAGGGCAAGATCCACCAGGTGCTGGTCAATCTGGTCGACAACGCACTCGACGCGGTCAAGGCCGTCCCCGAGCCGCAGGTGTCGATCGCGATGCATGCCCAGGGCGACGACGTGGTGATCGAGGTCGCCGACAACGGCGCCGGCATCGCCGACGGCGTCGCCGACAAGATCTTCGAGCCCTTCTTCACCACCAAGGTGGTGGGCGAGGGGACGGGTCTGGGGCTCTGGATCTCCTATGCCATCGCCCGCGAGCACGGCGGCTCGCTGTCGGCGGCGAACGGGCCGGTCCGGGGTGCGGTCTTCCAGCTGCGCCTGCCGCGCCACCAGCCGGGCAGCCGCCGCGCGGGTGGGTGAGGGGTGGTCGGTCGACTCTCGATTCTCTGCAAACTTCGGTGGATCTCGCGGCGTCGCCTCCGCTCCACCCTCCCTTCAGGGGAGGGTGCCGAGCGCAGCGAGGCGGGTGGGGTTCGGCGGTTCGGCATCTCGGGCGCAGCCGGACTCGTTCCGACTTCGCCGGCTCCCATGACCGCACTGCAACTCCCGTCACCCCACCCCCGACCCCTCCCCTGATGGGAGGGGGGAGCGCCGTGCATCGTGGCGCGACCCTTCGTCCCACGGCGCCGCGTTGCAAACGGCGGCGCCTCGTCCGTCCACGGTGTGTCGAGTGCCTCGTTTCGGCTCTACCTCGAGATCGGGCAGCGTCTCCGCAAAATCCCGCTTGACGACGAAAGTTCTTTGACGACCGTATCACACGGATTTCGGCGGGGGCCGAGGGCGCGAGAGGGCGGGAAGCATGCACGACGTCATCGTGATCGGAGCGGGCCACAACGGGCTGACGACGGCGGGCTATCTGGCGGCCGGCGGGTTGAAGGTGTTGGTGCTCGAGCGACGCGACGTCGTCGGCGGCTGTGCCGTCACCGAGGAGTTCCATCCCGGCTTCCGCAACTCGGCTGCCGCCTACACGGTGTCGCTGCTCAATCCGAAGGTGATCCGCGATCTCGAGCTGGCGAAGCACGGGCTCGAAGTGGTCGAGCGGCGGATGTCGAACTTCCTGCCGCTGCCCGACGGGCGGGCGCTGGAGATCGGCCCCGGCCGGACCGAGGCGTCGGTCGCGACCTTCTCGGCACGCGACGCCGAACGGCTCGATGCCTACGGCGACCGGCTGGAGCGGATGGCCGACGTGCTGCGCGATCTCGTGCTCGAGACGCCGCCCAACGTCACGACGGGGCGCGGGCTGATCGAGACGCTCGGGCAGATGCTCGCGGCCGGCAAGGTCGGCAACCGCTTCCGCCGGCTGGATCTTTCCGGCCAGCGCGACCTGCTCGAGATCTTCACCCGTTCGGCCGGCGACTTCCTCGACCAGTGCTTCGAGAGCGATCCGATCAAGGCGATCTACGGCTTCGACGGCATCGTCGGCAACTATGCCAGCCCCTATGCCGCCGGCTCGGCCTATGTGCTGCTGCACCACTGCTTCGGCGAGGTGAACGGCAAGCGCGGCGTCTGGGGCCACGCGATCGGCGGCATGGGCGCGATCACGGGAGCCATGGCGTCGTCGGCGCGCTCGCGCGGCGTCGAGATCCGCACGGAAGCCGGCGTCGCCGAGATCCTGGTGGAGAAGGGCCGCGCCGTCGGCGTCGTGACGGAGGCGGGCGAGACGATCCGCGCCCGCGCCGTGGTCTCCAACCTCCACCCGAAGCTCACCTTCGAGAAGTTGCTCGATCCGGCGACGCTGCCGGACGACTTCCGCGACCGCATCGCCTCGTGGAAGTCGGGCTCGGGCACCTTCCGCATGAACGTGGCGCTCTCCGAGCTGCCGAGCTTCACGTGTCGGCCGGGCCGCGAGGTCGCCGACCACCACACCGCCGGCATCGTGATCGCGCCGTCGCTGAAATACATGGAGGACGCCTTCTTCGACGCCCGCCGCCACGGCTGGTCGAAGGCGCCGATCGTCGAGATGCTGATCCCCTCGACGCTCGATTCCTCGCTGGCGCCGCAGGGCGCCCACGTCGCCTCGCTGTTCTGCCAGCAGGTGGCGCCGACCCTGCCGGACGGCCGGTCGTGGGACGAGGCGCGCGAGGAGGTCGCCGATCTGATGATCGCCACGGTCGATGCCCATGCGCCCGGCTTCGCGGCCTCGGTCGTCGGCCGGCAGATCCATTCGCCGCTCGATCTCGAACGCAAGTTCGGTCTGATCGGCGGCGACATCTTCCACGGCGCCCTCGGGCTCGACCAGATGTTCTCGGCGCGGCCGGTGATGGGACACGCCGATTATCGTGCGCCGGTCGCCGGTCTCTACATGTGCGGCTCGGGCACCCACCCGGGCGGCGGCGTGACGGGCGCGCCGGGGCACAACGCCGCGCGCGAGATTTTGGCAGATGCGAAGCGTCGCCGCCTCTGAGCGGGCGGGATGCTGCGGTGTCGAGGAAAATCCATCCCCGAAACAACCTTCCGATCGCTGTTTTTTCCGGTTCCATCCGGCGATTTCGGCGTTAACATGCGGCCAAGGACCGGCACCCCGTCGGCCCTCCGCGCCTTTCGCCACAAGAGGCAGATCCCCATGATTTCCAAGTCGAAAGTCCGTCTCGGAATTGCTCTCGTCGCCTTCGGTGCCTTTGTCGGCACCGCCGCGGCCGCCGACAAGATCGGCAACTGCGAACTGACCGGCAAGAAGGGCGAGTTCTCGATCACGCCGGCCATTCCGGGCCAGCTGACCTACGAGACCAACCTGCCGGCTCCGGGCTGGAACAACGGCGACACGCCGGAGACCATCAAGGACGGCTACGAGTATTGCCTCGCCGCCAACATCGCGTGGCGCGTCGGCCTCGACAAGGTGGTGCTGAAGAACGTCGACTTCGACGCTCTCGTCGCCGGCAACACCAAGGACTTCGACATCGCCCTGTCGCAGATCTCGATCACCGACAAGCGCAAGGAAGTGGTGCAGTTCTCGGTTCCCTACTTCGACAGTGACGTCGGCGTCCTGGCCAAGAAGAGCAAGAAGATCGAGAGCGGCGACATGAAGGGCCTGCGCATCGGCGTCCAGGCCGGCACCACCGGCACCGACTTCGTCAAGGAGACGCTGAAGCCGAAGACCGAGGCCAAGGTGTTCCCGGACACCCCGGCGATGTTCACCGCGCTGATGGCCAACCAGATCGACGTCGCCATGACCGACACGGCGATCGTGCTCGGCCAGGCCGCCGAATCCAAGGGCAAGATGGTCGTCGTCGGCCAGTACTCGACCGGCGAGAAGTACGGCGCGCTCTTCCCGAAGGGTTCGGCCAACGCCGCGACCCTCGACAAGGCGCTGCAGGCTCTGATCGCCGACGGCACCACCAAGAAGCTCGCCGCGAAGTATCTCGCCGCCACGTGGGGTGCGGATCCGACCAAGATCCCGTATTTCAAGCCCTGATGTTCCGAGCCGATCTCGGCTGAAGCGGACGGCGGCGGGGAGACCCGCCGCCGGTCGCACGACCGGATCCCCTCTTCCGATCCTCGCGTCCGGCGCCGCCGGGCGTGCGGTCACTCGGTCCCGACACGAGCGAGACACAGCATGGACGACCTTCCCGACGCATCGCAGCCGCCGCGAATCCGGGCGCCGCGCGCCACCCGCAAGTGGACGCCGGCGCCGCCGAAATCGGCCAAGGGGATCGCGCTTCTGGCGATACTCGTCGTCGTCGGTCTGATCGCCGCCGGCCTCGCCACCGCCGACGCGGTCCGCGAGGGGCTCGCCTCGATCGGCGTGGATTCGCCCTTGGCGACCGCCGGTCTCTTCGCGGTGGTGGCCGGTTTCCTCGTCGTCTTCGTGCCGGCCTTCCAGGGCTTCTTCGGGGCCGTCAAGGCCGACCGGCTGGCGGCGACCGACGTCGCCGAGGCGCGGGCCGAGACGGCGGCGGCGCGGGAACATTCCTGGGTCGCCATCGGCTATGCGGCGGCGGCGGCGATCGTGCTGTTCTTCGGCCTCTTCCTGGTGGCCAACGAGGTCGCGGTCGGACGCACCTTCTTCGATCTGTCGCTGATCTTCGAGACCTTCCACCTCGTCGGCGCCGCCTTCTGGATCAATGTCGAGATCTTCGTGATCGCCGAGATCCTGGTGCTGATCTGGGGTCTGCTGATCGCGGTGGCGCGGCTTGCGCCGGGTCGGGCGGGGGCGCCGGTGCGCCTGATCGCCACGGCCTACGTCGATCTCTTCCGCGGCCTGCCGGCGATCATCGCGATCTATCTGGTCGGCTTCGGCCTGCCGCTGACCGACCTGCCGGTCCTGCGCGACATGTCGCCGACGATGTTCGCCATCCTGGCGCTGACGCTGACCTACGGCGCCTATGTCTCCGAGGTCTATCGCTCCGGCATCGAGAGCGTGCACTGGTCGCAGACCGCGGCGGCGCGTTCGCTCGGCTTCTCGCACACCCAGACGCTGCGCTTCGTCGTCGTGCCGCAGGCGGTGCGCCGGATCATTCCGCCGCTGCTCAACGACTTCATCTCGCTGCAGAAGGACACGGCGCTGGTCAGCGTCATCGGCACCGTCGACGCCTTCAACCAGGCGAAGATCATCGCCTCGAACCACTTCAATCTGTCGTCGGTGACGACGGTGGCGGTGCTCTTCGTGCTCATCACCATTCCGCAGGCCCGCCTCGTCGACAAGCTGATCGAGCGCGACCAGAAGCGCATGCGCGCCGGCAGCTGAGGACGGACGGAGAAACTCATGGCACTCGTCGAGATCCGCGACGTCCGCAAGTCCTACGGCGGGGTGGTCCCCGTTCTCAACGGCATCACGCTCGACATAGAGGAGCATCAGGTGGTCTGCCTGATCGGCCCCTCGGGTTGCGGCAAGTCCACGCTCCTGCGCTGCATCAACGGGCTCGAGACGATCGATTCCGGTGAGATCCGGCTGCACGGCGACCGCGTCTCCGGCCCCGGCGTCGACGTCGACGCGCTGCGCCGCGACGTCGGCATCGTCTTCCAGTCGTTCAACCTCTTCCCGCACATGAGCGTGCTCGACAACATCACCGCGGCGCCGGTGAAGGTGCTGGGGCAGAGCCGCGCCGAGGCGAAGGAACGGGCGATGGAGCTGCTCGCCCGCATCCGCCTCGACCACAAGGCGAACGAGTTCCCCGATCGGCTGTCGGGCGGCCAGCAGCAGCGCGTGGCGATCGTCCGCGCGCTCGCCATGGACCCGATCGTCATGCTGCTCGACGAGATCACCTCGGCGCTCGATCCCGAACTCGTCGCCGAAGTGCTCGACATCGTCCGCGACCTGCGCGACGAGGGCATGACCATGGTGCTCGCCACCCACGAGATGGGCTTCGCCAAGGAAGTGGCCTCCAAGGTCTGCTTCCTCTACGGCGGCGTCGTCCACGAGGAGGGACCGCCGAACCAGATCTTCTCCGACCCGAAGGACGAGCGCACCCGCGCCTTCCTGCAGCGGATCATCGAGGCGGGACGGCTGTGAACGCGGCGGAGCGCGCGGCGCGCGAGACGGTGGTCGCGGCGATGCGCGAGCTCGGGACCTCCGGGCTCAATCGCGGCACCTCGGGCAACGTGTCGCTGCGT
Source organism: Rhizobiales bacterium UBA697 (assembly GCA_002298965.1). GTDB lineage: Bacteria > Pseudomonadota > Alphaproteobacteria > Rhizobiales > Ancalomicrobiaceae > Pinisolibacter. Next base: position 3,930 of record DBMN01000001.1, on the reverse strand, counting down.
TTCGGCGACGCCATGCTGATCACGCCCTCGGCGGTGCCGCCGGCGGAACTGACGCCCGATCTCGTCGCCAGGATGGATCTCGCCGACGAGGCCGGCGGCTGGGAGGGACCACGGCCGCCGTCGTCGGAATGGCGCTTCCACCGCGACATCCTCAGGGCACGGCCGGAAGCGAACGCGGTGGTCCACACCCATTCGCCCTACGCGACGGTGCTCGCCATCGGTCGGCGTCCGATTCCGGCGGTCCACTACATGATCGCCGGCTTCGGCGGGGCGACCATTCCCTGCTCGGACTACGCCACCTTCGGCACGCCGGAGCTCTCGGCGGCGGCGCTCGCCGCGCTCGAGGGGCGCAACGGCTGCCTCCTCGCCAATCACGGCTCGATCACCGTGGCGCCGACGATGGCGCGGGCGCTGTGGCTGGCGGTCGAGCTCGAGACGCTCGCCTTCCAGTACCATCAGGCGCTGCTCCTCGGCGATCCGGTGATCCTCACCGACGACGAGATCGCGGCGGCGGCGGAGAAGTTCTCGACCTACGGACGTCGCTAGTTCGCCTCGCGGACCTTTCCTCGCCGCATCTCTGCCCCACTATCTCCATGCGGGGCGGCGATGGTCGGGGGTGTCCGCAGTCGAGGTGATTCATGTTCGAAGACATTTTCCGCGATGACCGACGCGGCGCGGCCAAGGTCTGGTCGCGGCGCGCCCTGATCGCCGGCCTGCCTCTGGCGCTGGCCGGCTGCGCCGCCTCCGCGCGCGTCGAGCGCTGGGACATCGAGAGCGACGGTTACGGGACGCGCGTGCGTCGCCGCGCCAGCGAGATCGGTACCGGCGGTCACATCCCTTCGCAGTATCTCGGCATGTACGGCGAGATCGACGACGGCCGCTTCGTCGTCGACCCGCTCGATTTCTCCGAAGTCGATCCGGCCTACCTGCGCGCGCTGGTGCGCTGGCGCGGGCCGGAACAGCCCGGCACGATCGTCATCGATCCGGCCGAGCGCTACCTCTATCTGGTGCGCGACGACGGCGACGCCATCCGCTACGGCGTCGGCGTCGGCCGCGAGGGCTTCGCCTGGTCGGGGCGGGCGACGATCCGGCGCAAGGCGGAATGGCCGACCTGGACGCCGCCGCGCGAAATGACGCTGCGCGACGAGGAAGCCGCCAAATGGGCCTCCGGCATGCCCGGCGGGCCGGAGAACCCGCTCGGCGCCCGTGCGCTCTACCTGTTCCAGGGTGATCGCGACACGCTCTACCGCATCCACGGCAACAACGATCCGTCGAGCATCGGCAAGGCCGTGTCGTCGGGCTGCATCCGCCTGCTCAATCACGACGTGATCGATCTCCACCGCCGCGTGCCGATCGGCACGCCCGTCGTGGTGCGCCCGGCCTGAGGCGCGAAGGGCGCCCGACCGGGATCACCCGGGGCGCGCGCCCTTCGGAACGGTCGGCGTCGTGTCGGTCACGCCGGGCTCTGCGGCAGGACGATGCGGCGATAGAGATGCCAGGTGGCGTGGCCGAGCACCGGCAGCGTCACCAGGAGGCCGAGGAAGGCCGGCAGGATCGACAGGAACAGCGTCGCGGCGACGATCAGCCCCCATGAGATCATGGTCCTGGGGTTGAGCATCACCGTGCGGACCGAGGTGATCATCGCGGTGACGAAGTCGACCTCGCGGTCCAGCAGCAGCGGGAAGGCGACGATGGTCAGCGAGAAGGCGACCAGCGCGAAGACCAGCCCGTCGAGATGGACGAGGCCGAGGAATAGCCAGCCCGAGGGCGTCGACGTCACGGCATGGAAGAACTCGCCCATCGTGGCGAAGCCGCCGAGGCCGAGCGTCAGGATGAACAGCACCCGGACCTGATACATCCAGAGCAGGAAGACGAAGAGCGTGACGAAGGCCATCCAGCCGAATTCGCGGCCGCTCTGGCGTCCCATCACGGTCAGGACGGCGGCGAAGTCGAGCGGCTGGCCCGCCTCGCGCCGACGGCTCACCTCGTAGCAGCCGACGGCGACGAAGGGGCCGAGCAGGGCGAAGCCGGTGGCCATCGGATAGGTCAGCCAGCCGAGGCCGGCGCCGACCGTCAGCCAGGTCAGGAACAGGCCGCCGAAGGCGAAGATGCCGCCGAAGAACAGCCCGTAGGCCGGCGCGGCGCGGAAGTCGGCGAAGCCGAGACGCAGCGCCTCGATCACGTCGGCGGCGCCGACGTCGAGGACGCGCGGTGCGGTGGGCGACAGGCCGGTCGCATGGGACCGAGAAACGTCCGTCATCGTAACCCTCCTCGAAGTGTCCGCCGGGCGCGGCCGCGTCTCTGCGGCGGCGGGCCGGTGCATGCGGAATCATATCGATTAGATTAGCGGAAATCGGCCGCTTCGCCAGTGTGGAATCCGTGGTTTCCCTTAGACGTGATGACGCAGCCCCGCGCGGCGGCGGCGGGGTCCGCGGGACGTGGCGGAGGAGGGGAGGGGGAGGGCCCTCGCGCGCGGCCTCAGGCCGGCGGCGCGGGGACGGAGAGGGCGTCGAGCGCCGGGTCCCGTGCCTCGACCACGTCGACGGCGACCGACAGGCCCTGTTCGCCGCTCGACGACAGGATGCCGATCACCGGGGCGGCGTCGGCATAGTCGCGGCCGAAGGCGACGACGATGTGGTCCTCGCCGGCGAGGATGGCATTGGTCGGGTCGAAGCCGATCCAGCCGAGATCGGCGCCGCACCACACCTCGACCCAGGCATGCATGGCGTCGGCGCCCTCGAGCCGCGGCTTGCCCGGTGGCGGCAGGGTGCGCAGATAGCCGCCGACATAGGCCGCCGGCAGGCCGAGACCGCGCAGGCCCGCGATCATCACATGGGCGAAGTCCTGGCAGACGCCGCGGCGCTCCTCGAAGGCGCGGGCGAGCGGCGTCGCCACGTCGGTGACGCCGGGCATGTAGCGGAACTCGGCATGGATGCGCTTCGTCAGCGCCAGCGCCGCCTCGAGGATCGGCCGGCCGGGGGTGAAGCACTCGACCGTCCAGCGCGTCACGGCGGGCGTCAGCGGCACGACGCGGGAGGGGAAGACGAACTGCACCGGGTCGTCGGGGCCGAGCGAGTGCGACTGGGCGGCGCGCGCCGCAATCGTCTCCCAGGCGGGCGAGGCGGCGGCGTCGAGGGGCAGAAGCGGCAGGGTCGTCACCGTCGCGGTCGAGCGCAGCGTCAGGCGCGAGTGGGGCGCGCGGAAGGCGATGCGGGTGACGTGGTTGCCGAACCAGTCGACCTCGTCGACGACGTGTTCGGGCTGCGGATCGATGACGAGACGCGAGAGGTGGACGCGCTGGCCGCGCCGCTCGATCGGCGTCAGGCGCAGGCGGCAGTCGGCGACCGGCACCGGACCGCCCCAGTCGTAGACGGTGACGTGGGTGACGTCGAAACGCATCAGGCCTCCTCCTCCGTCGCCGGCAGGAGCGAGCCTTGCGTGAAGTAACGGGCGGCGACCGCATCGGAGATCGCCATCAGCGCGCTCTCGATGCGGCGGATGCGGGCGGTGTCGAAGACCCCGGCGTCGTCGGTCTCGAGTTCGGCGGCGAGGCGGCGCGCGG
>DBMN01000001.1:0-317 GCA_002298965.1 Rhizobiales bacterium UBA697 | reverse complement strand
TCGTCGAGGAGGACGAGGTCGAGCACCGGGCGGCGCGCCGTGCCGCCGAGATAGCGGGTGCGATAGGTGACGCGGCCGTCGGCGAGGTCGAGCAGCATGTCGAGCGCGTCGGTGTCGGCGCTCTCGTCGCAGAAGCCGCGGGCGGCCCGTGCCAGCCCGATGCCGCGCTCGACGCGGCGGCCGAGATCGAAGAAGTGCCAGCCCTCGCGGCGGTTCATCGTCTCGTGGGCGAGGCCGACGATCGCGGCGATGGTGCGGAGCGCGCCGTCGACCTCGGCGAAGACCTGTAAGGGTCGGCCGGCGGCGTCGAGGCCGCG
>DBMN01000002.1 GCA_002298965.1 Rhizobiales bacterium UBA697 | reverse complement strand
CCGGCGATGACCAGGCCGGCGAGCGGCGTCGTCACCAGCACGGTGCGATGGCCCGACAGCCAGGCGGCGAGGCCGGAGCCGATGGCGATGGCGATGGCGAAGACCGCGAGCAGCAGCGTGACGAGCTCGTCGGCGCCGCCGAGCGGGCCCTTGACCACGGTCGGCAACAGGGCGAGCGCCACCGCGCCGACCGCCCAGAACCAGCTCGAGGCGAGGCCGGCCCACAGCAGACGACGGTCGGCGGCGAGATCGCGCAGCAGGCCGAGGGTCGAGGCGAAGATGTTGGCGCGGATCGGCAGGCCCGGCACGCCGCGTCCGGTCATCGGCATCGTGTAGGCGGCGACGACGGCGCCGACCGCGAAGACGATCATGATGAAGGCGAGGCTGAGCGGATCGCCGCCCTCGGAGGCCGCCCAGCCGCCGATCACCGTGCCGATCAGGATGGCGAGGAAGGTCGCCGCCTCGATCAGCGCGTTGCCGGACGGCAGCTCGCCCTTGTCGAGCTGGTCGGGGAGGATGCCGTACTTCACCGGCCCGAACAGCGCGGCGATGATGCCGAAGCCGAGGAGGGCGGCGAAGAGCGTCGGGATCGAGTGGAGCGCGAAGCCGGCGACCGCCAGTCCCGCCACCGGCAGTTCGGCGAGCTTCAGCCGCCGCGCCACCAGCGCCTTGTCGAAACGGTCGGCGATCTCGCCGCCCAGCGCCGAGAAGAAGAAGAACGGCGCCATCAGCGTCGCCGCCGCGAGCGCCACCAGCGGCCCCGCCGCTTCCGCCCCCAACCGCCAGAGAATCAGGAAAACCAGGGCGTTCTTCAGGAAATTGTCGTTCAGCGCCGAAAAGAACTGACACCAGAAGAGGCCCGCGAAACGGCGGGTCGTGAGGAGGGATCGCGACATCGGGTTCGTTTCCTGCGCCCTGAATTCGGTTTTCGCCGATCCTCACTGCTTCTTCGCCGGACGCAATCCCGAAAGAGCACGGATCGTGGATTTGTTTTGAACAACGTTCAATACGTGTGACACGAAACCGAGCGGGGTGCAAGGGGGGCGGGCGTGGGTGCGGGGGGAGGATCCGGGGGGCGAGGGCGAGAGGCGGAGCGGAGGGACGCGGGGAGGAACGAGGGGCGAAGGGTCGCGGCGGAGCGGGGCAGGACGATCGGGCTGGAGCGCGGGCGGGAGAGCGAGGAACTCGGCGTTGGGCCCGGGGGCGAGGAGGATCGGCCGGGTCTGTTGCCTCTGGTGGATAGGGTCGGGCGAGACGTCCGCGGGCGCGGGGCGGACGTGTCGGGGCGCCGAGGCGCCCGGCGATGCCTCGGACCGCTCGCGGACGGCGAGATCGCGGGCGGGGTGCAAGGCCCGGTTCGGTCGGCGGGGTTCGCGGAGCAGATGCGTGGCGGGCGGGGGCGTTCCCCATCGTCATGCCGTGACGGATCCGGTTGGCATTCCCGCCGGACCCGCTAATCTGGCGCGCAAGAAGCAGGGGGGAATGCATGGTTCGGTTCGCGCGGAACGCCGTCTCGGCAGTGGTGGCCATCGGTCTCGTACCGCTCCTGGTCGCCCCGGTCCGGGCGTCGGAGGCCCATGGCATCGACGGAGCCGGGCTCTCCGGCTGGTGGGCGATCCCCTTCGCCGGCATCCTGATGTCGATCGCAATCCTGCCTCTGGCGGCGCCGCACTTCTGGCATCACCACTTCGGCAAGGTCGCGGCCGCCTGGGGCCTCGCCTTCGCGGCGCCCTTCGCGATCGGCCACGGGGCGGCGGTGACCGGCGGCGAGGTCCTGCACGTCGCGCTCACCGAGTACCTGCCCTTCGTGATCCTGCTGTGGTCGCTCTTCGCCATCTCGGGCGGCATCCTGGTGACCGGCAACCTCCACGGCAGCCCGCGGCTCAACACGTCGATCCTCGCCGGCGGCACCCTGCTCGCTTCGGTGATCGGCACCACCGGCGCCTCGATGGTGCTGATCCGGCCGCTGCTGCGCGCCAACGACGAGCGCCGTCACAACGTCCACGTCGTGATCTTCTTCATCTTCCTCGTCTCCAACATCGGCGGCTCGCTGACGCCGCTCGGCGATCCGCCGCTGTTCCTCGGCTATCTGAAGGGCGTCAGCTTCTTCTGGACGACGATGCACATGCTGGAGGAGACGCTGTTCTGCGCCGCGATCCTGCTGACGATCTTCTTCTTCCTCGACCGGCGGCTCTATCACGCCGACGAGGCCTTCAAGGCGCGCTTCGATCCGACCCCCGAGACCGCCCGCATCGGCCTCGTCGGCCTGCCCAATCTCGCGCTGCTCGCGGTGGTGATCGGCGGCGTGCTGCTGTCGGGTTCGTGGAAGCCGGGCATCGTCTTCCACGTCGGCGGCGTCGAGGTCGAGCTGCAGAACCTCGCCCGCGACCTGATCCTGATCGCCGCCGGCCTCGTCTCCCTGGCGATCACGCCCAAGGCGGTGCGCGCCGCCAACGAGTTCTCCTGGGGGCCGATCCTCGAGGTCGCCAAGCTCTTCGCCGGCATCTTCGTGACGATCATCCCGGTGATCGCCATGCTGAAGGCGGCGGAGAAGGGCGCCTTCGCACCGCTCGTCGCCATGGTCGCCCATCCCGACGGCACGCCGAACAACGCCATGTATTTCTGGCTGACCGGCATCCTGTCGTCGTTCCTCGACAATGCGCCGACCTATCTGGTCTTCTTCAACCTCGCTGGCGGCGACCCGCAGCACCTGATGAACGACATCCCCTGGACGTTGCTCGCCATCTCCTGCGGCGCCGTCTTCATGGGGGCGAACTCCTACATCGGCAACGCGCCCAACTTCATGGTCAAGGCGATCGCCGAGGAGAGCCGCGTGAAGATGCCGTCGTTCTTCGGCTATCTCCTGTGGTCGGGCGGCATCCTCGTGCCGCTCTTCGGCCTCGTGACGCTGGTGTTCTTCCCCTGGTGGAAATGATGGACGGCCCGCTCGACCCGGAAGGCGACCTGCCCGCCCCCTCCCGTCCGGAGGAGACGCTCCTGGTCACCCGCGGGGTCCGGCGTCATCTCGTCCGCCTCGGCTTCGCGGTGGTCGAGGAACTGCCGCTCGCGTCCGGTCGGCGCGCCGACTTGATGGGGCTCTCGGCCTCCGGCGAGATCTGGATCGTCGAGGTCAAGTCGTCGGTCGAGGACTTCCGGGTCGATCGCAAGTGGCCGTTCTACCGGGCGCACTGCGACCGGCTGTTCTTCGCCACCAGCCCGCGCGTGCCGCTCGACATCTTCCCCGAGGACTGCGGCCTGATCGTCGCCGACGCCTACGGCGGCGAGGTCATCCGCCCGGCGCCTGCGCATCGGATGGTCGCCGCCACCCGCAAGGCGATGATGCTGCGCTTCGGCCGTGCCGCCGCCGTCCGCCTCTACGGCTTCACCGACCCGCGCGCCACCGGCAACGTCGAGATCCGCTGAGGGCGGCAACGAAGACGGCGCCGGCCGTGAGGCGGGCGCCGTGAGAGCTCGATCGCGACGTGTGACATTTCAGCGCGGGGCGCGCTTCGCCAGGATCCGCTGCAGGGTGCGGCGGTGCATGTTGAGGCGGCGCGCCGTCTCCGAGACGTTGCGCTCGCACAGTTCGTAGACCCGCTGGATGTGTTCCCACCGCACGCGATCGGCCGACATCGGGTTCTCCGGCGGCGGCGCGCGGTCCTCGGTCGACCGGGTCAGCGCCCGCATCACCTCGTCGGCGTCGGCCGGCTTGGAGAGATAGTCGGTCGCTCCGAGCTTCACCGCCGACACCGCGGTGGCGATGTTGCCGTAGCCGGTCAGCACGACGATGCGCGCCTCCGGGCGCTTCTCGCGCAGGTGCTCGACGACGTCGAGCCCGTTGCCGTCGGCCAGCCGCATGTCGACGACCGCGAAGGCGGGCGAGCGGGCATCGACCCGGGCACGTCCTTCGGCCACCGTCGACGCCGTCTCCACCTCGAAACCACGCAGTTCCATCGCGCGAGCCAGGCGCTGCAGAAAGGCCTTGTCGTCGTCGACGATGAGCAGGCTCTTCTCCGCATCGGCCGCGAGGGCCTGCGACACGTCCGTCATGATCGTCACCGTTGTTCTCTTTGCGGGCACCCCGACACCCGATTGGGCGGCGAGTTTATGAGTGGAATTCCAATTCTACAATACGTTGGCACCCCGATGCGGGAGCCGATACGCGATTGACGGATCAACGAAATCCTGACGCGGTAATCGGCGCGGCACACGTCCCGCGCGCAGGTTCCCGCGACCGGGTCTCATTCGCGTCCATGCGGCGTCTCGTCCTCGACGGACGCGAAGTTCGACGACCCGAGACCCTCCTCGGCGAGCGGCCACAGCGTGCGCGGCCACTGGATGTGGATTTCCGCGCCATGGGCGGGAAAGCGCTTGTTCTCGAAGGTCACCCGCGCGCCCGAGCGCATCAGGAAGGTCTGGGCGATGAAGAAGCCGAGGCCGAGCCCGCCGCCGGTCTCGCCGTCGGCGCGGCCGCCCTCGTCGGGGTCTTCGTCGAGCGACTGCTCGCGCGTCGTCACCCAGGGTTCGCCGAGGCGCTCCAGCACCCCCGGCGAGAAGCCCGGCCCGTCGTCGGAGACGACGACGGTGACCTCGCGTTCGTCCCACGCCAGGGCGACGACGACGCGGGTCTCGGCGAAGTCGACGGCGTTCTCGACGATGTTGCCGAGGCCGTAGAGGATCGCCGGGCTGCGCCGCGCGATCGGTTCCGGCCCCTCGCCGCGCTCGATCACCTCGAGCTCGGTGCCGAGATCGCGGAACGGCTCGAGCACCTCGTCGACCACCTCGCCGAGCGACTGGCGGGCGAAGAAGGCGTCCGGGTCCTCGCCCATCGACGACAGTTTGCGCAGGATCTCGCGGCAGCGCTCGGCCTGGCTGCGCAGCAGCGCCACGTCCTCGGCGAGCGGCGAGCCCGGCGGCAGTTCGCGTTCCATCTCGCGGGCGACGACGGTGATGGTGCCGAGCGGCGTGCCCAGTTCGTGGGCGGCGGCGGCGGCGAGCCCGTCGAGCGCGACGAGATGGCTCTCGCGCTGGAGGGTCAGTTCGGTCGCCTTGATGGCTTCGGCGAGGCGGCGGCTCTCGTCGGCGACGCGGAAGGCGTAGAGCGCCGAGAAGGAGAGGGTGAGGATCAGCGCCAGCCACTGGCCGAGCACGTAGAGCACCGGCAGTTTCGGCGGCGGGTCGGCGCCGCCCCACGGCAGCGGCGCGTGCCAGGCGGCGAGCACGGTGGCGGCGACCGCGACGAAGACGCCGAGCAGCGCCGTCGAGCGCGGCGGCAGCGACGCCGACGACACCAGCACCGGCGCCAGCAGCAGGCAGGCGAAGGGGTTCTCGAGCCCGCCGGTCAGCCACAGGAGGCCGGTCAGCTGCAGCGCGTCCCAGCCGAGCAGCAGCGTCGCGTGGATGCCGTCGAGCCGATAGATCGACGAGAAATACGAGCGGAGCGTCAGGTTGAGCCCGGCCGAGGCGGCGATGAAGGCGAGGCAGGCGACGAAGGGAAATTCGAAGCCGAGGCCGAAGCGCACGAAGACGATCGCCACGGTCTGACCCGCCAGCGCCAGCCAGCGCAGCCTGACCAGCGTGTCGAGCCGGAGCGAGCGCACCGAACTGTTGCCGAAGTCGGCCAGTACCCCCAACATTCCCGTCTTCTCCGACAAGGCGTCTTACGCGCGCCGACATCAGCCTATACGATCGTACGGCAACCCGAGAAGCGTACGAAGGATCGAATTTGCGTTGTCCGAATCCGCAACATCCTCTCCCCTTCCCCCGGCCCTCGAGGTCGTCGACCTCGTGAAGACCTTCGGCCCGGTCCGCGCGGTCGACGGCATCTCCTTTCGCCTGCCCGCCGGCCGCACGCTCGGCCTGCTCGGCGGCAACGGCGCCGGCAAGACGACGACGATCGGCATGATCATGGGTCTGGTGCGCCCCGACGGCGGCACCATCCGCGTGCTGGGCTCCGAACTCGCCGAGGACCGCTCGGGCCTGCTCGCACGGATGAACTTCGAGAGTCCTTATGTCGACATGCCCCACCGGCTCACCGTCCGGCAGAACCTCAGGGTCTTCGCCCGGCTCTACGGCGTCGCCGATGCCGAGGGCCGCATCGCCGAACTGGCCGAGGCCTTCGCCCTCGATCCCTTCCTCGACCGCCGCGCCGGCGCGCTCTCGGCCGGGCAGAAGACCCGCGTCGCGCTCGCCAAGGCGCTGCTCAACCGGCCGAGCCTGCTGCTCCTCGACGAGCCGACCGCCTCGCTCGACCCCGACACCGCCGACTGGGTGCGCTCGCGCCTCGAGGCCTTCCGCGCCGAGACCGGCGCCTCGCTGCTGCTCGCCTCGCACAACATGGACGAGGTCGAACGGCTCTGCGACGACGTCGTCATCCTCTCCGCCGGCAAGGTCGCGGCGCGCGGCACGCCGGTCGAACTGATGGAGCGATTCGGTCGCGATCGGCTGGAGGAGGTCTTCCTCGACGTCGCCCGCGGTCGCGGCACGGCCGAGGAACGCGCCCGCGCCGGTATCGTGGAGGAGACGCCATGAGTGCGGCTTCGGGTTTTTCGGTCTCCCGCGTCGGCGCGCTGGTGCTGCGCTCGTGGTACCTCATCTCCAATTCCTGGCCGCGTACGGTGGAGCTGATCTACTGGCCGACGGTGCAGATGCTGACCTGGGGCTTCGTCCAGTCCTACGTCACGTCGAAGTCGCCCTATTTCGCCGGCGCCGGCGGCCTCTTCGTCGCGGCTCTCCTGCTGTGGGACGTGCTGCTCCGCTCGCAACAGGGCTTCGCCTTCGCCTTTCTCGAGGAGATGTGGTCGCGCAATCTCGGCAATCTGCTGATGAGCCCGCTCAAGACCTCGGAATTCGTCGTCGCGCTGATGGTCGTGTCGATGATCCGGCTGGCGATCGGCATGATCCCGGTGACGCTGATCGCCATCCCCTTCTTCGGCTTCAACATCTGGGGCCTCGGCCTGGCGCTGGTCGGCTTCTTCGCCAATCTGGTGGCGACCGGCTGGGCGCTCGCCTTCGTCATCGTCGGCATCCTGCTGCGCCACGGTCTGGGGGCGGAGGCGCTGTCGTGGTCGCTGATGTTCGTGCTGATGCCGATCACCTGCGTCTACTATCCGGTCTCCACCCTGCCGGTCTGGCTGCAGCCGGTCGCCTGGGCGCTGCCGCCGACCCACGTCTTCGAGGGTCTGCGCGCCGTTCTCGTCGACCACACCTTCCGCGCGGACCTGCTCGCTTCCGCCGTCGGCCTGAACCTGCTGTGGCTCGCCGCCGGCATCCTCGCCTTCTCGCGCCTGCTCGACAGCGCGCGCCGCGCAGGATCGCTGGTGCAGCAGGGCGAATGACGCGACCGTCGCCGACTGACGTTGGGTCAGATACCGCTAAGACCAATTGCCGACCGCGCCGGCCTTGGTGCGCGCGGTTCTCGGCCGCATAGTGATCGACCGAAAGAATACGAGAGGCCGACGGAACCTCCGATCGGTCCGAGGGGACGGAAACCGAACCGATGTTCTACCAGCTCTACGAGTTGAACCACGCCGCGCTCCGACCGATGCGCGTCGCGGCCGAGGTCGGCCGCTGGGCCTTCCGCAGCCCCTTCAATCCGCTCGCCGGCACCGCGCTCGGCCGCTCGCTCGCCGCCGGCTTCGAGGTCTTCGAACGCTCGACCCGGCGCTACGGCAAGCCCGCCTTCGATCTGCCGACCACCGTGGTCGACGGGGCGGAAGTCCCGGTCACGGAAGAGTTCGTCTGGTCGAAGCCCTTCTGCAACCTGCTGCATTTCCGCCGCGAGCTGCCGGAGGGGCGCGCCGCCGATCCCAAGGTGCTGATCGTCGCGCCGATGTCGGGCCACTACGCCACGCTGCTGCGCGGCACCGTCGAGGCCATGCTGCCGGCCCACGAGGTCTACATCACCGACTGGATCGACGCCCGCATGGTGCCGCTCGCCGCCGGCACCTTCGATCTCGACGACTACATCGACTACGTCATCGAGATGGTCCACCACCTCGGCGCCGGGGTGAACATCGTCGCCGTCTGCCAGCCCTCGGTGCCGGTGCTCGCCGCCGTGTCGCTGATGGAGGAGGACGGCGATCCCTTGTCGCCGGCGACGATGATCCTGATGGGCGGGCCGATCGACACCCGCATCTCGCCGACCGCGGTCAACAAGGTGGCCCACGACAAGGGGCTGGGCTGGTTCGAGCGCAACGTCATCATGCGGGTGCCCTTCCCGCATGCCGGTGCCTTCCGCGAGGTCTATCCCGGCTTCCTGCAGCTCGGCGGCTTCATGTCGATGAACCTCGACCGCCACGTCTCCGCCCACAAGGAGTTCTTCCAGCACCTCGTCGAGGGCGACGGCGAGAGCGCCGAGAAGCACCGCGACTTCTACGACGAGTACATGGCGGTGATGGACCTGACCAAGGAGTTCTATCTCCAGACCATCCGCACCGTCTTCCTCGACCACGACCTGCCCGAGGGCAAGATGATGCATCGCGGCCGGCCGGTCCGGCCGTCGGCGATCCGCAACACCGCGCTGCTGACGGTCGAGGGCGAGCTCGACGACATCACCGGCATGGGGCAGACCCAGGCGGCGCACACGCTGTGCTCCAACCTCGCCGCCGACAAGCAGATGGACTATGTCCAGCCCGGCGTCGGCCACTACGGCGTCTTCAACGGTTCGAAGTTCCGCGCCAACATCCAGCCGCGCATGGCCGACTTCGTCCGCCGCCACGCCCGCGGCGCGGTCGGTGCGGCGCCGGCTCCCGAGACCAAGCCGACGCGCCGCGCCAGGAAGAGCTGATCCCCCGCGCTTGAAACGCGGGGGCCGAGGGGCCATCTCCCGACCATGACCCGATCGCGCCCGCCCGTTCCGCGGCGCGGAACGCGGGTCGTTCGGAGGGTTGGAATGAACTTCGGCTCGACCTCGACCACCGGCTTCACGCCCGCGACGATCGCCGCCATGGTGATCGGCTTCCTGATCGCCTGGCCGCTCGGCCTCCTGGTGCTCGCCTACGCCCTGTGGGGCGAACGCTTCGGCTGGCGCGCCCGCGTCGAGAGCTTCATGTCCGGCCTGCGCGACGGGCTCGCCCGTGCCGGCGTCCGCTTCGACCCGCAGGCCTTCTCGCGCTTCACCGGCTTCGCCTCCTACGCCCAGTCCGGCGATCCCGCCTTCGAGGCCTATCGTGCGTCGGTCCTCGACCGCACCGACGCCGAGATCCGCCGCCTCGAGGCCGAGCGCCGCGCCCATGCCGTCTGGCTGTCGCGCCTGCGCACCGCCCCCGACCGCGCCACCTTCGACGCGGTGCTGGCCGAGAAGCCCGCGCGCTCGCCCGCCGAGGGCTGACCCCCCGCACGAGGATGGCGGCCCTTGCATGTCGCGCGCGATCGGGCAATCTCGCCCGATCGACCACCGACCGCGATGCCGCTCCGGCATCGATTCGACCGACGGGGAGGGACGCATGGCCGATCGCATCTCCACCTCCCGTCTCGCCGCCCGCCTGCGCGCCGCCGGCGTCGACCTGCGGCCGCTGGTCGTCGTGCTGACGATCGCTGGTTTCGCCTTCGCCTGGCCCTTCGGCGTGGCGATGGCGGTCTTCGCCCTCTATGGCGAGCGGCTCGGCTGGCGGGTCCGGGCCGATGCCTTCTTCGAAGGGCTCTCGAACGGGCTCGGCAAGGGCGGCGCCTGCTGCTGCGGGCCGGCCGCCTGGTACTACGACACCCGCCA
>DBMN01000143.1:6152-16380 GCA_002298965.1 Rhizobiales bacterium UBA697 | reverse complement strand
CGTTCGAACTTTTCTTTGGCCATCGGATTTCTCCGTTTGCTCTCTCAGCCGATCAGGCAGATCAGGCGAACTTCTTCTGGACTTCGGCGGCGACGTTCGACGGCACTTCTTCGTAGTGGTCGAACAGCATGGTGTAGCTGGCGCGACCCTGCGAGAACGAACGCAGGGTGTTGACGTAGCCGAACATGTTGGCCAGCGGCACCATCGCGTTGACGATCTGCGCGTTGCCGCGCGTATCGGTACCGGCGATCTGGCCGCGGCGAGAGTTGAGGTCGCCGATGACCGAACCGAGATACTCCTCGGGGGTCACGACCTCGACCTTCATGATCGGCTCGAGCAGAACCGCGCCGGCCTTCTCGAGACCTTCACGGAACGCCGCGCGAGAGGCGATTTCGAAGGCGATCGCCGAGGAGTCGACCTCGTGATAGGCGCCGTCGACGAGCTGGACCTTGACGTCCACGACCGGGAAGCCCGCCACCGGACCCGAGGTGAGGACCGAGTTGAGGCCCTTCTCGACGCCGGGGAAGTATTCCTTCGGGACCGAACCGCCGATGATCTTCGACTCGAACTCGAAGCCCTTGCCGGACTCGTTGGGTTCGATGTGGAACTTCACGCGGGCGAACTGGCCGGTACCGCCGGTCTGCTTCTTGTGGGTGTAGTCGATGTCGGTCGAGCGACGGATCGTCTCGCGATAGGCGACCTGCGGGGCGCCGACGTTGACTTCGACCTTGTGGGTGCGCTTCAGGATGTCGACCTTGATGTCGAGGTGAAGCTCACCCATGCCCTTGATGATGGTCTGGCCGGACTCGCTGTCGGTGTTGACGCGGAAGGACGGATCTTCGGCCGCCAGCTTGGCGAGCGCGACACCCATCTTTTCCTGGTCGGCCTTCGACTTCGGCTCCACCGCCATCTCGATGACGGGGTCCGGGAACTCCATCTTCTCGAGGATGACCGGATGGTTCGGGTCGCAGAGCGTGTCGCCGGTGCGGGTGTCCTTGAGGCCGACCAGAGCGACGATGTCGCCGGCGTAGGCCTCGGAGATCTCCTCACGGCTGTCGGCGTGCATGAGAACCATGCGGCCGACGCGCTCGGTCTTGCCGCGAACCGAGTTCAGCAGCGAGACGCCCTTCTCGAGCTTACCCGAGTAGATGCGGCAGAAGGTCAGGATGCCGTACTGGTCGTCCATCAGCTTGAAGCCGAGGAGGGCCAGCGGGTCGCTGTCCGAGGACTTGCGCTCGGTCTCGGCTTCCGTCTTGACGTCGATGCCCTTGATCGCCGGACGATCCAGCGGCGAGGGCAGATAGTCGACGACGGCGTCGAGCAGGGGCTGCACGCCCTTGTTCTTGAAGGCCGAACCGCAGAGCACCGGGTAGAAGGCGCCGACGACGACGGCCTTGCGCAGGAGCCGCTTGATGGTCGCCTCGTCGGGCTCGTTGCCCTCGAGATAGGCTTCCATCGCGGTTTCGTCGAGCTCGACGCAGGCTTCGATCATCTCGATGCGCGCGGCTTCGCACTTGGCCTTGAGGTCGGCCGGGATCTCTTCGTCATGGTACTTGGCGCCGAGCGCCTCGTCTTCCCACACGACGGCCTTCATGCGGACGAGGTCCACGAGGCCCTTGAAGTTCGACTCGGCACCGATCGGGATCTGGATCGGAATCGGACGCGCGCCGAGACGGGTCTTGATGTCCGAGACGCAGCGGTCGAAATCGGCGCCGATCTTGTCCATCTTGTTGCAGAAGACGATGCGCGGGACGTTGTACTTGTCGCCCTGGCGCCACACGGTCTCGGTCTGCGGCTCGACGCCCTGGTTGGAGTCGAGGACGCACACGGCGCCGTCGAGCACACGCAGCGAACGCTCGACTTCGATGGTGAAGTCGACGTGGCCGGGGGTGTCGATGATGTTCAGGCGCTTGCCGTTCCAGAACGTCGTGGTGGCAGCCGAGGTGATCGTGATGCCACGCTCCTGCTCCTGCTCCATGAAGTCCATGGTGGCGGCGCCGTCGTGGACTTCACCGATCTTGTGGCTCTTACCGGAGTAATAGAGCACACGCTCGGTCGTCGTGGTCTTGCCGGCATCGATGTGGGCCATGATGCCGAAGTTGCGATAGTCTTCGATGGCATGAAGTCGGGGCATGACAGATCTCGCCTCAAACGTCGTAGGGAGCGGAACTCACCAGCGGTAGTGGGAGAAGGCGCGGTTCGCCTCCGCCATGCGGTGAGTGTCTTCCCGCTTCTTGACGGCATTGCCACGGTTGTTCGACGCGTCGAGCAGTTCCGCGGAGAGACGCTCCGTCATGGTCTTCTCGTTGCGACCACGGGTCGCAGAGAGCAGCCAGCGGATCGCCAGAGCCTGGCGGCGCTCGGTGCGAACTTCGACCGGGACCTGGTACGTGGCACCGCCGACGCGGCGCGAACGCACTTCGATCTGCGGCGCGACGTTCTCGAGCGCCTGATGGAAGATCGCCAGCGGATCCTGGCGGGTCTTCGACTCGATCAGGTCGAAGGCACCGTAGACGATCGACTCGGCGACCGACTTCTTGCCGTCTTCCATCACGTTGTTCATGAACTTGGAAACGATGAGGTCCCCGAACTTCGGATCCGGGTTGATCTCACGCTTCTCGGCAGAGTGACGACGGGACATATGTCTTCCTCGGTCGTTCGAAACTTAAGGGTTACCGGATCACTTCGGACGCTTGGCGCCGTACTTCGAACGGCGCTGCTTGCGGTCCTTGACGCCCTGGGTGTCGAGGACACCGCGCAGGATGTGGTAGCGCACGCCCGGAAGGTCCTTCACGCGGCCGCCGCGGATCATGACCACGGAGTGCTCCTGAAGGTTGTGACCTTCGCCCGGGATGTAGCCGATGACTTCGAAACCGTTGGTGAGGCGAACCTTGGCGACCTTGCGGAGCGCGGAGTTCGGCTTCTTCGGCGTCGTGGTGTAGACGCGCGTGCACACGCCGCGCTTCTGCGGGCAGGCTTCCATGGCGGGAACCTTGTTCCGCTTGGTCGGAGCCTGCCGCGGGCTGCGGATGAGCTGGTTGATCGTCGGCATTCGTCTTCAGCCTTCTCGTGACCAGGCCTTTCGGCCCACTTGTGCGCTCGGCGCGTCCTGGAACGACACCCGGCAAAACCCATCGCCGGGCAGCAACCTCGTTTCATGGGGAAACGAACGGAAAGCACCGGAGCACGGGAACTCATTCCCCGTCCGGTGCGAAAAGTCAGAGGAACGGCGAACCGTTCTTGATCTTCTGCTTTCCAAAGTCGCCATCCCGGCAGCGTCTCGGCGCCCTGTTCCGTTCGATTGGGCCGAACGAAGCATTGGCGGCCGACGGGCCTGCCGTGAAAGTGGGCGGAAACTAACCGCACCGTCCACGCCCGTCAAGGGGTGAAACGAGCAAAAACGCAAGGAATGCGCGGTTCGCCGAGTCGTACGCCGCTCCAAGCGGAATCTTGCGGTTTCATGTCGAAAATGACGCAAAGTTTCGCCAAGAATCGACCCCGTCCGCCAAGTCGAAGCGAGGTCACCGTCGTCGTCGCGAGGCGAATCCGAACATCGAGACCTTAGAATCGATGTCTCCGTCGATTCGACTCTGCCTCTACTGAGCGATCGATTCGGCGAGACGGCGGCGATGCGCCGCACGACGTCACGAAGATTCGGGAATCGACCTTCGCGACGACCGTTCGATTCCGGGACACTCCACCCCGCGCCGCAGGCGACTCGGGCCCCCACCCCCGAAAAAAGAAACGCCGCGGGCGGGCCGCGGCGTCTCGATTTCGTCGGATCGGGTCGATCACTCGGCGGCGGGCAGCGCCGGCGTCTCGACCGCACCGCTCTGCGACTTGCGCTCCTCGACGATGAGCTCGTCGCGGTGCGCCGCGATGCGGCGGATGCGGTTGGTGACCGAACCGGTGCCGGCCGGGATGAGACGGCCGACGATGACGTTCTCCTTGAGACCCTCGAGGGCGTCGATCTTGCCGGCGACCGCCGCTTCCGTGAGGACGCGGGTGGTCTCCTGGAACGACGCGGCCGAGAAGAACGAGCGCGTGTTGAGCGAGGCCTTGGTGATGCCGAGGAGGACCGGAACGCCGGAAGCCGGCTTCTTGCCCTCGGCGATCAGCGCCTCGTTCATCATGTCGAGGTCGAGGCGATCGATCTGCTCGCCGGTGATCACGTCCGAGTCGCCCGCATCGGTGATCTCCACCTTCTGCAGCATCTGACGGACGATGACCTCGATGTGCTTGTCGTTGATCACGACGCCCTGCAGTCGATAGACTTCCTGGATCTCGTTGACGAGGAACGCCGCGAGAGCCTCCACGCCCTTGATCGCCAGAATGTCGTGCGGCGCCGGGTTGCCGTCGAGGATGTACTCGCCCTTCTCGATGGTGTCGCCGTCCTGCAGATGGACGTGCTTGCCCTTCGGGATCAGGTACTCGATCGGATCGCCGCCGTCGGTCGGCTCGATCAGGATGCGGCGCTTGTTCTTGTAGTCCTTGCCGAAGCGGATCGTGCCGTCGCACTCGGCGATGATGGCGTGATCCTTCGGGCGACGGGCTTCGAACAGTTCGGCGACGCGCGGCAGACCGCCGGTGATGTCGCGGGTCTTGGCGGATTCGAGCGGGATACGGGCCACGACGTCGCCGGCGTGGACCTTGCCGTTCGGATCGGCCGAGAGGATCGCGTCGACCGGCAGCGCGTAGCGGGCCTCACCGCCGCGCGACAGACGGGCGATCTTGCCGTCGGCGCCCTTGATGACGATCGAGGGCTTGAGATCCGACGTGCGGGCCGAGGCGCGCCAGTCGATGACGACGCGCTTGGTGATGCCGGTCGCCTCGTCGGTCGATTCCGTCATCGTCTGACCGTCGATCAGGTCCTCGTAGCCGACGGTACCGTCGACTTCGGTCAGGATCGGACGGGTGTAGGGGTCCCACTCGGCGATGCGCTGGCCGCGCTTCACCTTGTCGTTCTCGTCGACGAACAGACGGGCACCGTAGATCAGACGATGGGTGGCGCGCTCCGAACCGTCGGCGTCAATGACGGCGACGGTGACGTTGCGGCCCATGACGATCAGGCGGCCTTCCGAGTCGCGCGCCACGTTGCGGTTCTTGAGGACGATCGTGCCTTCGAAGTTCGATTCGACGAAGGACGAGTCGACGACCTGAGCCGTACCACCGACGTGGAAGGTGCGCATGGTGAGCTGGGTGCCCGGCTCGCCGATCGACTGGGCGGCGATGACGCCCACCGCTTCGCCCATGTTGACCGGGGTACCACGGGCGAGGTCGCGGCCGTAGCACTGGACGCAGACGCCGACCTTGGTCTCGCAGGTGAGCACCGAGCGGATCTTGACCGACTGGATGCCGGCGGCCTCGATCTTCTTGACGTGCGGCTCCTCGATCATCACGCCGTTCGGCACGATGACCTCGGCGGTCGCCGGATCGGTCAGATCCTCCGCCGCGACGCGGCCGAGGATGCGGCTGCCGAGCGAGGCGACGACCTGACCGGCATCGACGATCGCCTGGACATGGATGCCGTTCTGCGAACCGCAATCCTGCTCGGTGATGATCGAATCCTGCGCCACGTCGACGAGACGACGGGTGAGGTAACCGGAGTTCGCGGTCTTGAGCGCGGTGTCGGCCAGACCCTTACGGGCACCGTGGGTCGAGTTGAAGTACTCGAGCACGGTCAGGCCTTCCTTGAAGTTCGAGATGATCGGCGTCTCGATGATCTCGCCCGACGGCTTGGCCATCAGGCCGCGCATGGCGGCGAGCTGACGCATCTGGGTCGGAGAGCCACGGGCGCCGGAGTGCGACATCATGTAGATCGAGTTGATCGGCATCTGACGGCCGGTCTCCTTGTCGATCTGCACCGCGGAGATGCGCTTCATCATCTCCTCGGCGATGCGGTCGGTGCACTTCGCCCAGGCGTCGACGACCTTGTTGTACTTCTCGCCCTGGGTGATCAGGCCGTCCTGGTACTGCTGCTCGAATTCCTTCGCCGCAGCCTGGGTCTCCTCGACCATCGCCGGCTTGGTGTCCGGGATGACCATGTCGTCCTTGCCGAACGAGATGCCGGCCTTGAAGGCGTTGGTGAAGCCGAGCGACATGATGCGGTCGCAGAAGATCACCGTCTCCTTCTGACCACAGGTACGGTACACCGCGTCGATCATGCCCGAGATGTTCTTCTTCGTCATCTGCTGGTTGCAGACGTCGAAGGTGATGCCCGGGTGCTTCGGCAGCAGCTCACCGATGAACATACGGCCGGGCGTGGTCTCGTAGATCTTGGTGTACTTGTTGCCGTCCTTGTCGATGCCGGTCCAACGTCCACGGATCTTGGTGTGGAGCGTGATGACCTTGTTGTCGAGGGCGTGCTGCATCTCGCCGAGATTGCCGAAGGCCATGCCTTCGCCCGGCTCGTTGGCGTTCATCAGCGACAGATAGTAGAGGCCGAGAACGATGTCCTGCGACGGCACGATGATCGGCGCGCCGTTGGCGGGGTGCAGGATGTTGTTGGTCGACATCATCAGCACGCGCGCTTCCAGCTGCGCTTCGAGCGACAGCGGGACGTGCACGGCCATCTGGTCACCGTCGAAGTCGGCGTTGAACGCCGTGCAGACGAGCGGATGCAGCTGGATCGCCTTGCCTTCGATCAGCACCGGCTCGAAGGCCTGGATGCCGAGACGATGCAGCGTCGGCGCGCGGTTCAGCATCACCGGATGCTCGCGAATGACCTCGTCGAGGATGTCCCAGACCTCGGGACGCTCCTTCTCGACCAGCTTCTTCGCCTGCTTCACGGTCGACGACAGGCCCTTCGCGTCGAGACGCGAATAGATGAAGGGCTTGAACAGCTCGAGCGCCATCTTCTTCGGCAGGCCGCACTGGTGCAGCTTGAGCTCCGGACCGACGACGATGACCGAACGGCCCGAGTAGTCGACGCGCTTGCCGAGCAGGTTCTGACGGAAGCGACCCTGCTTGCCCTTGAGCATGTCGGCGAGCGACTTCAGCGGGCGCTTGTTGGCGCCCGTGATGACGCGACCGCGACGGCCGTTGTCGAACAGCGCATCGACCGCTTCCTGAAGCATGCGCTTCTCGTTGCGGATGATGATGTCCGGCGCGCGCAGCTCGATGAGGCGCTTCAGGCGGTTGTTGCGGTTGATGACGCGACGATAGAGGTCGTTGAGATCCGACGTCGCGAAGCGGCCGCCGTCGAGGGGCACGAGCGGGCGCAGATCCGGCGGGATCACCGGAACGACGGTCAGGATCATCCACTCGGGACGGTTGCCCGACTCGATGAAGGACTCGACCAGCTTCAGGCGCTTGGCGAGCTTCTTCGGCTTCAGTTCACCGGTCGCCTCGGCGATGTCGACGCGAAGCTGGTCGGCGATCTTCGGCAGGTCCATGGCCGCGAGCATGTCGCGGATGGCCTCGGCGCCGATCTGGGCGGTGAAGCTGTCCTCGCCGTAGTCGTCCTGCGCCTTGAGGAACTCCTCCTCGCCCAGAAGCTGATGCAGCTTGAGGGGCGTGAGGCCCGGCTCGGTGACGACGTAGTTCTCGAAGTAGAGGATGCGCTCGAGGTCCTTGAGCGTCATGTCCATCAGCATGCCGATGCGGCTCGGCAGCGACTTCAGGAACCAGATGTGGGCGACGGGCGCCGCGAGCTCGATGTGGCCCATGCGCTCGCGACGGACGCGCGACAGCGTGACTTCGACGCCGCACTTCTCGCAGATGACGCCCTTGTACTTCATGCGCTTGTACTTGCCGCACAAGCACTCGTAATCCTTGATCGGTCCGAAGATCCGAGCGCAGAACAGGCCGTCGCGCTCCGGCTTGAAGGTCCGGTAGTTGATCGTTTCCGGCTTCTTGATCTCGCCGTAGGACCAGGAGAGGATCTTCTCGGGGCTCGCGATGGAGATCCGGATGGCGTCGAAGACCGGCGCCGTCGGGGTCTGGGGCGAGAAGATGTTCATCACGTCTTGATTCATGGACCGTCTCCTGTCGGTGTCGCTCGCCCCTGCCGCAAGGGGGAGGGCCACGTCGAGATTTCCTGTCAGTCGTCGGATGCGCGGACCCGGAGCACCGCTCCTCGGCCCGTCTCGCCCCGACATCGTCGAACGCCTCTACGAAGCGCGGGGAGAGGAGGCCCCTCCCCGCGATCCTTCGCGGATCACTCTGCCGCCTGCGCTCCGGCTTCGCCGTTCTCGCCGTCCTCGTCCTCGCCGGGGGCGTCGACGAGTTCGACGTTGAGGCTGAGCGAACGCATTTCCTTGACGAGAACGTTGAAGCTCTCCGGGATGCCGGCCTCGAACGTGTCGTCGCCGCGGACGATCGCCTCGTAGACCTTGGTGCGGCCGGCCACGTCGTCCGACTTCACCGTGAGCATCTCCTGCAGCGTGTAGGCCGCGCCGTAGGCTTCGAGCGCCCAGACTTCCATTTCGCCGAAGCGCTGGCCGCCGAACTGCGCCTTGCCGCCCAGCGGCTGCTGGGTGACGAGCGAGTAGGGGCCGATCGAGCGAGCGTGGATCTTGTCGTCGACCAGGTGGTGGAGCTTCAACATGTAGATGTAGCCCACGGTGACCTTGCGGTCGAACTGCTCGCCGGTGCGACCGTCGAACAGCGTCATCTGGCCGGAGTTGGCCAGACCCGCCTTGTCGAGGGCCGCCTCGATGTCGTGCTCCTTGGCGCCGTCGAAGACCGGCGTCGCGATCGGAACGCCCTTGCGGACGGTCTCGGCGAGACGGATGACCGAGGCGTCGTCGTATTCGGCGACCTGCTCACCCTTGATGTTGTCGCCGTAGATGCCTTCGATCTCCACCTTGAGCGGGGAGAGATCGCCCGACTTGCGGTAGGCCGCGAGCATGGCGTCGATCTTCTTGCCCATGCCGGCGCAAGCCCAGCCGAGATGGGTCTCGAGGATCTGACCGACGTTCATGCGCGAAGGCACGCCCAGCGGGTTCAGCACGATGTCGACGTTGGTGCCGTCTTCGAGATAGGGCATGTCCTCGATCGGCATGATGCGAGAGACGACACCCTTGTTGCCGTGACGGCCGGCCATCTTGTCGCCCGGCTGGATCTTGCGCTTGATGGCGACGAAGACCTTGACCATCTTCATGACGCCCGGGGGCAGCTCGTCACCGCGCTGCAGCTTCTCCACCTTGTCGATGAAGCGCTGCTCGAGGCGCTTGCGGCTCTCGTCGTACTGACCGCGCAGGGCTTCGATCTCGCCCATGAGCTTCTCGTCGTCGGCGGTGAACATCCACCACTGCGAACGCGGGTACTCCTCGATGAGCTCCTGGTTCAGGACCTGGTCCTTCTTGAAGCCCTTCGGACCCGAGATCGCGGTCTTGCCGACCAGCATCTCGACCAGACGGCCGTAGACGTTGCGATCGAGGATCGCCTGCTCGTCGTCACGGTCCTTGGCGAGACGCTCGATCTCCTCGCGCTCGATCGCCATCGCGCGCTCGTCCTTCTCGACGCCATGTCGATTGAACACGCGCACTTCGACGATCGTGCCCTGCACGCCCGGGGGCACGCGGAGCGAGGTGTCGCGGACGTCGGAAGCCTTCTCGCCGAAGATGGCGCGGAGGAGCTTCTCTTCCGGCGTCATCGGGCTCTCGCCCTTCGGCGTGATCTTGCCGACCAGGATGTCGCCCGGACGGACTTCCGCGCCGATGTAGACGATGCCGGCTTCGTCGAGGTTCTTCAGCGCTTCTTCCGAGACGTTCGGAATGTCGCGCGTGATCTCCTCCGGACCCAGCTTGGTGTCGCGGGCCATCACCTCGAACTCCTCGAGATGGATCGACGTGAACACGTCGTCCTTCACGATGTTCTCGGAGAGGAGGATGGAGTCCTCGTAGTTGTAGCCGTTCCACGGCATGAACGCGACGAGCACGTTGCGGCCGAGCGCCAGATCGCCGAGATCGGTCGAGGGACCGTCGGCGATGATGTCGCCCTTCTCGATGATGTCGCCGACGCGCACCAGCGGACGCTGGTTGATGCAGGTCGACTGGTTCGAGCGCTGGAACTTCATCAGCCGGTAGATGTCGACGCCCGACTTGGACGGATCGAGATCTTCCGTGGCGCGGATGACGATACGGGTGGCGTCCACCTGATCGACGATGCCGCCGCGCTTGGCACCGATCGCGGCGCCCGAGTCACGGGCGACGATCGATTCCATGCCGGTGCCGACGAAGGGCGCCTCGGCGCGCACCAGCGGCACGGCCTGACGCTGCATGTT
>DBMN01000143.1:0-6139 GCA_002298965.1 Rhizobiales bacterium UBA697 | reverse complement strand
CTGCTTCGGCGACACGTCCATGTAGTCGACGCGATCGACCGGGACCATCAGCGGCTCGCCGGCGTGACGGCAGACGATCAGCTCTTCGGTCAGACGGTTGTCGGCCGACAGCACGGCGTTCGACTGGGCGACGTAGTGCTTGTACTCCTCGGTGGCCGACAGATAGACGACCTCCTCGGTGACGTGACCGTCGCGCACCTTGCGGTACGGAGCCTCGATGAAGCCGTACTTGTTCACCCGCGCGAAGGTGGCGAGCGAGTTGATCAGGCCGATGTTCGGACCTTCCGGCGTCTCGATCGGGCACATGCGGCCGTAGTGCGTCGGATGCACGTCGCGCACCTCGAAGCCGGCGCGCTCGCGGGTCAGACCGCCCGGACCCAGAGCCGAGAGACGACGCTTGTGCGTGATCTCGGACAGCGGGTTGGTCTGGTCCATGAACTGCGACAGCTGCGAGGAACCGAAGAACTCGCGCACGGCGGCGGCCGCCGGCTTGGCGTTGATCAGGTCCTGCGGCATGACGGTGTCGATCTCGACCGACGACATGCGCTCCTTGATGGCGCGCTCCATGCGGAGCAGGCCGACGCGATACTGATTTTCCATCAGCTCGCCGACGGAGCGGACACGGCGGTTGCCGAGGTTGTCGATGTCGTCGATCTCGCCCTTGCCGTCGCGCAGATCGAGCAGCGTGCGGATGACCTCGAGGATGTCGTCCTTGCGCAGGGTGCGCACGGTGTCCTCGACCTGGAGATCCAGGCGCATGTTCATCTTGACGCGGCCGACGGCCGACAGGTCGTAGCGCTCGCTGTCGAAGAACAGCGAGTGGAACATCGCTTCCGCCGTCTCGATGGTCGGCGGCTCGCCCGGACGCATCACGCGGTAGATGTCGAAGAGCGCTTCCTCACGGGACTCGTTCTTGTCGACGGCGAGCGTGTTGCGGATGTAGGCGCCGGTGTTGACGTGGTCGATGTCGAGGACCGGGATCTCGAGGTGGCCGAGGTCGAGGATCTGACGGATCAGCTTCTCGGTCAGCTCCTGGCCGGCTTCGGCGTGGACGAGACCGGTCTTCAGGTCGACGATGTCTTCGGCGAGATACTGGCCGACGACGTCCTCGTCGGTCACCTTGAGGGCCTTGAGGCCCTTCTCGGCGAGCTGCTTGGCGGCACGCGCGGTCAGCTTCTTGCCGGACTCGAGGATGACCTCGCCGGTGTCGGCGTCGATCAGGTCGGTGACGGCCTTGTAGCCGCGCATCCGCGCCGGATCATAGGGCACGCGCCAGGCCGAGCCGGAACGCTCGAACGACAGCTTGTTGTAGAAGGTCTCGAGGATGCTCTCGCCGTCCATGCCGAGGGCGAAGAGCAGCGAGGACACCGGGATCTTGCGGCGGCGGTCGATGCGCGCATAGACGATGTCCTTGGCGTCGAACTCGATGTCGAGCCAGGAACCGCGATAGGGGATGATGCGCGCGGCGAAGAGCAGCTTTCCGCTCGCGTGCGTCTTGCCCTTGTCGTGGTCGAAGAAGACGCCCGGCGAACGGTGCATCTGCGAGACGATGACGCGCTCGGTGCCGTTGACGATGAAGGTGCCGTTGTCGGTCATGAGCGGCATGTCGCCCATGAACACGTCCTGCTCCTTGATGTCCTTGACGGACTTGGCGCCGGTATCCTCGTCGATGTCGAACACGATGAGGCGCAGCGTGACCTTCAGCGGAGCCGCGAAGGTCATGCCACGTTGACGGCACTCGTCGACGTCGTACTTCGGCGCCTCGAACTCGTAGCGCACGAACTCGAGCAGGGCCTTGCCCTGGAAGTCGGAGATCGGGAACACCGACTTGAAGACCGACTGCAGGCCCTCGTCCGGGCGACCGCCCTTGGGCTCGTCCACCTGCAGGAACTGGTCGTAGGACGCCTTCTGCACCTCGATGAGGTTGGGCATCTCCGCGACTTCTCGGATGGAACCGAAGAACTTGCGGACTCGTCTACGACCGTTGAACGTCTGGGCCATTGTCGTCCTCGCTCGGGTTGACCGACGGCAATCCGGAACACCCCGCCGAACCTTCGGCGTCTCGGATGTTCGGGAGCACCGTCGCCGCCCCCTCAATCATCGACTTTCCCGTGTCCAATTCCCACATCTCGACCACGACGTGTTGAATTGACACGATTCTCGCCTCACCGACACCCTCGCCCCGTCACGGGCCTCCGAGAGTGCCGAAATCCCGGGCCGCGAAACCGCGACCCGGGATCGATCTCGCAACGCGGAGCGCAGGCGCGCCCCGCGTCCGATCACTTGAGCTCGACCTTGGCGCCGGCGCCTTCGAGCTGCTTCTTGACCTTCTCGGCCTCGTCCTTGCCGACGGCTTCCTTGACGGCCTTCGGAGCACCCTCGACCAGGTCCTTGGCTTCCTTGAGGCCGAGACCGGTGATCGCGCGCACTTCCTTGATCACGTTGATCTTGTTGGCGCCCGCGTCGACGAGAATGACGTTGAACTCGGTCTGCTCTTCGACCGGAGCAGCGGCAGCGGCCGGGCCGGCAGCGGCGGCGACGGCCACCGGAGCGGCGGCGGAGACGCCCCACTTCTCTTCGAGAGCCTTCACGAGCTCGGCAGCTTCCAGGATGGTCAGGGCGGACAGGTCGTCCACGATCTTGGCGATATCGGCCATTTCTTCACTTCCTTCGAATGGTTCGGTACGTTTCGTCTGTGCGAAGACGGCTCACGCCGCCTGGTCCTTGTCGACGCGCGCCTGGAGGACGCGAGCGAGCGCACCGGCCGGAGCGGCCAGAACCGAGGCCAGCTTGGTAGCCGGCTGGTTGATGACGCCCGCGATCTTGGCGCGGAGTTCCTCGAGCGACGGCAGGTCGGCGAGGGCCTTGACGCCGGAAGCGTCGAGAGCCTGCTTGCCGAGACCACCACCAAGGATCACGAACTTGTCGTTCGCCTTGGCGAATTCGGCCGCAACCTTGGGGGCAGCGACCGGATCCTTCGCAGAAAGGATCACGGTCGGGCCCTTGAACAGGTCCGCCATGTGCTCGAGTTCGGTGCCGACGAGAGCCAGCTTGGCGAGGCGGTTCTTCGCGACCTTCACGGTGCCGCCGGCGACGCGGACCTTGCCGCGCAGGGCGGTCATGTCCTTCACCGTGAGCCCCGCGTACTTCGCGACCACAACGGATCCAGTCGTCTTGAACTGGACGTTGAGGGCAGCGACGAGTTCGCGCTTTTCCGCTCTTTCCACGATAGCCTCATTTGCCTTTGACCCCCGCGGAACGAAAGTTCCGGGAGGCCGGTTTCAGGAGGCGTGTCCGGGAACCGGTCACGCCTGCACTTCCTGTCCCCTCCACCCCGGACAGGTCCGGGGATCAAAGGTTCAACGGTCCGAACCGCTTCGAAGATCCGGTCGATCCCGGATGACGAATTCGTTCTTCCCGTCTCGCAAGGGCCCCTCGAATCGCACTCGAGTTCGACGAATTAAGCCTTCCGGGTTTCCCCTTCCGGCGCCCTTGGTCTCGGACAGTTTCCCGGGCGAACCCGGGCGTTTCGCCCCCTGCCCTCTCGGGAGGAGGCATCGCCCGCCCCGGCGAACCGGGACGGGAGAATTCAGTTCACCGCTCAGGAGGCGGCGTGGACGGTCGACGGGTCGACCTTCAGGCCGGGGCCCATGGTCGACGACACGGCGACGCGCTGCAGGTAGGTGCCCTTGGCGCCGGTCGGCTTGGCCTTCTGCACCGCATCGGCGAAGGCGACGATGTTCTGGACGAGAGCCTCGACCGAGAACGAAGCCTTGCCGACGCCGGCATGCACGATACCGGCCTTCTCGGCGCGGAACTCGACGGCGCCGCCCTTGGCGTCGGTGACGGCCTTGGTGACGTCCATGGTCACGGTGCCGACCTTCGGGTTCGGCATCAGGCCGCGCGGGCCGAGCACCTTGCCGAGACGGCCGACCAGCGGCATCAGGTCCGGGGTGGCGATGCAGCGATCGAAGTCGATCTTGCCGCCCTGGATGGTGGCGAGCAGGTCCTCGGCGCCGACGATGTCCGCACCGGCGGCCTTGGCCTCGTCGGCCTTGGGGCCGCGGGCGAAGACGGCGACGCGGACGGTCTTGCCCGTGCCGTTCGGCAGGTTGCAGACGCCGCGGACCATCTGGTCGGCGTGACGGGGGTCGACACCCAGGTTCATCGAGATCTCGACGGTCTCGTCGAACTTGGCGGTGGCCCGCTCCTTGACCAGCTTCACGGCCTCTTCGAGACCATAGAGCTTGACCGGGTCGATGCCCTCGCGGGACTTGGCGACGCGCTTGGCGATCTTCGGCATCGTCTTACTCCACCACACGCAGGCCCATGGACCGGGCGGTGCCTTCGATCATCTTCGCGGCGGCGTCGATGTCGTTGGCGTTCAGGTCCTTCATCTTCTTCTCGGCGATGTCCTTCAGCTGGGCCTGGGTGACCTGGCCCACGACGGAACGACCGGGAGTCTTGGAGCCCGAACCGGGCTTCTTCTTCGTGTCGAGCTTCGCGGCCTGCTTCAGGAGGAAGCTCGCCGGCGGCGTCTTGAACTCGAAAGAGAAGCTCTTGTCGGTGAAGTACGTGATCACGACCGGGGTCGGCTGACCCTTCGGCATCTCTGCGGTCTTCGAATTGAAGTCCTTGCAGAACTGCATGATGTTCAGGCCGCGCTGACCGAGCGCGGGACCGATCGGCGGCGACGGATTGGCAGAACCCGCCGGCACCTGGAGCTTGATGTAGCCCTGGACCTTCTTCGCCATCTTCTGGCTCCTCGTTCATCACCGGACGGCGCCTTCGCGCCTCCGGCTCACCGGAGTCGGTGGTCGGGCACCGCACGACGTCTGGCGACGACGCCGGAGGGCCTCCCACCCGTCCGACCGACCGGCACGCCGGTGATCGGACACGTTCACCGTTCCTTCGCGATCTCCGGGCCATCCTCGCGGACGATCCCGGAGCGCTTCCGGAGCGGACCATCCGAAGCGATGCCCCGGACGGAACGAGACCACCCCCGACCGCGAGTGCGGCGGAGGCGGCCTACGAATTCGGTTCTCGTCAGATCTTCTCGACCTGACCGTATTCCAGATCGACCGGGGTCGCACGGCCGAAGATCGACACCGCGACCTTGAGGCGCGAACGCTCCTCGTCGACCTCTTCGACGACACCGTTGAAGGAGGCGAACGGACCGTCCGACACCTTCACGTTCTCGCCGACCTCGAAGGTGACCGACGGCTTCGGGCGCTCGACGCCGTCCTGCACCTGCTGCAGGATACGGAGCGCCTCGGATTCCTGGATCGGCATCGGCTTGTTGTCCGAACCGAGGAAGCCGGTGACCTTCGGCGTGTTCTTGATCAGGTGGAAGACCTGGTCGGTCAGTTCCGCCTTCACCAGCACGTAGCCGGGGAAAAACTTGCGTTCGGCATCGACCTTGCGACCGCGCCGGACCTCGACGACCTTCTCGGTCGGCACGAGGATCTGTTCGAACATCGCCTGCAGGCCATTCTGAGCGGCGCGCTCACGGATGGACTCGGCGACCTTGTTCTCGAAGTTCGAGTAGGCGTGAACGATGTACCAACGCATGGCCATGAAAGGAGATCCTCGGTCCGCCGCCGTCACCGGCCCAAGCCGAGCACGAGGCTCACGCCCCAGCCCATCAGCTGATCGGCCATGAGAAAGAAGAATGCAGCCAGGAAGGCCATCGCCACGACCATGAGCGTGGTGATACCGGTCTCGTTTCGGGTCGGCCAAGTGACCTTGGCGACTTCGTCGCGGACCTGCTGCACGAAGGTAAAGGGGTTGGTCTTGGCCATCCGTCGCTCACGACATGCGGGCGCGGGAGGGGGATCCCTCGCGCGCCTCGCCGGGACATCTACCTAGTGCGTCGAGCGGGCATTCTCAAGCGAAAATCGACTGGCAGGGGCAGTAGGACTCGAACCTACGACCCTCGGTTTTGGAGACCGATGCTCTACCAACTGAGCTATACCCCTGTGGGCACAGTCGAATTTGGCTTTCAGCCCTCCGTCGCGACCTCACTCGAAAGATCGATCGCGACGAAACTTTTTATCCACAGGCCACCCTGCAGGGAGGCCTTCCCGCCCGAATCACGGGCGGGAGGACATCATCAGGCGATGATCTTGGCGACGACGCC
>DBMN01000311.1 GCA_002298965.1 Rhizobiales bacterium UBA697 | reverse complement strand
AAGGAGGTCGACGGCTCCGGCGGCTACGGCATGCTGGTCGGCCCCAAGGCCGACAAGGCCAAGATCGAGACCTTCCGCAAGAAGCTCCTCGCCCATCCCGAGAAGTTCATCGCCCAGCCGACGCTGGCGCTCTCCACCTGCCCGACCTTCGTCGACGAGGGCGTGGCGCCGCGCCACGTCGACCTGCGCCCCTACGTGCTGAACGGCGCCGACGGCGTGCGTCTGGTCCCCGGCGGCCTCACCCGCGTCGCGCTGACCGAGGGATCGCTGGTGGTCAACTCGAGCCAGGGCGGCGGCACCAAGGACACCTGGGTGGTCGATCCGCTGCCCGATGCCCGCATGGCCCAGCAGCAACAGCAGCAGCAGGGCACCGCCCGCCGCTGATCCGCCCTCCTCCGGCGCGCGCAGCCCCGCGCCGACCACGGCCGCCTCCGGCCGATCTGCAGGACCGAACCGATGCTCAGCCGCACCGCCGACAGTCTCTTCTGGCTCTCCCGCTACATCGAGCGGGCCGAGAACACCGCGCGCATCATCGACGCCGCCTCGCGCCTCGCCACCCTGCCCTCGGGCTACGGCACCTCGACCAACGAGTGGGAATCGGCGCTCGCCGCGACCGGCTGTCTCGCCGCCTTCCACGACGTCTACGGCGAGGATCCGACGGCGGAAGCGGCGGTCGACTTCCTCGCCTTCTCGCCGCAGAACCCGTCGTCGATCAAGAGCTGCCTCGAGACCGCGCGCTTCAATGCCCGCGCCGTGCGCACCGCCCTGACCGCCGAGATGTGGGAGACGATCAACTCCGCCTGGCTCGAGCTGAAGGGCTACGGCCCCGGCGAACTCGACCTCGCCCAGCTCGCCGACTTCCTGCGCTTCGTCAAACGCACGTCGCTCGCCTTCGACGGCTCGGCCTATCGCACGATGCTCAGGAACGACGCCTACTGGTTCTCGCGCCTCGGCGTCTTCATCGAGCGCTCGGATGCGACGGCGCGGCTCCTCGACGTGAAGTATCACGTGCTGCTGCCGCCGGAGACGCTCGTCGGCGGCGGCGTCGACTATTTCCAGTGGTCGGCGGTGCTGCGTGCGGTCTCCGCCCAGACCTCCTATCACTGGGTCTACCGCCAGAGCCTGAAACCCTGGCTCGTCGCCGACCTGATGATCCTCAACACCCAGATGCCGCGCTCGCTCGCCGCCTGTTACGAGAGCCTGACGCGCAATCTCGACCAGATCGCGCAGGTCTACGGTCGCCAGGGTTCGTCGCAGCGCGCGGCGCGGGCGATCTACACCAAGCTGGTGGGCACCGACATCGACACGATCATCGCCGGCGGGCTACACGAGTTCCTGTCCGACTTCATCACCGAGAACAACCGCCTCGGCGGCCTGATCACGGAACAGTATCTGCTCTGACGGCGCCGGCCCCGCGCCCCGCCTCCCACTCCGGTCCCGAGCCATGCGCCTCGCCATCGTCCACGAGACGGTCTACCGTTTCGACACCCCCGCCACCCGCGCCATCCAGACGCTGCGCCTGACGCCGCGCACCACCGAGGCGCAGCTGGTCGACAGCTGGCGCATCGACGTGTCGCAGGACTGCCGCCTGTCGCCGGTCGAGGACGCCTTCGGCAACCTCACCCATTCCTTCTCGATCGACGGACCGATCGACGAACTGTCGATCGTCGCCTCGGGCGAGGTGGCGACCGAGGACACCGCCGGCGTCCTCCACGCCACGCGCGAACGCCTGCCGCTCGCCGTCTTCCGCCGCGCCACCGACCGCACCCCGATCGAGGGATCCGTGCGCGACTTCGCCCGCACCGCGCTCACCGAGAGCGGCGGCGATCCGCTGTCGGCGCTGCATCTGATCATGGGGCGGCTGCACGAATCGATCCCCTTCGAGCGCGCCGCCGCCTCGCGGGCGCCACACGAGGTGCTGGCGGGCGGACCGGCCGGCACCGAGGACGTCGTCCATCTCTTCGCCGCCGCCGTGCGTGCCCTCGACATGCCGGCGCGCTGCGTCTCCGGCTATCTCCACGACGAGGCCCTGCCCGAGCGCGACGCACCGCACTTCTGGATCGAGGCGCATCTCGGCAACGGTCTCGGCTGGGTCGGCTTCGACGCGATCGCCAACGCCTGCCCGACCGATCGCTGGATCCGCCTCGCCGCCGGTCTCGACACGCTCGATGCCCAGCCGATCCGCGGCGTGCGCACCCATTTCGGCGCCGAGACGACGACGACGCGGATCGTCATCCGCGAGATCGCCCGCGCCTGAGCGCGGAATCCCGCGCGACGTCGCACCGCGCGCCCGCGCGGTTGCGCCGTTCCCGCCCCTTCCCTATGGTCTCCCCGCGCCCGCCCGCGGCGCGACCCCACCGAGGATCCCCCGAGGGTGAAGCGATGACTTATTGCGTCGGAATTCTGGTGCGTGACGGCATGGTGATGATCGCGGACACGCGCACCAACGCCGGTCTCGACAACATCGCCACCTTCCGCAAGCTCAACGTCTTCGAGCGTCCGGGCGATCGCATCGTGACGATCGCCACCGCCGGCAATCTCGCCATCTCCCAGTCGGTCATCTCGCTGGTGACCGAGGGGCTCGAGAACCCGGAGACCGGCGAGGTCGAGACCATCTGGACCCAGACGTCGATGTTCCGCTGCGCCCAGCTGCTCGGCCGCGCCATCCGCGAGGTCTGGCGCATCGACGGCAAGATGCTCGAGAGCAAGAACCTCGGCTTCGACGTCACCATGCTGCTCGGCGGTCAGATCGCCGGCGGGCGCCTGCGCCTCTTCATGGTCTACGCCGCCGGCAACTTCATCGAGGCGACGACCGACACGCCCTATCTGCAGATCGGCGAGCACAAATACGGCAAGCCGATCCTCGATCGCGCCGTCAACTTCGACTACAGCCTGCAGGATGCGCTGAAGCTCGGCCTGATCTCGATGGATTCGACCATGCGTTCGAACCTCGGCGTCGGCATGCCGATCGATCTGGCGGTGATCCGCCGCGACGCCATCTGCGCCGAACTCAGTCACCGCATCGAACAGGGCGAGCCCTATTTCCACGACCTGCGCGAACGCTGGTCGGCGGCGCTGCGCAAGGCCCATCAGGACATCCCGCGCCCGCCCTACGGCGTCGCCTGACGCGCCCGGGTCCCGACAACGAAAGAGCCCCCGACGCGTCGCGCCGGGGGCTCTTGGTTTCGTGCGTTGCCGATCGTCAGGCGGCGGCGGCGAAGTCGCGGACGAAGTCCTCGACCACCCGCTTCAGATCCACCGCCTGGCCCGACAGGCCGGTCGACAGCGTCATCAGCTGGGTCGAGGCCGCGCCGGTCATCTCGGCCGCCTGGCCGACGCCGGAGATGTTCTCCGTCACCTGATGCGTGCCCGAGGCCGCCTGCTGGCAGTTGCGGGCGATCTCGACGGTCGCCGCCCCCTGCTCCTCGACGGCCGAGGCGATGGCCGTCGAGATCTCCTTGATGTCGCCGACGATCCGCAGGATCTCGCTCATCGAGGTGACGCTCTCGCCGGTCGCCTTCTGGATCTCCAGCACCTTGGCGCCGATGTCGCCGGTCGCCTTGGAGGTCTGATCGGCGAGCTGCTTCACCTCCGCCGCGACGACGGCGAAGCCCTTGCCCGCCTCGCCGGCGCGGGCCGCCTCGATCGTGGCGTTGAGGGCGAGGAGGTTGGTCTGACCGGCGATGTCGCGGATCAGGTTGACGACGTCGCCGATCGCCGCGGCCGCCGTGGCGAGCTGGCCGATGCGGGCGTTCGAGGTCTCGGCCTCGCCGTAGGCGGTATCGGCGACCTGCGCCGAGTGGCCGACCTGACCGCCGATCTCGCGCACCGACGCGGCGAGCTCTTCGGACGCCGCCGAGACGGTCTGCACGTTGGAGGCGGCCTCTTCCGCCGCCGCGGCGACGGCCTGGGCCTGCCGCGAGGTCTCCTCGGCGGTCGCCGAGAGGTTCTTGGCGCTGTCGGCGACTTCGCCCGACGACTGCGAGAAGCTGGCGGCCAGCCCCTGCATGCGACCGACGAACTCGTTGGCGAGCTTCTCGCGGCGGGCGAGCAGACGACGCTCGTTCTCTTCCCGCGCCGCCTGTTCCTGACGCGCCCGTTCGGCGGCCTGGAGCTGATCGCGCAGCACTTCGAGGGACTTGGCCATGGCGCCGATTTCGTCGAGGCGATCGGCTCCGGCGATCGCCACCTGCAGCTCGCCGCGACCGAGCGAGCCCATGACGTTCATCGACGACAGGAGCGGCGCGACCAGGCCGTTGCGGACGGCGAGCACGGCGAGACCGAGCACGCCGACGATCGCGGCGACGATCACCCCGAGCGTCCAGCGGAAGGTCGACAGCGAAGAGGCCGTCGCTTCGGCGCTCTCCTTCTCGATCCGGGCGGACAGCTTGGCATTGAAGGCACTGAACGCCTCGATCGCCTTGTCGAGCGCCGGGCGGCATTCCGTCTCCATCAGCATGCCGGCCTTGGCGTTGCCCTCGATCGTCGTGCTCTCGTTGGCGATCTTGATGACCTGGCGGCACACGCCGTTCGCCGCGTCCTTGACCATGCGGTCGACGGACTCGATGGCGCTCGCATCGGCCGGCAGCAGCTTGATCGCCATCGCGACCTGCTCCTGTCCGCCCTTCAGCGCCTCCGCCTGCATCTCGACCGCCGCGCGGTTGCCCTCGTCGGTGGTCGCGACGATGTTCCGATAGATACCCGCCTCGTAGGTGCGGACGAAACGCACGGCCCGGGCGAGCTTGGTGATGGCGCTAGCGTCATGGTCGAGGAGATCGGAATAGGTCTGGTCGACGTCGAGCAGTTTCGACGTTGCGTAATAGGCACCCGCCAGGCTGACGCCGCCGAGCAACAACAGTAGACTGACGACTTTCCAGATCATGGGCCAGTTCTTGAACGACATGACGTATCCCCTCGCTCGGGGCCTCACTGCCGCGACGAACCTCTGGCGGTTCGGCGGAGCGGACCCCTGTTGACGTGCTCTCCCGGCCGTCAACAATCCGTCAATATCGTTAACGAGCCCCTAAAATGGCGGTATTCCAGGATGAAACGATTTGACGTCGCGTAATTGGGCAATAATGCCAATAGTACAATTTCACAGTTGTTTCTCGATGTTGCGCGCATTGCAGGTCGCACTCGACGTTGTGATATAGCGAACACATCGACACGCGCATCCGCCCGGCGGGGGCGCCGCCGGGCGGGATCGGGCGACCGGCATCGGTCCGCCGTCGCGGACCGCCGACCGTCAATGCAGGCGGAAGATCCCGTCGACCCGTTTCCATTCGGACGCGGCGATCATCTTGGTGTGCGCCACCTCGACCGAATGGATCGGTCCGTCGAGTTCGCGCTCCCAGAAGTCGAGGAACTTCTCGAGCTCGGGAAACTTCGGTGCCATGTCGTAGTCCTGCCAGACGTAGCTCTGCAGCAGGAGCGGACGATCGGGCATGCGGTAGAGGATGTGGGCGGTGGTGAGCGAATAGCCTTCCAACTGACGGCGGAAGGCATCGTCGACGATCGGTTGCGGCATGGTGGACCCTCCTCGCTGCGGCGACGCGGACAGAACGTCGCCCCCTCTTCCATGCAACGCCGATACCAGTTAATAGTGTTTGAAATCATACACTTGGCAGCAGTTCACCGAGAGTGCTGCCAGATCGGCGAGTGTTGCCGATCGCGCCGCCTCGAAGCCCTGCCGGACGCCCGCGCGGTGCGGCCGCCCCCTGCCTCGGCGGCGCCGCCTTGGCACTCGTGATCGCGGAGTGCCAACTTTTTTCGCGGCACCTCTTGAAGCCCGCTCCGCCACTGCCCAGATGAGCCGCACCGGCTCCGTGCCCTGCTCTCCGGCAGATGGTGTTCATTCCGCGAGCAGAACGGACCGGCCTGACGGGAGCCCCGCGGGGTCCCGAAACCAACTCTCTGTCCCGATCGGAGGATGAGATCCATGAAGTTCCGTCCGCTGCACGACCGCGTCGTGGTCAAGCGCATCGAAGCCGAGCAGAAGACCGCCGGCGGCATCATCATTCCGGACACCGCCAAGGAGAAGCCGCAGGAAGGCGAAGTCGTCGCCGTCGGCCCCGGTGCCCGTGACGAGAAGGGCGCCGTCGTCGCCCTCGAGGTGAAGGCCGGCGACAAGGTGCTGTTCGGCAAGTGGTCCGGCACCGAGATCAAGATCGACGGTCAGGACCTCCTGATCATGAAGGAGAGCGACATTCTGGGCATCGTCGGCTGACGTTTCCCGGAACAGTTCCGCACCCTCGACATCAGTTCCCATTCCACCCGGAGTAGACCGATATGGCTGCCAAGGACGTCAAGTTCTCCATCGATGCGCGCGAGAAGATGCTGCGCGGCGTCGACATTCTCGCCAATGCGGTGAAGGTCACCCTCGGCCCCAAGGGCCGCAACGTCGTCATCGAGAAGTCCTACGGTGCGCCCCGCATCACCAAGGACGGCGTCACCGTCGCCAAGGAGATCGAGCTCGAGGACAAGTTCGAGAACATGGGCGCCCAGATGGTGCGCGAAGTGGCCTCGAAGACCAACGACCTCGCCGGTGACGGCACCACCACCGCCACGGTTCTCGCCCAGGCCATCGTCAAGGAAGGTGCCAAGGCGGTGACCGCCGGCATGAACCCGATGGATCTGAAGCGCGGCATCGACCTCGCGGTCGCCGCCATCGTCAAGGATCTCGAGAAGCGCGCCAAGAAGGTGACCTCCAACGAGGAGATCGCCCAGGTCGGCACCATCTCCGCCAACGGCGACACCGAGATCGGCGCCTTCCTCGCCCAGGCGATGCAGAAGGTCGGCAACGAGGGCGTCATCACGGTCGAAGAGGCCAAGACCGCCGTCACCGAACTCGACGTCGTCGAGGGCATGCAGTTCGATCGCGGCTATCTCTCGCCCTACTTCGTGACCAACACGGAGAAGATGCGCGCCGAGCTCGAGGACCCCTACATCCTCATCCACGAGAAGAAGCTGTCGAACCTCCAGGCCATGCTGCCGGTGCTCGAGGCGGTCGTGCAGACCGGCCGTCCGCTGGTCATCGTCGCCGAGGACGTCGAGGGCGAGGCTCTGGCGACGCTGGTCGTCAACAAGCTGCGCGGCGGCCTCAAGGTCGCGGCCGTCAAGGCGCCGGGCTTCGGTGATCGCCGCAAGGCCATGCTCGAGGACATCGCCATCCTGACCGGCGGTCAGGTCGTGTCGGAAGACCTCGGCATCAAGCTCGAGACCGTGACGCTCGACATGCTCGGCCGCGCCAAGAAGGTGGTGATCGAGAAGGAGAACACCACGATCGTCGACGGCGTCGGCGCCAAGGCCGAGATCGAGGCCCGTGTCGCCCAGATCAAGGCGCAGGTCGAGGAGACCACCTCCGACTACGACCGCGAGAAGCTCCAGGAGCGTCTCGCCAAGCTCGCGGGCGGCGTCGCGGTGATCCGCGTCGGCGGCGCCACCGAGGTCGAGGTCAAGGAGAAGAAGGATCGCGTCGACGACGCCATGCACGCCACCCGCGCGGCGGTCGAGGAAGGCATCCTGCCGGGCGGCGGCGTCGCCCTGCTGCGCGCCCTCCCCGCCCTCGATCACGTCGAGGTCGCCAACGCCGACCAGAAGACCGGCGTCGACATCGTCCGCAAGGCGATCACGGCGCCTGCCCGTCAGATCGCCTTCAACGCCGGCGACGACGGCTCGATCGTGGTCGGCAAGATCCTCGAGAACACCGATCCGGCCTTCGGCTGGAACGCCCAGACCGGCAAGTACGGCGACATGTTCGCCTTCGGCGTGATCGACCCGGCCAAGGTGGTGCGCTGCGCCCTGCAGGACGCCGCCTCCGTCGCCGGCCTGCTGATCACCACCGAGGCGATGATCGCCGACAAGCCCAAGAAGGACGCCGCTCCGGCCATGCCGGCCGGCGGCATGGGCGGCATGGACTTCTGATCCACTGCGCCTGCGCCCGAAGAGTTGCAGACTTCTCGGATCGGCGCCGGCGCAAGAGAGATCGGAACGTCATTCCGGACACCGGGGCGATTCGCCCTGTCGGACTTCGCGAGAGGCGGCCTTCGGGCCGCCTCTTTCGCGTTCGTGATCGCCGTGACGAAGGTCGGGGAGAGGCCGATTCGGCGCAGAAAGCCGCCGTTTCGCACACTCGACCCCGTCCGTCCGCCCCACGCTCGACACGAAGCTGCCTCGATTTTGCCGCATCCCGCCGCGACACCGCCGATGTCCCGGCCGGTGCCGGTCTTCGTCTCATGCCGATGGAACCGCTGCCGATGGTCGTCTCGCGCCTTTCTCGACGTGCCCTGCTGACCGGCGCCGCTCTCGGGCTCCTCGCCCCGTTCGGCACCGCCGTCGCCGCCAAGAAGCAGGCGCGAGACGCGAAGAAGGCCGCCACCGCCCAGCCCGGCGTGCAGATCCCCTACCCGCCCCTCGTCGACGTCGGCGCCACCGCGGTCTACGACCTCGTCGCCCAGCCCGCGACCCACGCCTTCGTCAAGGACAAGCCGGTCGCTGCGATCGGCTACGGCGGCACCTACATGGGCCCGGCGCTGCGCCTCAAGCGCGGCACGACCGCCCGCGTCCGCCTCGTCAACCGGCTCGACCGCCCGACCAATGTCCACTGGCACGGCCTGCTGGTCGAAGGCCGCTTCGACGGCGGCACCCACCCCGGCATCGCCCCCGGCGAGACCTGGGAGGCGAGCCTCGCCGTCGACCAGCCCGCCGCGACGCTGTGGTACCACGCCCATGTCCACGGCTCGACGACCCGCGACGTCCACGACGGCCTCGCCGGCCTGCTGATCGTCGAGGACGACAAGACCGCCGCCCTCGGCCTGCCGTCCACCTGGGGCGTCGACGACCTGCCGCTGGTCCTCCAGGACCGCGACTTCGACGCCGACGGCAAGCCCGTGCTGCCGCCGCTCGCCGCGGCGCTCGAACACGGCTTCCGCGGCCGCTCCCTGATCGTCAACGGCGTCGCCGAGGCGCGCGCCCGCGTGCCCGAGCGGCTGGTGCGTCTGCGCCTCCTCAACGCCTCCGGCGCCCGCACCTTCCGCCTCGCCTTCGAGGATCGCCGGACCTTCCGCCTGATCGCCGGCGACGGCGGATTCCTCACCGCGCCGGTGGAACTGTCGTTCCTGCCGCTGGCGCCGGGCGAGCGCGCCGAGATCCTGGTCGACTTCACCGCCGGCGCCTCGCCGCTGATGACCGACCCCGACACCCACGAGCACCGCGCCGGCCGCGAGGTGATGAACCTGCCCGACGTGCTCGCCCAGCCGACCCGGGTGCTCGATTTCGAGGTGAAGCCCGATTCGGTCGCCGCCCACACCGTGCCCAAGGCACTGGTGCCGCTCGCCGCCCTGCCGGAGTCGACCATCGGTCTCCCCCGCCGCCGCTTCGAGCTGCGCGTCGTGCCCGGGGCCGAGACCGCCATGAGCATGCCCGGTCACGCCCAGCACATGATGCATCCGGTCGAAGGCCACGCCGGCCACGGAGGCCACGGCGGCGGCGACCAGCCGGCGGCCGACGCCCTGCCGGCGCCCAAGCTGACGATCAACGGCAAGTCCTTCGCCATGGGCCGGATCGACGAGAAGGTCGCCTTCGGCGCCACCGAGGTCTGGGAGATCGTCTCGCCGGAGATGGCCCACCCGTTCCACCTCCACGGCGCGCATTTCCGCGTGCTGAGCGAGGACGGCGAGCAGGCGAAACTGTGGAACGGCGGCGCCAAGGACACGATCCTGGTCGACAACAGCGCCGAGATCCTGGTGACCTTCCGCCGCAAGGCCGACGCCAAGGCGCCCTTCGTCTACCACTGCCACCTGCTCGAGCACGAGGACGGCGGCATGATGGGCGCCTTCACCGTCGAGTAGTGAGGGCAGCGGCCGGCCGAGGTCGGCCCCACGGCGCCCTCAGGGCGTCTGGATGGTCTTCAGCCAGGCGATGAAGGCCTCGATCTCCCGCGCCGTCATCTTGACCTGCGGCATGCCGGGATGGCCGACGACGACGCCTTCCGCCAGTGCCTCCTCGAGGCTCTCGACCGGATATTTGCGCCCGAGCTCGCGAAACCGCGGCGCCTCCGCCTTGGGGCTCTCCCCCGTCGCGCCGATCGCGTGGCAGGGCGCACAGGCATGGCGCGCGATGCGGGCGCCGCGCGCCACCATGTCCCTCTCGCCCGCCGACGCGATGCCGGCGGACAGTCCGGCGACGAGGGCGGCGGCGAAGACGAGACGCTGAATCATTGGGCGGGTTCCCCGAGGGCATTCTCGGGATGGACCGATTCGCGCGGGTCGGCAATTCGCCTCGCGTCGGAGGGGCCGACCCTCAGTCGAGCGTCGGGACGCTGCGATAGGCGCGGTCGAGATAGAGCAGCGCCGGCTCCTTCGGACCCAGCCGCACCGCCTCGACCCGGCCGAGGAACACCGTGTGCGAACCGACGTCGGTCGCCTCGGTGATGCGGCAGTCGAAGGCGGCCCGGGCGCTCGCGAGCAGCGGCGCGCCGGTGACGGCGGTCGCCCAGGTGCCGGTCGCGAAGCGGTCGGCATGATCGATGCCGCCGACGCCGGCGAAGACGCCGGCGAGGTCCTCGGCGCCCGAGACCAGCGTGTTGACCGAGAAGACGCCGTTCTCGCGCAGCAGCGCGTTGAGCCGGCCGGAGCGGTTGAGGCAGATCAGCAGCGTCGGCGGCGCGTCGGTGACGGACGTGACGGCGGTCATGGTCGCCCCGCCGCGGCCGCCCGCACCGTCGGTGGCGATGACGTGGACGGCGCCGGCGATGCGGCTCATCGCCTCGCGATAGTCCGGCCCGTCGACCGCCTCGACCGTCGGTGCCGCCGGGGCGTCGGTGATCTTGTGGAGAGCCTGCATCCGTCCTCGTCCTTCGCGTTCCGCGCCCCGCCCGTGGCGGCGCCGTCGAAACCTCATCGTCTCACGGCTCCATATAGAAACTCCTAAGACGTGGATGAAGGCGTTTCCGCGACGTCGCGGACGGGACTAAGGAATTGTCCGCATGGCCCTGGTTCCTGCGCCTTCGGAGGCGGAAGGTGAAAAAACGATCCGCGACCTTCGTCGTACGATTCCTGTGCATTCGGCCCTGCGGCCGCGCCCGCCAGCGCCTGCGAGCAAGGGAGCCATGCATGGGGCGCAGGATCTCGCCAATATCGCATACAACCATAAATCGGAAAATCCATCCGGTCGAATGACGAAACCGGGATGAAAAAACTTTTACCGGGGGGATTTGACGGCGCGAATTGTCTCATCTTAAGGTGCATCCCACGAACCCGGCGGATTTGGGGCATGCCCAATCCCCGGGCAGCCACTTGGGTGTCTTGCGGCATACCGACACTGGTCGCGATCCGACCTGTCCGGACCTCGATGGGAGCGTCTGTCCCCAATGGAAGTTTTTCTGCAACAACTCATCAACGGGATAACCCTGGGATCGATCTACGGATTGATCGCCATCGGTTACACCATGGTCTTCGGCATCATCGGCATGGTGAACTTCGCCCACGGCGACGTGTTCATGGTGTCGGCGTTCATCGCCGTGATCACATTCCTCGCCCTCACCTTGTGGGCGGGGATCGGATCGATCGCCGTGGTGCTGTTCATCTGTCTGATCGTCGCCATGGTCCTGACGTCCGTCTGGAACTGGGCGATCGAACGGGTGGCCTATCGACCGCTTCGAGGCTCCTTCCGTCTCGCACCCCTGATCAGCGCCATCGGCATGTCGATCTTCCTGTCGAACTTCGTCCAGGTCGCTCAGGGCCCGCGCAACAAGCCGGTGCAGCCGATGCTGACCGACGTGATCACGCTGGTGAACTCGCCGACCTACCCGGTGACGATCTCCTACAAGCAGCTGATGATCTGGGTGGTGACCGCCGTCCTGCTGGCCGGCTTCTGGTATCTCGTCCAGAGGACGCCGCTCGGCCGCGCCCAGCGCGCCTGTGAGCAGGACCGCAAGATGGCCTCGCTCCTCGGCATCGACGTCGACAAGACGATCTCGCTGACCTTCGTCATGGGCGCCGCGCTCGCCGCGGTCGCCGGTGTCATGTACATGGTCTACTACGGCGTGGTCAGCTTCTCCGACGGCTTCACCCCCGGCGTGAAGGCCTTCACCGCCGCGGTGCTCGGCGGCATCGGCTCGCTGCCCGGCGCGGTCATCGGCGGTCTGCTGATCGGCCTGATCGAGGTCTTCTGGTCGGCCTACTTCACGATCGACTACAAGGACGTCGCCGCCTTCTCGATCCTCGTCGTGGTGCTGATCTTCATGCCCCAGGGCATCCTCGGCAAACCCGAAGTGGAGAAGGTGTGATCATGACCGACACGACCTCCTCCCCCGCCGCCCCGGCCATCCCCTGGGGCGCCGCCCTGAAGGACGCCGCCGTCACCGCTCTCGTCCTCGTCGCCATCCTCGGGCCTTTCATCGGCCTGGTGACGGTGCAGAACATGGAGCACAAGCTGATCCTCGAGACCCGCTGGCCGCTCCTGGCCGCGCTGATCGGGATCATCGTCGGCGGACGCCTCGCCCTGACGCTCTTCGTCTGGAACCGCCCGAAGAAGGCCTCCAAGCCGACCATCGTCCCGCCGGCGATCGCCGCCAATGCCGGGCCGGTGTTCATCGGCTTCCTCTTCGCCTTCCCGGCGATCGTCTATTTCGTCGCCGGCGGCGGCAACATCGCCAAGTACGTCGACAACTACGGCATCCAGATCCTGATCTACATCATGCTCGGCTGGGGCCTGAACGTGGTGGTGGGTCTGGCCGGCCTGCTCGACCTAGGCTACGTCGCCTTCTACGCCGTCGGCGCCTATTCCTACGCGCTGCTGGCCAAGACCTTCGGCCTGTCGTTCTGGGTGCTGCTGCCGCTCGCCGGCATCCTTGCCTCGTTCTGGGGCGTCATCCTCGGCTTCCCGGTGCTGCGCCTCAGGGGCGACTACCTCGCCATCGTGACGCTCGCCTTCGGTGAGATCATCCGCCTGATCCTGATCAACTGGGTCGACTTCTCCGGCGGTTACGCGGGCATCTCGGGCATTCCGCGCCCCACGCTCTTCGGCATTCCCTTCAATGCCTCCGACAGCGGGTTCGCGGCGACCTTCGGGCTCGAGTTCACGCCCAACCACCGAACGATCTTCCTCTACTACCTGATCCTGCTGCTGGCGCTGCTCACCGCCTTCGTCACGACGCGGCTGCGTCGCCTGCCGATCGGCCGGGCCTGGGAAGCGCTGCGCGAGGACGAGATCGCCTGCCGCTCGCTCGGCATCAACACGACGCTGACCAAGCTCTCCGCCTTCGCCACCGGCGCGATGTTCGGCGGCTTCGCCGGCTCGTTCTTCGCCGCTCGCCAGGGCTTCATCTCGCCCGAGAGCTTCTCCTTCATGGAGTCGGCGCAGATCCTGGCGATCGTCGTTCTCGGCGGCATGGGCTCGCTGTGGGGCGTCGTCATCGCCTCGGTGGCGCTGGTCGGCGGCTTCGAGATCATGCGCGAACTCGACTTCCTGAAGATCGTGTTCGGCAACGACTTCGACCCGACGCAGTACCGCATGCTGCTGTTCGGCGCCGCCATGGTGGTGATCATGTTGTGGAAGCCGCGCGGTCTGGTCTCGACCCGCGAGCCGACCGCCTTCCTGAAGGAAAGCAAGTCCGTGTCCGGTTCTCACGTCTCGGAGGGTCACGGCTGATGGCCCGCTGGCAGACCCAACCCCTGCTCGAGGTCGAGCATCTGACCATGCGCTTCGGCGGCCTGGTCGCGATCAACGACCTCTCCTTCACCGTCGGCGAGGGCGACATCACCGCCCTCATCGGCCCCAACGGCGCCGGCAAGACCACCGTCTTCAACTGCATCACCGGCTTCTACAAGCCGACCGAGGGCCGCATCGCGCTGCGCCACGGCGAACAGTCGATCTGGTCGGAACTCGGCGCCGCCACCCGCGCCCCCGGGCGCAGGTGGTCGAAGGGCGGCTCCTCGCTGTGGCTGCTCGAGCGGATGCCCGACTTCGAGGTCTCCGCCGACGCCAAGGTCGCCCGCACCTTCCAGAACATCCGCCTGTTCCAGGGCATGACGGTTCTGGAGAATCTGCTGGTCGCCCAGCACAACCCGCTGATGGCGGCGTCGATCTTCTCGATCGCCGGCATCTTCGGCCTGCCCTCCTACCGCCGCTCGTCCGAGGCGTCGGTGGAGAAGGCCAAGTACTGGCTGGAGAAGATCGGTCTCACCGATCGCGCCGACGATCCCGCCGGCGACCTGCCCTACGGCGACCAGCGCCGGCTCGAGATCGCCCGCGCCATGTGCACCGACCCGGTGCTCCTGTGCCTGGACGAGCCGGCCGCCGGCCTCAATCCGCGCGAGAGCCTCGAGCTCAACAAGCTGCTGCGCTCCATTCGAGTCGACGAAGGCACGTCCGTCTTGCTCATCGAACACGACATGTCCGTGGTCATGGAAATCTCCGACCACGTGGTGGTGCTCGACTACGGCACCAAGATCTCCGACGGCACGCCGGACGAGGTGAAGAACGATCCCAAGGTCATCGCGGCCTACCTCGGCGTCGCCGACGACGAGGTCGAGGAAGCCGAAGCGGAGGTGGCGTCGTGAGCGAACCCCTCCTCTCCGTCCGTGGCGTCCAGACGTTCTACGGCAACATCATCGCGCTGAAGGGCGTGGACATGGACGTCCACGAAGGCGAGATCGTCACACTGATCGGCGCCAACGGCGCCGGCAAGTCGACGCTGATGATGA
The DNA here is from genome assembly GCA_002298965.1 of Rhizobiales bacterium UBA697. GTDB lineage: Bacteria > Pseudomonadota > Alphaproteobacteria > Rhizobiales > Ancalomicrobiaceae > Pinisolibacter. The sequence continues at coordinate 3,805 of DBMN01000311.1, read as the reverse complement.
CGATCTTCGGCAGCCCACGGGCGCGCGCCGGCAAGATCACCTATTCGGGCACCGACATCACGAAGATGCCGACGCACGAGATCGCCCGCATGCGCATCGCCCAGTCGCCGGAAGGTCGCCGCATCTTCCCGCGCATGACGGTGCTCGAGAACCTGCAGATGGGCGCGGCGATCGACGGCTTCGCCCACATGGACGAGGATCTCGAGAAGGTCTTCGCCCTGTTCCCGCGCCTCAAGGAGCGCATCTCCCAACGCGGCGGCACGCTGTCGGGCGGCGAGCAGCAGATGCTGGCGATCGCCCGCGCCCTGATGTCGCGGCCGAAGATGCTGCTGCTCGACGAGCCCTCGCTCGGCCTCGCGCCGCTGGTGGTCAAGGGCATCTTCGACGCCATCGCCGAGCTCAACCGGTCGGAAGGCCTGACGGTGTTCCTCGTCGAACAGAACGCCTTCCATGCCCTGAAGCTCGCCCATCGCGGATACGTGATGGTCAACGGCTCCATCACCATGAGCGGAACCGGCGCCGAACTGCTGGCCAGCCCCGAAGTCCGCGCCGCCTATCTCGAAGGCGGTCATCACTGATCGAGGACCGAACGATGTTGCAGGGCATTCTCCACGAGGAAGCCTCGATCTGGCTCTTCCTGCTCGTCACCTGCGTGATGGGCGGCTGGGCGGCCTGGATGACCGGCCGCGCCATGGCCTCGACCTGGCGGTCGACCGGCTACCTCTTCGCCTATCTGCTGATCCTCGGAGCAGCGGTGCGATTCATCCACTTCGCACTGTTCGGCGGCACGCTCCTGACGCTCCACTATTATGTGGTCGACACGATCGTGGTGCAGATCATCGGTGCGATCGGCTACCGCGTCACGCGCGTCGGCCAGATGATCGACAAGTACCGCTGGCTCCACGTCGCCGACGGCCCCTTCTTCTGGAAGGACCGCTCCTGAGCGCGACCGTCTGAAGTCGTCGCCGATGCGACGGCAGCTTTTCCGAACATGGTTACCGTCGTTCGACCTCGGTCGAACGACGGAAAAGCTGTTTGTGGCCGTTTCTGCGCCAGATACGAATCGTTTCGCACTGCACAATGATGCGGCGGGTGCTTCATACGACCAAATATTGCGCAAGAAAGGGGATGACAACGACGCGGAAGCGTTGGAGAGTGTGCCCACCGGAAAGCGTGACGGTCGCTCGAGAACGGAACGCTCCCTGCGGGGTCGATCACAGGAAAGTTCTTGTTCGCATCGATCATAGGCGGGGTTCCCTCTCTCCCCGAGAGGGATGCAACGGAAAAACGCAGCCTCGGCCCGACCCACGCCGGGAGCGGGGCGCGCGACAGAGATCGACGTTCGAAAGACGAACGATGGAGAGGAGTAATCCGATGCAGAAGAAGTGGATGACCGGTCTGGTGCTCGCCGCGGGTCTCGCCTGGTCCGGCGCTGCGCTCGCCGACGTCAAGCTCGGCGTCGCCGGCCCGATCACCGGCCCGAACGCCGCCTTCGGCGCCCAGCTCAAGAACGGCACCGAGCAGGCCGTCGAGGACATCAATGCCGCCGGCGGCATCCTCGGCCAGAAGATCGTCATGACGGTCGGCGACGACGTTTCGGATCCGAAGCAGGGCGTGTCGGTCGCCAACAAGTTCGTCGGCGAGGGCGTCAAGCTCGTGGTCGGTCACTTCAACTCGGGCGTGACCATGCCGACCTCGGAGATCTTCGCCGAGAACGGCATCCTGCAGATCACCCCCTCGGCCACCAACCCGAAGATCACCGAGCGCGGCCTGTGGAACATCTTCCGCACCTGCGGCCGTGACGACCAGCAGGGCAAGCTCTGGGCCGACTACGCCAAGGCCAACCTGAAGGGCAAGAAGATCGCCATCGTCCACGACAAGACCACCTACGGTCAGGGTCTCGCGGACGCGGCCAAGGGCTTCATGACCGCCGACGGCATCAAGGAAGTCCTCTACGAAGGCGTCAACGCCGGTGAAAAGGACTACTCGGCCCTCGTCTCCAAGCTGAAGGCCGCCGGCGCCGACGTCGTGATGTGGGGCGGTCTCCACACCGAAGGCGGCCTGATCATCCGTCAGATGCGCGACCAGGGCCTGAACGCCGTCATGCTCTCGGGCGACGGCATCACCTCGGCCGAATTCGCCACCATCGGCGGCGACGGCGTGGTCGGCACCCTGATGTCCTTCGGCCCGGATCCGCTCAAGAACCCGGCCGCCAAGGGCGTCATCGAGAAGTTCCGCGCCAAGAAGTACGAGCCGGAGGCCTACACCCTCTACTCCTACGCCGCCGTGGAAATCATGAAGCAGGCCGCCGAAGAGGCGAAGTCGCTCGACCCGAAGAAGATGGCCGAGGTCATCCACTCCGGCAAGACCTTCAAGACCGTGCTCGGCAACCTGGCGTACGACAAGAAGGGCGACCGCAAGGACGTCGACTACGTCATGTACACCTGGAAGAAGGACAAGGACGGCAAGATCGTCTACGAGCAGAACTGATCGTAGCGATCGGAGGGGCGCGCGTCGCCCCTCCCCTCCCGTCTCTACGGAAACCGCCGCCGAGTTCGCTCGCGGCGGTTTCTTCGTCTTCTCGGCGCGCTAGATTACCGTCAGGACTCGGACATTCAGGAGACGCCATGCGCCCCGGCCCCATGAACTCGATCCTCGACGTCGCCGGCCTCGCGGTCGGCCATGCCGTCGATCATCGCCTCGCCTCCGGCGTCTCGGTCGTCGTCGCCGATCGTCCCGCGGTCGCCTCCGCCCATGTCATGGGCGGCGCGCCGGGCACCCGCGACACCGACCTGCTGGCGCCCGAGGAGACCGTCGAGCGGATCGACGCCATCGTGCTGTCCGGCGGCTCGGCCTACGGGCTCGGCGCCTCGTCGGGCGTCATGGCGCATCTCGCCGAACAGGGCCGCGGCTTCGCCGTCGGCACCGCGCGGGTGCCGATCGTTCCCGGCGCCATCCTCTTCGACCTGCTGAACGGCGGCGACAAGGACTGGGGCCGCTTCCCACCCTACCGCAATCTCGGCTTCACCGCGGCGGAGGACGCCAACCGCGAACCCTTCGCCTGCGGCGCCACCGGCGTCGGCTACGGCGCCACCACCGCGACGCTGATGGGCGGGCTCGGCACCGCCTCGATCGTCCTGCCCTCGGGCCACACGGTCGCGGCGATGGTCGCGGTCAACGCGGTGGGCTCGGCGACGATCGGCGACGGACCGCATTTCTGGGCGGCGCCCTTCGAGATCGACGGCGAGTTCGGCGGCCTCGGCCTGCCCTCGCCCTGGCCGGCGGACGCGACCGTGCCGCGCCTCAAGGGCGTCGCGGCGCCCGCGGCGCCGACGACCGGCACGGCGACGACGCTGGCGATCGTCGCGACCGACGCGGTGCTCTCCAAGGCGCAGGCGAAGCGGCTGGCGATCCAGGCACACGACGGCTTCGCCCGCTCACTGTGGCCGGCCCACACGCCGCTCGACGGCGACATCGTCTTCACGCTGGCGACCGGCGAGAAGCCGCTCGGCGAACCGCTCGCCGACATGGTGGCGCTCGGCATCGCGGCAGCGAACGTCACCGCCCGCGCCATCGCCCGCGGCGTCCACGCCGCCGCCCACAAGGGCTGGGCCAACCTGCCGACCTGGCAGGACCGCTTCGGCCAACCGGCCGCGCCGGTGACGGCGCCGGAGGAGTGAGGTCCACCAAGAGGAGATCCGGGGACGGCGCTGCGGTCGCCGGGATCGACGGAGACCGCCGCGCGGCGGGTGCGCGATGCTTCGAGACGGCGCTCGTACCGAGCGCCTCCTCAGCATGAGGCGTT
>DBMN01000254.1 GCA_002298965.1 Rhizobiales bacterium UBA697 | reverse complement strand
AGCTCGGCGAAGGCGAGGGGAACGAGATCGGCGATCGCTTCGCTCATGTCGGTCGTTCCGCTCGCGGCATCGAGGCGACGGGTTGGGGCGATCAGGCGGCCGCGCGGGTTTCGACCAGGCGCCAGTTCGGATCGGACGAGCGGATCTCGCGGGCGAAGGTCCAGACGTCGACCAGATCGGCGAGGCGGGCGGCGTCGCCCTCGACGACGGTGCCGTCGGCGGCGGTCGTCACCGAGATCACCTTGGCGGCGAAGCGCACCGTCAGACGGGCGACGCCCTCGGCCACCTCGGCCTCGACGATCTCGGTCCGGTCGAGACCGACGAAGGTGAAGTCGACCTTCTCGCCGCGCTTCTCGCGGGCGTCGATGCCGGCGGAGAAGCTGTCCATGACCTCCTTGGAGAGAAGCGTCTTCAGCGCCTTGCGATCGCCGGCGGCATAGGCGGTGACGACCATCTCGTAGGCGATCTTGGCGCCCTCGACGAAGCGGACCGGATCGAACGAGCGATCGGACGAGGCGATCATGCGCAGCGCCGCGGAGAGCGGCGTGTCGGGGGTGGTGTCGGGCACGGGCTCGGCGGCGGGCGCCGGGGCGAGCGGTTCGACGTCGCGGCGAACGGGGTCGTTCGGCCGCGGCATCGGAATGACGTTGTCATTGCCGGCGGTACCGTCGTCGGTGTCGTCGGGGAGGGGGAACGGCGGACGTTCCGACCCGTTCTTCTGACCCAGCACGCCGTAGAGGCGCACGAAGATCACCACCGCAATGGCGAAGAACACGATGGTATAGACATCCAGGCGCATTTCGATCCGATCCTCGGCGACTCGCCGGCGGGAGCACGGCGCGGTTCTTTCGACACGTTCTTCCTTATCTAGCAACTCCCCGCCCCATGTTCGAGGGGTGGAGGCGCGGAAGTCGTATAGTCGCGACTTGTTCGCGCGTGCGGCCCATGCTAGCCAAGCCCCACCCTTTCGGCCCGGACCGGCGTCCGGCCATTCCGGAGACTAGCGATGAGCGAAGAAAACGGCGCCGAGGCGCAGGCCCAGGCCCCCTCCCTGAACGTGCTCGTGCAGTACGTCAAGGATCTCTCCTTCGAGAACCCGAACGCCCCGAACTCGCTGGCGCCGCAGCCGGAGGGTCCGCAGATCGAGATCAACGTCAACGTCGGCGCCCAGCCGCTGTCGGCGACCGAGTTCGAGGTCGAGCTGAAGATCGAAGCCAAGGGCCGGTCGGGCGAGGCCGTGCTCTTCGCCGTCGAGCTGCTCTACGCCGGCCTCTTCCGCATCCAGAACGTGCCGGAAGAGCACCTCCATCCCTTCGTGCTGATCGAGTGCCCGCGTCTGCTCTTCCCCTTCGCGCGCCAGATCCTCGCCGAGGCGACCCGCAACGGCGGCTTCCCGCCCCTGCTGCTCGACCCGATCGACTTCGTCGCGCTCTATCAGCAGAACGCGGCCCGCGCCGCCGCCAACGTCAACTGACGTCAGGCGCTCGCGACCGAAATGCACGAAGGCCCCGGAGCGATCCGGGGCCTTCTTCGTTTCAAGGAGTGAAAAGGCCGGATGTCTCGCGGGCGGGGCAGTGTCATGCCTGCACGGTTCGCGGCGGATTTCCCCTCCCATCAGGGGAGGGGCAAGGGGTGGGGTGAGCGGCGAGCGTGCCGCCTTCCGACAGGTCCCCGCCCTCGGTTGCCGAGAGGCCGAACCCCACCCGCCTCGCGTCCGCTCGGCACCCTCCCCTGATGGGAGGGTGAAGGCGCGGCGGCGTCTCGGACGGCATCGATGGCCGACCGGAACCCGACCGCAGCCGTCGTGACCGCAGTACGGCGTCGACGGACGTGATCGCGACGTCTGGCGATCTCACGCCTCGCCGGCGGTGGGCAGGTCGAGATCGGCATATTCCGACCACAGCGCCTTCTCACCCATCTTGGCGACGAAGGCGCGGTGGGCGGCGTCGGCTTCGGGCTCGAGCCGCGGGGCGAGCGGGACGGGGCGGACGCGCGGGCCGTTGCGGGTGGCGATGCTCCCGTCGGCGCGGCGGTTGCGGCCGGGCTCCTCGGCGACGAGGCCGAGGGCCGCCTGGCGGCCGCCGAGCAGTTCGACGTAGACTTCGGCCAGCAGCTCGCTGTCGAGCAACGCGCCGTGCTTCTCGCGGCGGGAGTTGTCGATGCCGTAGCGCGAGCAAAGCGCGTCGAGCGAGTTGGGGCCGGCGGGGTGGCGACGCTTGGCGAGCGCCAGCGTGTCGACCATGCGATCGGACCCGAGCGGCGGCAGGCCGAGGCGGGCGAACTCGGCGTTGATGAACTTGAAGTCGAATTCGGCGTTGTGCGCGACGAGGCGGGCGTCGCCGACGAAGGCGAGGAATCCTTCGGCGATCTCGGCGAACTTCGGCTTGTCGGCGAGGAACTCGTCGGAAAGGCCGTGGACCTCGAAGGCCGAGCGCGGCATCGACCGTTCCGGGTTGATGTAGACGTGGAAGGTCTGGCCCGAGACGATGTGGTTGACCAGCTCGACGCAGCCGATCTCGACGACGCGGTCGCCGGTGCGGGGGTCGAAGCCCGTGGTTTCGGTATCGAAGACGATCTCGCGCAAGGTGGCTCTCCCGGATCGGGCGCCATGGAATCAGCTCGCCGCCGCCGCTTCAAGCCTCGAGGCCGCGATGCTGCCCGTCATCCCCCGGCAAGCGCGCAGGATGCCCTCGACCTGAGCGCGGGCGGGGTCGATGCCGCGGGCGGTATCGACGAGGAAATGCGAGCGCCGCCGCTTCTCGGCATCGGGAAGCTGGCGGGCGAGGATCTGGCCGAACTTCTCCGGCGTCATGCCCGGGCGGGCGAGAACGCGGGCGCGCTGGACCTCGGCCGGCGCGGTGACGGTGACGACGGCGTCGACGCGGGCTTCGCCGCCGGTCTCGAAGAGCAGCGGAATGTCGAGGACGACGACGGCGCGGCCCTTGGCCTGTTCGGCGGCGAGGAACCGCAGTTCGGCGGCGCGCACCAGCGGATGGACGATCGCCTCCAGCCGCTTCACCGCCGCGTCGTCGCCGAGAACCCGGGTGCCGAGAGCGGCGCGGTCGACGCGGCCGTCGACGGTGGTGCCGGGGAAGGCCGCCTCGATCGGCGCCACGGCCTCGTTCGTGTAGAGCGCATGGACGGTCGCATCGGCGTCGTGCACGGGAACGCCGGCGGCGCGGAAGAGATCCGCGGTCGTCGACTTGCCCATGCCGATCGAGCCGGTGAGACCGAGGACGATCATTCGACCACTCCGAGATCGGCGAGGATCAGACGGCGGAGTTCCGGCGTCACCTCGGGGCGGCGGCCGAACCAGCGTTCGAAGCCGGGCACCGCCTGGTGCAGCAGCATGCCGAGACCGTCGACGATCGGCAGACCGCGCGCTTGCGCAGCCGCGAGGAGCGGCGTCACCAAGGGCACGTAGACGATGTCGGTGACGAGCGTGCCGTCGGCGAGCGGCGCGAGGTCGATCGTCATGTCGTCCTTGCCGGTCATGCCGAGCGAGGTCGTGTTGACGAGGAGACGCGCCTCGGAAAGGAGCTTCGGCACCTCGTCCCAGCCGTGCGCCGTGGTGCCGCCGCCGATGCGGGCGGCGAGCGCTTCGGCGCGGGGGAGGGTGCGGTTGACGAGGCGGACGCGGAAGCCGCGGTTCTTCAGACCCCAGGCGACGGCCGAAGCGGCACCGCCGGCGCCGAGCACGACCGCGTCTCCCGGGCGGGCGTCCCAGCCTGGGGCGCGGTCGTCGAGATTGGCGACGAAGCCGGGAGCGTCGGTGTTGGCGCCGCAGATCCGTCCACCGTCGATCCACAGGGTGTTCACCGCGCCGGTGGCCTCGGCAACCGCATCCCTTTCGGAAGCGATCCGATAGGCGATCTCCTTGTGCGGAACCGTGACATTGCCGCCGACGAAGCCGGAATCGGGCAGGTTCCGCAGGAAGTTCTCCACGTTCTCCGGGGACACGGGGATCTTCTCGTAGGAACCCTCGAGACCCAGCGTCGCCAGCCAGTGGCCGTGGATCATCGGCGAGCGCGACTGGGCGATCGGCCAGCCGATGACGAAGGCCCTGGGAGCGGAGGCAGTGGTCATGCGGCGAGGTGTCCCGTGCGGCGCAGTTCGGCGAGGAGCGGCAGGAGCGGCAGGCCGAGGATGGTGAAATAGTCGCCGTCGATCGCCTCGAACAGCGTGATGCCCGGACCTTCCAGCTGGTAGCAGCCGACGGAGGAGAGCACGGCATCGCCGACGGTGGCGCAGTAGGCGTCGAGGAAGGCGTCGGAGAAGGCGCGCATGGTCATGCGGGCGACCGAAACGTGACGCCAGACGACCGTCGACCCGCGCGCCAGCACCAGCGCCGAATGGAGTTCGTGGGTCCGCCCACGCAGACGCTCGAGCTGGCGGCGGCCTTCGTCGCGGTTCTCCGGCTTGACGAAGCGTTCGCCGTCGAGGCCGAGGGTCTGATCGCAGCCGAGCACGAGATCGGTGGGGCGGCGGGCGGCGACGTCGAGGGCCTTGGCTTCGGCGAGATGCAGCGCGATGGCGCCCGGATCGGCACCGGCGGAAAGCAGCGGCGCCTCCACCGCGCGTTCGTCGACGTTCGAGGGTTCAGCGGCGAAGGCGAGGCCGGCGCCTTCGAGAAGGGCGATGCGCGAACGACTGCGCGAGGCGAGGACGAGGGTCTCGGTCATGGGATCCCGGGTTCAGCCGCGGCGATGGTCGCGCAGCAGATTGATGATGGCGGCGGCGGTCTCTTCGATCGAGCGGCGGGTGACGTCGATCACCGGCCAGTCGCGATCGGCGCAGAGACGCCGCATCAGGCCGAGCTCGGCGGCGATCGACGGCCGGTCGACATAGGTCGTGTCGAAAGACTTCGAGCCCATCGCCAGCACGCGGTTCTCGCGGATCTGGGCGATGCGGTCGGGGCTGGCGATCAGGCCGACGACCAGCGGCCGAGAGATGGTAAAGAGCGACGGCGGCGGCGGGATCTCCGGCACGATCGGGATGTTGGCGGTCTTGATGCCGCGGTTCGCCAGATAGATCGAGGTCGGCGTCTTCGAGGTGCGCGACACGCCGAGGATGACGACGTCGGCCTCGTCGAGGTCGTGCGGCAGCTGGCCGTCGTCGTGCGCCATGGTGAAGTTCATCGCCTCGATGCGCTTGAAATAGTCGGCATCGAGCGAGTGCTGGGCGCCGGCGCGCGCGCTCTCGGTCACGTTCAGGAACGAGCGGAAGATGTCGAGCACCGGGCTCAGCACCGAGACACAGGGCAGGCCCTGGTCGCGGCAGAAACGCTCGAGCCGCGAGGAGAGCTCCGGGTTCACCAGCGTGTAGAGCACGATGCCGGGGAACTGCTCGATCTCGACCAGCGCCTTGTCGAGGTGGCGGTCGACGCGGATCAAGGGATGGATGTGCTCGATCGGCTCGATCGCCTCGTACTGGGCGGCGGCGGCGCGCGCGACGGTGATCAGCGTCTCGCCGGTCGAATCCGAAATCAGGTGCAGATGAAAGAACTTGGAGGATGTGTTCACGCAACTGTCCCCAGGCGGCGGGCAACGGTGGAGAAATCGGCGTCGGCGACCCGGCGAGGGTCACTCTCTCCCCTTCGTGCAATTCGATCAACAGGGACGAACGACGAGAGCCGAACGGGGGTGTCGGATCGCCGCGGTGGACGAAGGGCGAGAGGGCGGTGGGTCGTCGACTCCTCGTCCACAGGCACGATCTTCGAGCGGTCTCGTCAACCTTTTGTAAAGACAGATTAACGAGAGGTTAACGAGGCCGTCGGTCGGAATCGCCCTTTCGAGACGACGGCGTTTCGTCCGAACGGTTGGTTTCACGTGAGTCATTGTGGATCGGGCGAGATCCCGGTAATCCACCGTCAAAGAGTCACAACAATCTTCATTCGAAGAATGATTTGAAGAGTGACGGTGTGGATGGAGAGGACCCCGACATGGGCGATCGGAAGGTGATGGCGGTGCTCTCCGGCGAGAGCGTGTTTCCCCCGCCGATCTGGGTCATGCGGCAGGCGGGTCGCTATCTGCCGGAGTATCGGGCGACACGGGCGGAAGCCGGTGGCTTCCTCGATCTCTGCTACACCCCGAAGCTCGCGACCGAGGTGACGCTCCAGCCGATCCGGCGATACGGGTTCGATGCGGCGATCCTGTTCTCCGACATCCTGGTCATTCCCGATGCGCTCGGCCGCAAGGTGGCTTTCCAGGAAGGCGAGGGGCCGGTCCTCGAACCTCTCGACTTCTCCCGTGTGGGCGACCTCGATCCCTCGACGATCCACGATCGTCTGGGACCGGTCTACGAAGCGGTCGAGATGATCCGGGCGGCCCTGCCGTCCGAGACCACCTTCCTCGGCTTCTGCGGGGCTCCCTGGACCGTGGCGACCTATATGGTCGCCGGCCGGGGCACGGCGGATCAGGGACCGGCGCGCAAGGCGGCGCTGCGTGATCCCGTCGCCTTCGGTACGCTGATCGACGTCCTGGTCGAGGCCTCGATCGCCTATCTCGCGCGGCAGCTCTCCTGCGGCGCCGACGCCGTGCAGATCTTCGACACCTGGGCCGGCATTCTCGACGAGTACGAATTCGCTCGCTGGGTGATCGCGCCGACCGCGCGGATCGTCGCCGGCGTGCGGGCGATCCACCCGGGCGCCAAGATCATCGGCTTCCCGAAGGGTTCCCAGGCGTTGCTCGCGCGCTATGTCGTCGAGACGGGCGTCGACGCGGTCGGCATCGACTGGACCATGCCGCATGCCTTCGCTCGCGAGCACATCCAGTCGAAGGTCGCGGTGCAGGGCAATCTCGATCCGATGCGGGTCGTGGTCGGCGGCACGGCGCTCGACGAGGGCGTCGACCGGGTGCTCGAGGGGCTCGGCAACGGGCGTCTGATCTTCAATCTCGGCCACGGCATCACGCCGGATGCCGATCCGGCCAACATGACGCGGCTCGTCGAACGGGTCCGTGCGGCCAAGCGGTGAGGTGACGGCATGGCGGCGACGCGCGAGGAAGTGGCGGTCAGGGCGACGCGAGCGATCGTCTTTCTGGCGATCACCGGCGGTGCGCTCGGTCTCTCGGTCTGGGGAATCGGTCCCAAGGGCTACGAGTGGATCAAGTCGCTGCACGTGATCGCCGTCATCTCGTGGATGGCCGGCATGCTCTATCTGCCGCGGCTCTTCGTCTATCACTGCGGCGTCGCGGTCGGGTCCGAGGCGTCGGAGACGTTCAAGGTGATGGAGCGCAAGCTGATGCGCTACATCATCAACCCGGCGATGATCGTCGCCTGGGTGGCGGGTCTGTGGATCGCCATCGTGATGTTCGGCTTCAAGGGCGGCTGGCTCCACGCCAAGCTCGCCCTGGTGCTCGGACTTTCCGCGGCGCACGGCTATTTCGCCAAGGCGGTCGCCGACTTCGCCCGCGACGAGGGCCGGCGTGACCATCGCTTCTGGCGCTTCATGAACGAGGTGCCGACGCTGATCATGATCGCCGTCGTCATCCTGGTGATCGTCAAGCCGTTCTGACGTCCGTTCGGCGTGGGTGTCCCGCGCCCGATCTGCCGGTTCGAGACGGGGGCTTGTGCGAAGCGGCCGGAATCGCTATTTTCCCGCCACCTTCCTCAGAGACGGTTCTTCACGGCGTACGCGCCGGAAGTTCGGAGGCCCGGCAGAGCCGCTCCCCGTTTCACTCCCCCCTCTCGCATGCCGCGGACGTCTCGTCCTTCATCGCTGCGGCATCGGACATCAAGCAAGACGTCGCCCGGCATCGTGCCGGCACCGATCGTCCATCCGTCAGAGATCCCCCCTCCATGCAGCAGCTCAAGCTCCAGGACCTCAAGTCCAAGTCGCCGACCGAACTCCTCGCCTTCGCCGAGGAACTCGAGGTCGAGAACGCCTCCACCATGCGCAAGCAGGAGCTGATGTTCGCGATCCTCAAGCAGCTGGCGGCGCGCGAGGTCGAGATCATCGGCGAAGGCGTCGTCGAGGTGCTGCAGGACGGCTTCGGCTTCCTGCGTTCGCCCGACGCCAACTATCTGCCCGGTCCCGACGACATCTACGTGTCGCCCTCGCAGATCCGCCGCTTCTCGCTCAGGACCGGCGACACGGTCGAGGGTCACATCCGCTCCCCGAAGGAAGGCGAGCGCTATTTCGCGCTGCTGAAGGTCAACACGATCAACTTCGAGGATCCGGAGCGCGCCCGTCACAAGGTCAACTTCGACAATCTGACGCCGCTCTATCCCGAGAGCCGCTTCAAGATGGAGCCGGAGGAGCCGACGTCCAAGGACATGTCGGCCCGCGTCATCGACATCGTCTCGCCGCTCGGCAAGGGCCAGCGCGCGCTGATCGTCGCCCCGCCGCGCACCGGTAAGACGGTGCTGCTGCAGAACATCGCCCGCTCGATCACGTCCAATCATCCGGAATGCTTCCTGATCGTCCTGCTGATCGACGAGCGCCCGGAAGAAGTGACCGACATGCAGCGCACGGTGAAGGGCGAGGTCGTTTCCTCGACCTTCGACGAGCCGGCCTCGCGTCACGTCCAGGTCGCCGAGATGGTGATCGAGAAGGCCAAGCGCCTGGTCGAACACGGCCGCGACGTCGTCATCCTGCTCGACTCGATCACCCGCCTCGGCCGCGCCTACAACACCGTCGTTCCGTCGTCGGGCAAGGTGCTGACCGGCGGTGTCGACGCCAACGCCCTGCAGCGTCCGAAGCGCTTCTTCGGCGCGGCGCGCAACATCGAGAACGGCGGTTCGCTGACCATCATCGCGACCGCGCTGATCGAGACGGGCAGCCGCATGGACGAAGTGATCTTCGAAGAGTTCAAGGGCACCGGCAACTCCGAGATCATTCTCGACCGCAAGGTGGCCGACAAGCGCGTCTTCCCGTCGATCGACATCACCCGTTCCGGCACCCGCAAGGAAGAGCTGTTGGTCCCGGCCGACGTGCTCAAGAAGACCTATGTGCTGCGCCGCATTCTCACGCCGATGGGCACGGTCGACGCGATCGAGTTCCTGCTCGACAAGCTGCGTCAGACCAAGCGCAACGCCGACTTCTTCGATTCGATGAACACCTGATCGAATCGGCTGCGTATCGAACGACGAAGGCCCCGGAGCGATCCGGGGCCTTCTGCGTTTGGCGCCGTGTTTCACGTGAATCCGTGTGACACGGTCGAATCGGTTTCGATCCGACGCGCGGGTCGCTCAGACGTAGCGCCCGGTTTCGAGGAGTGTCCTCAGCGGTCCAGGTTCGGTCAGCGGCAGGCCGCACGAGCCTTCGCGACAGACCCAGGCCGTGGCTAAGCCGTCGATTGCGGGCTTGCCGTGCGCCGGGTGGGATGCGGGCAGGCCGGCGGTCGATTCGGTTTCGAACAGGATGATCCGCGGGTCGGTCGATTCGAAGACGACACGACGCAGCGGCGTCGCATCCGTCTCCTTCGGCACGATCAACACCACTTCGACCGCGCCGATGGCGAAATCGAGCGCCGTCGACAGCGAGGCCGTCGACCAGATGTCGGCGAGCATTGTGGTCGCGAGCTTGGTCAGGACCGTCTCGGCCCGTTCGTGCCACCGCGCTTCACCGGTCAGCGTCGCCAGCCGGATGCAGTTGTCGAGCGCGACCGACATCGGGTTCGGCGTCGCGTCGTCCTTGGTCGGGGCGGGGCGCACCACCAGGGCCTCGGCGTCGTCGGCGGTGAGGAACCAGCCGCCGGCCGGATCGGCATGGTGGCGGTCGAGCGCCTCCATCCAGCGCACGGCGTCGGAGAGCCAGGGATCGCGGCCGAGCGTCTCGGCGAGGATGATCGCGGCGCGCGCCATGTGGGCGAGGTCGGAGGCGAGGCCGGGGAAGACGTCGCGGCCGTCGCGATGGGCATGGGCGAGGCGATCGCCGCGGCTCATGGAATCGGCGACGAAACGATAGGCGCCGATCGCGAGTTCGATCCAGTCCGGCCGATCAAGCCGACGGCCGACCTCGACCAGCGCGTGGATGGCCGCGCCGTTCCAGTCGGCGAGGACCTTGTCGTCGAGGGCCGGACGGACGCGGGTCTCGCGGCGGGCGAAGAGCTTCGCCCGCGCGGCGGCGAGACGGGCCTCGCGGTCGCGGTCCCAGCGGCCGGTGTCCTCGAGGCGGGAGAGGACGACCTTGCCTTCCCAGTTGCCCTGCGGGGAGACGTCGTAGGCGGCGGCGAACTCGGCGGCGTCGGGGCCGAGGATCTCGCGGATCTCGGCATCGCTCCAGACGTAGAACTTGCCTTCCTCGTGCTCGCTGTCGGCGTCGAGTGCCGAGGCGAAGGCGCCGCCGGGCAGACGCATCTCGCGCGCCAGCCAGCCGACCGTCTCTTCGATTCGGGCGCGGAACGACGGATGGCCGGTCGAGGTCCAGGCCCGGCCGAGCAACGGCAGGAGCTGGGCGTTGTCGTAGAGCATCTTCTCGAAATGCGGGACGAGCCAGCGCTCGTCGGTCGAATAGCGGGCGAAGCCGCCGCCGAGGTGGTCATAGATGCCACCGCGGCTCATACGCTCGAGCGTCAGGGTGACCGCATCGGCCGCCTGCCGTCCGGCGCGTCGCCGTGAGGCGGACCAGAAGAAGTCGAGGATCGGCGTCTGCGGGAACTTCGGCGCCGAGCCGACACCGCCGTTGACCGGATCGACCATGCCGAGCAGCCGATCGGCGACGGCGTCGAGGAAGTCGACACCGAGCGACGGCGTTGGGCCGCTCGCCGTGCGCGCCGCCAGACGGCGATGCACCGCGCCGGCATTCTTGTCGCATTTGTCGGGTTCCTCGCGCCACAGACGTGCCATTTCCTCGAGCACCGGAATGATGCCGGGATGGCCCCATTTCGCCTCGCGCGGAAAATAGGTGCCGCCCCAGTAGGGCCGGCCGGCGGGATCGAGGAACATGGTGAGCGGCCAGCCGCCGCGTTCGTTGAAGGCGTGGAGCGCCGTCATGTAGATGTGGTCGATGTCCGGGCGCTCCTCGCGATCGACCTTGATGTTCACGAAATGCCGGTTCATCACCGCGGCGACGTCGGGGTCCTCGAAGGATTCGTGCGCCATCACGTGGCACCAATGGCAGGCGGCATAGCCGATCGACAGCAGAATCGGCTTGTTCTTCTCCGCCGCTTCGGCCAAGGCTTCCGGGCCCCAGGGACGCCAATGGACCGGATTGTCGGCATGGGCGATGAGATAGGGGCTGGCGGTGTCGGCGAGCAGGTTGCGATCGGGCAGGGGCAAGGTCGTCTCCGCGCGGAAGGGCCGTTGTGAAACTGGCGCGCCGGAGCGCGTCGGCAAGGAGCCGTGAACGGGAATGAGCACGATCTATGCCATGGCGAGTGGTGGCTTGCCGAGCGGCGTCGCGGTCATGCGGGTCAGCGGGCCCGCCTGTCGCGCCGTGCTCGAGGCGGTGATCGGCCGTGTGCCGGCGCCGCGCGTGGCGACGCTCGCGTCGATTCGGGACCGATCCGGTTCGCCGATCGATCGCGGTCTGGTGCTGTGGTTCCCGGCGCCCGGCTCCTTCACCGGCGAGGACGTGATCGAGTTCCAGGTCCACGGCTCGCGCGCCGTGGTGCGTGCGCTCGCTGCTTTGCTCGGCTCGTTCGACGGCGTCCGCCCGGCGGAGGCCGGCGAGTTCACACGACGTGCCTTCCTCTCCGGCCGGCTCGATCTCACCGAGGTCGAGGGCCTCGCCGATCTCCTCGCCGCCGAGACCGAGGCGCAACTTCGGCAGGCGCTGGCGCAGAGTGAAGGGTCGCTGCGGCGGCTCTACGACGGTTGGCGCTCCGACCTGATCGATGCGCGTGCGGCGATCGAGGCCGATCTCGATTTCGCCGACGAGGACGACATTCCGGATTCGATCGCCGATCGCGCCTTCACCATCGCCGCGGCGACGATGGAATCGGTTTCGAAACATCTCGGCAACGCCCGGCGCGGCGAGCGACTGCGCGACGGCTTGCAGGTGGTGATCGTCGGTCCGCCCAATGCCGGCAAATCGAGCCTGCTCAACCACCTTGCCCGGCGCGACGTCGCCATCGTCTCGGAAGAGGCGGGGACGACGCGCGACGTGCTCGAGGTGCATCTCGATCTCGCCGGCTGTCCGGTGACGCTGGTCGACACCGCCGGTCTGCGCGAGGCCTCGAACCAGGTCGAGCGAGAAGGTATAAGGCGTGCGCTCGAGCGGGCGCGGTCGGCGGATCTGATCCTGTCGGTCGGTGCACCCGATGCGGCGCACGAGGCGACAGACGGTGTCGATGCGCCGATCTGGCTGATCGACGCCAAGAGCGATCTGGGGGGCGGTGTCGTCGTGGCGATCGATCCGACCATCCCGCGTTTCGCGGTGTCGACGGTGACCGGCGAGGGTGTCGATGCGCTGGTCGCGGCGCTCGGTGTCTTCGCGACGGAAGCCCTGTCGGGGAGTGGCGCCGAGGCGGTTCCGACGCGGGAGCGACATCGCGTTCTCCTTGCCGACGTGGTGAAGAGCCTCGACAGAGCGATTCAGACTCGAAACGATCTCGTTCTGGCAGCGGAACATCTTCGGCGTGCGACCGACGCGTTGGGGCGGCTCACGGGGCGGGTGGACGTCGAGGATCTGCTGGATCGCGTGTTCTCCAGCTTCTGCATCGGCAAATGATCGGTGTGTTTCACGTGAATCAGTCGATTCGAATCCGTTTCGAATCCGATGAATGACCATGACGGGTACGACATGACGAATGGCACGGTGATCGTGATCGGTGGTGGACATGCCGGCGTCGAAGCGGCGGCCGCGGCGGCGCGGGCGGGGGCGGCGACGCGGCTCGTCACCCATCGTTTCGAGACGATCGGCGCGATGTCCTGCAACCCGGCGATCGGCGGGCTCGGCAAGGGTCATCTCGTCCGCGAGATCGACGCGCTCGGCGGTGTCATGGGTCGCGCGGCCGATCTCGGTGGCATCCAGTTCCGCCTGCTCAATCGCCGCAAGGGACCGGCGGTGCGCGGTCCGCGGGCGCAGATGGATCGCCGGCTCTATGCCCGCGCCGTCCAAGAGGCGGTGACGGCGACGGAGCGGCTCGAAGTGATCGAGGGGGAGGCGGCTTCGCTGGTCTTCGAGGGGCCTCGCGTCGCCGGCGTTCGGCTCGCCGACGGGCGCGTGCTCGCGGCCGATGCGGTCGTCGTCGCGTCCGGCACCTTCCTCAACGGGCTGATGCATGTCGGCCACGACAAGACCTCCGGCGGTCGGGTCGGCGATCCGGCGGTCGTCGGCTTTTCCGATGCGTTGGCGGCGGCCGGTCTGACGCTCGGCCGGCTCAAGACCGGCACGCCGGCACGGCTCGACGGGCGGACCATCACCTGGGATCGGGTCGAGATGCAGGAGGGCGACGATGTCCCCTCGACCTTCTCGATGCTCACCGACCGGATCGAGACGCCGCAGATCCGCTGCGGCATTACCCGGACGACCGACGCGACCCATGCGGTGATCCGCGCCAATCTCGATCGCTCGGCGATGTACGGCGGTCAGATCGACAGCCGCGGCCCGCGCTACTGTCCGTCGATCGAGGACAAGATCGTCCGCTTCGGCGATCGCGAAGGCCACCAGATCTTCCTCGAGCCGGAGGGGCTCGACGATCCGACGGTCTACCCGAACGGGCTGTCGACCTCGCTGCCGGCCGATGCGCAGCTGGCGCTGCTCCGGACCATTCCGGGGCTCGAGGCGGTGGAGATCTTCCGGCCCGGCTATGCCATCGAATACGACCACGTCGATCCGCGCGGGCTCGAGCCGACGCTGGAGGCGAAGGGCATGGCCGGTCTGTTCCTCGCCGGTCAGATCAACGGCACCACCGGCTACGAGGAAGCGGCTGCGCAGGGGCTGGTCGCCGGTCTCAATGCGGCGCGGCGGGCGCGTGGGTGCGACGGCGTGACCTTCTCGAGGGCCGAGAGCTACATCGGCGTGATGATCGACGACCTCGTCACGCGGGGCATCACCGAGCCCTATCGCATGTTCACCTCGCGTGCCGAGTTCCGGCTGAGCCTTCGTGCCGACAATGCCGATCGCCGGCTGACTCCGCTCGGGATTGAACTGGGGCTGGTCGACATCGAGCGGCGGCGGCGGTTCGAGGCCAAGGCTGCGGCGATCGCCGATGTCGAGGCGCGGCTCGAGGGGCTGTCGCTGACGCCGAACGAGGCGGAGAAGGTCGGGCTCGCGGTCAACCAGGATGGACGTCGGCGCTCGGCCTTCGAGATTCTGGCGCATCCGGAGGTCGACTTCGCGCGGCTGGCGACGATCTGGCCGGGTCTCGCCGACGTCGCCGAGACGGTCGCCGAGCAGGTCGAGATCGATGCGAAATATTCCGTTTACCTTGATCGCCAGGCCGACGACATGGCGCGGCTGAAGCGCGACGAGGCGGTGGAGCTGCCGGCCGAACTCGACTATGCGACCATGGCCGGGCTCTCCAACGAGATCCGTCAGAAGCTGCAGTCGGTGCGGCCCGGAACGCTCGGTCAGGCCGCGCGGATCGACGGTGTGACACCGGCGGCATTGACGCTCGTTCTGGCGCATGTACGCAAGTTGCAGGCGGCGAAATCGGCCTGAACGATTCGAAACGGGACATGGATTCGGAACCGATACGATGACCGGCGACCCCTTTGTGCTCCTTCGGGACATCATGCCCGTTTCACGTGAAACAGAGGAGCGACTCGCCATCTATGTCGAGTTGGTCCGCAAATGGCAGAAGAGCCAGAACCTCGTCGCGCCCTCGACGCTGCCGGACATCTGGCGGCGGCACGTCGCCGATTCCGTCCAGACGCTCGCCGCGGTTCCCGACGCGAAGCGGTGGATCGACTTCGGATCCGGCGCCGGCTTTCCGGGTCTGGTGACGGCGATCCTGCTCGCCGACGTGGAGGGCGCGTGTGTCCATCTCGTCGAGAGCAACAAGGGCAAGGCTGCGTTCCTGCGGACGGTGGCCCGCGAGACCGGCGCGCCCGCCACGGTCCATGCCGAGCGGATCGAAGATTTCCAGCAAAAATTCGCCGAATCGGTCTCCGCGGTCTCGGCACGGGCCCTGGCGCCGCTCGAAACGCTGGTCGGTTGGGCGGCGCCACATGTGGCGCGCGGGGCCGTCGCCGTTTTCCACAAGGGACAAGATTTTGCGGCTGAAGTGCGCGAAGCCACTCTATCTTGGAATCTGGACGTGGTAGAACAGATCAGTCGGATCGATCCCGCGGGGCGGTTGATCCTCATCCGACGGATCGTTCCGAAAGACCCGGGTTCCAGGAGCATCGATCGATGACCGACCTGACGAAGTCGCCGCGCGTTCTCGCCCTCGCCAACCAGAAGGGCGGCGTCGGCAAGACCACGACCGCGATCAATCTCGGCACGGCCCTGGCGGCGATCGGCGAGGAGGTTCTGATCCTCGACCTCGATCCCCAGGGCAATGCCTCGACCGGCCTCGGCATCGCCCGGCGCGAGCGCAAGCGTTCGACCTACGACGTTCTGGTCGGCGATTGCGGCCTCGACGACGTGCTGATCGAGACCGCGGTGCCGCGCCTCTGGGTCGCGCCGTCGACCCTCGACCTGCTCGGTGTCGAGCTTGAGATCGCCTCGCACGCCGATCGCGCCTTCCGCCTGCGTCGCGCGCTCGCCGACTACATCGCCTCGGCCGGCGCCGATCGGCCGCACTTCTCCTACGTGCTGGTCGACTGCCCGCCGTCGCTGAACCTGCTGACGGTCAACGCCATGTGCGCGTCGCATTCGGTGCTGGTGCCGCTGCAGTGCGAGTTCTTCGCGCTCGAGGGTCTGTCGCAGCTCCTGTCGACGGTCGAGCAGGTCAAGACCACGCTCAACCCACAGTTGTCGATCCACGGTATCGTGCTGACCATGTACGACGCCCGCAACAATCTCTCGGGCCAGGTCGTCGCTGACGTGCGCGAGCACATGGGCGACACGGTCTACGAGACGGTCATTCCGCGCAACGTGCGCATTTCCGAGGCGCCGTCCTACGGCAAGCCGGCGCTGCTCTACGACCTGAAGTCGGCGGGCAGCCAAGCCTATCTGCGGCTCGCCTCCGAGATCATCCAGCGCGAGCGCCGCTTCAAGGCCGACGCGGCGGCGTGAGGCCGACAGAGACGAGTTCCGAACCGATCGACGACGGGGAGACGACGATGGAAGAGCGCAAGCGTCTGGGGCGCGGTCTGGCGGCCCTGCTCGGCGACATGGCCGAACCGGAGACGATGAGCGAGCAGGCGCGCGCCGGCTCCAAGCGCGTGCCGATCGATCTGGTCCATCCCAATCCGCGCAATCCGCGCCGTCACTTCGGCGAGGACGAACTCGCCGATCTGGCGCAGTCGATCAAGGAGAAGGGCGTCGTCCAGCCGATCCTGGTGCGGTCGGCGCCGGGGCGTGCGAACCACTTCGAGATCATCGCCGGCGAGCGTCGCTGGCGGGCGTCGCAGAAGGCGGGGCAGCACGACATTCCGGTGATCGTGCAGGAGGTCTCCGACAAGGAGGCGCTCGAGCTCGCGATCATCGAGAACGTCCAGCGCTCCGATCTCAACGCGATCGAAGAGGCCGTCGGCTACGAGCAGCTGATCGCCGAGTTCGCCTATACGCAGCAGGATCTCGGCCAGGTCATCGGCAAGAGCCGCAGCCATGTCGCCAACACCCTGCGCCTGCTCAAGCTGCCCGATCCGGTCAAGGAGCATCTGCGCGAGGGTCGGCTGACCGCCGGTCACGCCCGCGCGCTGATCACCGCGGCCGATCCGGTGGGTCTCGCCGAGAAGATCGTCGAGGAAGGCCTGACGGTGCGCGACGCCGAACAGCTGGCGCAGGCGCCGGCGGCGGGCGAGGCGAAGCCGGCCAAGCCGAAGAAGGCCAAGGATGCCGACACGCTGGCGCTGGAGACCTCGCTGACCGAGCTCCTCGGCCTCGCCGTGGCGATCGACCACAAGGCCGACGGCTCGGGACGGGTCGAGATCAAGTATCGCAGCCTCGAGCAGCTCGACGACATCGTGCGTCGCCTGAAGGACGGCTGAGGCCGGGCATCACGACGGGTAGAGAGGCGGCTTCGGCCGCCTTTTTCATTGCCGGAGCGGGTGTCGTGCGGAGGGTCAGCGCCGATCGGCGGCGCGGGCGGCCCGCGCCAGCGTCAGCGCGACGTCGGAGACGACGGCTTCGGCGAGCGTCGGCATGGTGCGGCTGCGCAGCAGGCCCTCGTCGAGCAGGCGGGCGGCGCGTTCGAGGCGCTCGCGGTTCCACAGGCCGAGCTGACGGACGAAGGCGTCGCGGCGGCGGAAGAAGATCGGCGGCTGGACGCCGGCGACGACGGTCGCGGCGCTGCGGCCCTGTCCGACCTCGGCCCGCAGGCGCTCGAGCAGCTGGAAATGCCGCATCAGGGCGGAAGCGGCGACCGAGACGTGGGTACCGGAGCTCGCCAGCCGCGCCAGCAGGCGATCGGCGCCGACCGGGTCGCCGCCGGCGACCGCGTCGATGAACTCGTCCATGGCGAGCGCGGACGCGTCGCCGACGATCGCCTCGACATCGGCGACCGTCACCTTCTTCTGGCCGAGGGCATAGAGGCAGAGCTTGCGGATCTCGCCGCGCGAGGCGAGGCGGTCGCCGCCGAGATGGGCCTCCAGCACCTCGCGGGCGTCGCGATCGATCGAGAGGCCGGCCTCCTGCAGCTCGCGATCGACGAGGCGGGCGATGTCCTGGGCGCCGTCGGCGTAGCAGGCGATGGCTAGCGCCGAGGCACTGTCCTCGATCTTCTTGCGCAGCGGCGCCGTCTTCTTCAGGTCGCCGGCCTCGAGCACGACGAGGCTGCCCTTGGCCGGCTCGTCGAGCAGCGGCTGGACGGCCGGCAGGATCGCCCGGGCGCCGCAGTCGCGCACCCAGACGACACGGCGCGAGCCGAAGAGCGAGATGGTGCGGGCCTCGTCGACGAGGCGGGCGGGGTCGGAGACGAGCTCCGCGCCGTCGAGGCGGACGAGGGAGAAGGGGTCGTCGCCCGGGCTCGCCGCGCGGACGATCGCCGTGGCGCGCTCGGTGACGAGCCCGTCGTCGGGCCCGTGGACGAGGACGACGCCCCAGCGCTCGCCGGGAGCCTTCAGGAAGGCGTCGACCTCGTGGGCCTTGAGGACCGTCATCGCGCCCGCTCCACGGCGTTCACGCCCATCAGGGCGCCGGGTGTTCGGCGAACCAGACGGCGATCTTGGTGCGGATGTCGAGGGCGATCGCCTGGGCGGCACGGTTCTCGGCATCGCGCTTGGCGCGGACGTCGGCGAAACGCTGCTGCGAATAGTCGTAGGCGGCGTTGGCGAAGGACGTGCCGGTGACCAAGGTACGGCCGGTCCCGACCTCGGTCAGCACCCAGTTGGCGGAGATCTGGTCGATGTGGCCGGTCGCGAGATTGGCGTAGCGGTCGACGCCGACGGCGGTGTCGACGTCGGTCGTCGCGATCTCGAGGCGCCAACGCGGCTTCACCGGCTCGCCGGCACCGCCGGAGAAGCCGAAGACCAGATCGTTGCGGATCTGCTGGCCGATCCGGCCCTTGGTCGAGACGTCGACGTCCTGCAGCGCCGTCGTGGCGCCGCCCGAGGAGCCGTAGAGCGGGCGGATGCCCGTCGTCGTGCAGCCCGAGAGGGCGAGGCCGGCGACGAGGAGGCCCGCGACGGCGAGCGGGCGAAGGCCACGGTCAGGCGACGACATTGACGATTCTCCCGGGTACCACGATGACCTTCTTCGGCGGATTGCCGCCGAGCGCGGCGGCGACCGCCTCGAGCGCGAGGGTCGCTTCGCGCACCGCAGCTTCGTCCGCATCGCGGGCGATCGTCAACTCCGCGCGCTTCTTGCCGTTGACCTGCACCGGCAGGGTGACGGTGTCGTCGACGACGAGGGCACGGTCGACGCTCGGCCAGGCGGCGTCGGCGACGAGGCCGGTGCGGCCGAGCGCGGTCCAGCATTCTTCCGCCAGATGCGGCATCATCGGGGCGATCATCCGCACCAGCGCGTCGGCCGCCTCCTCGACCGCCGCGGCGAGGCTCGCGTCGGCCCTGACCGCATCGGGACCGGCGAGAACGCGGCCGATGGCGTTGGCGAACTCGTAGAGACGGGCGACGGCGCGGTTGAAGCCGAGCTTCTCGATGTCGTCCTCGACCGCCGCGACGGTCTTGTGGGTGGCCTTGGCGAGCGCCAGGGCGGCCGCGGAGCGGTCACCGGTGCCGGCACCGCCGATCAGCTCGACGGCGTCGCCCACGAGCCTCCAGACGCGCTGGACGAAGCGATGGGCGCCCTCGACGCCGGCCTCGGTCCAGATCACGTCGCGATCCGGCGGGCTGTCGGAGAGGACGAACCAGCGCGCCGTGTCGGCGCCCCAGGTGGCGATGATGTCGGAGGGATCGACGGTGTTCTTCTTCGACTTCGACATCTTCTCGATGGAGCCGATCGCCACAGCGCCGGAACCGTCCTTCATGCGGGCGGTGCGGCCGGCGTCGGTCTCGTCGATGACGATGTCGGCCGGCGAGACCCAGTGGCCGTCGGGGCCCTTGTAGGTCTCGTGGACGACCATGCCTTGCGTGAACAGGCCGGCGAAGGGCTCGTCGAGGCCGACGTGGCCGGTCGCCTTCATGGCGCGGGTGAAGAAGCGCGAATAGAGCAGGTGCAGGATCGCGTGCTCGATGCCGCCGATGTACTGGTCGACCGGCAGCCAGCGGTCGGCGACCGCGCGCGTGGTCGGGCCTTCGGTGTTCCACGGGTCGGTGAAGCGGGCGAAGTACCAGGACGAATCGACGAACGTGTCCATCGTGTCCGTCTCGCGGCGCGCCGGCTTGCCGCACTTCGGGCAGGCGACGTGCTTCCAGGTCGGATGATGGTCGAGCGGATTGCCCGGCTTGTCGAAGCTGGCATCGTCGGGCAGCAGCACCGGCAGCTGGTCCTTCGGCACCGGCACCGTGCCGCAGTCGTCGCAGTGGACGACCGGGATCGGGCAGCCCCAGTAGCGCTGGCGCGAGATCAGCCAGTCACGCAAGCGGAAGTTGACCTTGCGTTCGCCCTGCGGCGCGCCGTCGACGATCGTTCCCTCGAGGCGCTTCGCCACCGTGTCGAAGGCGGTGTCGACGTCGAGACCGTCGAGGAAGTCGGAGTTGAAGATCGAACCGTCGTCGACGAAGGCCACGTCGTCGACCGTGAAACTCGCCGCATCGGCCCCCTTCGGCAGCACCACGGGCGTGACTTCGAGCCCATATTTGCGGGCGAAGTCGAGGTCGCGCTGGTCATGGGCGGGGCAGCCGAAGATGGCGCCGGTGCCGTAGTCCATGAGGATGAAGTTGGCGACCCACAGCGGCACCGTCTTGCCGGGGATGAAGGGGTGCTTCACCCGCAGACCGGTGTCGAAACCCTCCTTCTCGGCGGTCTCGAGCACGGCCACCGAGGTCCCCATGCGGCGGCACTTCTCCTGGAAGGCGGCGAGGTCGGCGTTGGTCTCGCCGAGGCTCCTGGCCAGCGGATGATCCGGCGACAGCGCGACGAAGGAGGCGCCGAACAGCGTGTCGGGGCGGGTGGTGAAGACCTTCACGGTCTTCTCGCCCTGCGGACCCGGCGTGGCGAGCTCGAAGCGGACCTCGAGGCCCTCCGACTTGCCGATCCAGTTGCGCTGCATCAGGCGCACCTTGTCCGGCCAGCGGTCGAGACCGTCGAGCGCCTTCAGCAGCTCATCGGAGAAGGCGGTGATGCGGAAGTTCCACTGCACAAGCTCCTTCTGCTCGACCAGGGCACCGGAGCGCCAGCCGCGGCCGTCGATCACCTGCTCGTTGGCGAGCACGGTCATGTCGACCGGGTCCCAGTTGACCTTGGAGGTGCGGCGATAGGCGAGGCCGGCGTCGAACATGTCGACGAACATCGCCTGCTGGTGGCGGTAGTAGCCGGGATGGCAGGTGGCGATCTCGCGATCCCAGTCGAGCGACAGGCCCATGGCCTTCAGCTGGCCGCGCATGTAGGCGATGTTCTCGTAGGTCCACTTGGCGGGATGGACCTTCTTCTCGATGGCGGCGTTCTCGGCCGGCAGGCCGAAGGCGTCCCAGCCCATCGGATGGAGCACCGCGAAACCCTTGGCGCGCTTGTAGCGGGCGACGACGTCGCCCATCGTGTAGTTGCGCACGTGGCCCATGTGGATGCGCCCCGACGGGTAGGGGAACATCTCGAGGACGTAGTACTTCGGCCGGGTGTCGTCGTTCCTGGTGGCGAAGACGGACGCATCGGCCCAGGTCTTCTGCCATTTCGGTTCGGTCGTGCGGGGATTGTAGCGTTCAACGGCCATGGGAAGGTTCGAAGTCCGTATCCGGGGATGGGGCGCGGGGCCTCGGCGCGCGGGCGCGAAGCGGCGCGAAATGCTCGGCCCGACCTTCAACAGAAAGCACCCCCTCGGTCAATGGTTCGAAGCCGCGCGGGGGCGGATTTCGGCGCGCGGAGGATGTCCCGCGACACCGATCGGGAGGCCGGCACCGTCGTCGCGACGGATGACGCCGGCCGATCGGGCGTGATATGCGGGCGACGACCCGCCAGATCACCCGGAGAGCCCCATGACCGCCGCCGACCGTCTCGCCGACATCCGCCGCCGCATCGTCCGCGCCGAGAGGACCGCCGGCCGTCCGGACGGGGCGGTGACGCTGGTCGCCGTCTCCAAGACCTTCGGCGTCGAGGACATCCGTCTGGTGATCGCGGCCGGTCAGCGGATCTTCGGCGAGAACCGGGTGCAGGAGGCGGCCGCGAAGTGGCCGATCCTGCGCGGCGAGACCGACGGCATCGAGCTACACCTGATCGGGCCGCTGCAGTCCAACAAGGCGGCCGAGGCGGTGGCGCTGTTCGACGTGATCCACACGGTCGACCGCGACAAGATCGCCGCGGCGATCGCGGCGGAGGCCGTCAAGCAGGGACGTAAGCCGCGGCTCTTCGTCCAGGTCAACACCGGCGCCGAACCGCAGAAGGCCGGCATCGACCCGCGCGAGACGGTCGCCTTCGTCGAGCGCTGCCGCAGCGTGCACGGTCTGGCGATCGAGGGGCTGATGTGCATCCCGCCGGTCGAGGATGCGCCGGGTCCGCATTTCGCGCTGCTGGCGAAGCTCGCGCGCGACTGCGGCGTGAGCGGCCTGTCGATGGGCATGTCGTCCGACTTCGAGATCGCCGTCGGTCTCGGCGCCAGCCACGTGCGGGTCGGCAGCGCGCTCTTCGGTGGTCGGTCGTACCCGGTCTGAGGTGAAGACACGCAGAACGAGTCGGCGGAATCGCTGCGACTCCGAGATGATTTCGAATCCGAAACGATCGACCTCGAGCGAGACTCGTGGGCGGGCATTCTCGAAGTGCGACGAGGGGTTGGGGCGGAGGCGCCGGCGCGGCCGTCCTGGGGCTTCCCAGCGAATCCTGGAGGGGGTCGCGTTCCAGCTCGATTCGCGAGCGATCCGATTGCATCCGAAACGAGTCGGCGGAACGAGATGCACCGATGGCGAGTCCCGCGCGGTGTGTGATGCCCGATCAGCCGACGACCAGGACCGTGCGGCGACCGAGCCGCGGCAGCAGGCGACGCATGTCGGCGGGGGCGAGGGCGACACAGCCGGCGGTCGGCTCATGGCCCGGACGCGCGCAATGGAAGAAGATGGCGCTGCCGCGACCGATCGACCGCTGCCGGACATTGGCGTCGAGCACGATGACGATGTCGTAGAGCCCGTCGTCGCGCCGCATCACTTCGTGTGATCCGGCGAAGGGCAGGGTGACCCGCCGATTGTAGCGGCCGTCGCCGATGTCGTCGCACCAGCCGTCTTCCGCCCGGATCGGCACGAGCGGGAAGGGGGCGGCGACCGGCAGGCCGCGATCGTTCCGCCGGTAGCCATGGAGCAGGGCGAAGCGGCCGATGGGCGTGGCGCCGTCGCCTTCCCGTTTCATCCGCGTGGTACCGGAACGACCGAGCGCACAGGGCAGCGTCAGGCCGGCGCCGGTCAGGATGCCGCGGGTCGGTCGGCCTGGCAGTGGGCGGACGCGGAGGACGATCGGCGGGCGAGGGGGGAGGACGGTGCGGCGGAGCATGGGGGCTTGCGAATCCGGTGGAGCCGCGATCCTCGCACCCGGACCGGTCGGCGTCGAGCGCAGGGCTCGTCTGCCTACGGGTTTCGGCCGATGCCGACGATCCCCGGTGAATCCTAGAATGCTTCGATCTTCACCGGAACCTGCGGCAGGACCGTCCCGGTCGGCCGCCACGAGAGGACGACCTCCATGTCGACGACCGACGATCTCGCATATGCCTTTGCCGGCGAATCGCAGGCGAATCGCAAGTATCTCGCCTGGGCCGAGAAGGCCGACGAGGAGGGCATGCCCGGCGTCGCCAAGCTCTTCCGCGCCGTGGCGGCGGCCGAGACGATCCACGCGATCGCCCATCTCAAGGCGATGGGCGGCGTCGAGGCGACGGCGGCCAATCTCGAGAAGGCGATCGCCGGCGAGCACGAGGAGTTCACCGAGATGTATCCGCCGATGGTGGAGCGCGCCGAGGCGGAAGGAAACCGCAAGGCCGCCCGCTCGATGCGCTTCGCGCTCGAGGTCGAGAAGGTCCATCACGAGCTCTTCCAGGCGGCGCTCGCGGCGGTGAAGGCGGGGCGCGATCTCGGCGAGATCGAGCTGCACGTCTGCCCGATCTGCGGCCACACGGTGATCGGCAAGGCGCCGGACGCCTGCCCGGTCTGCGGCGCGCGCGGCGAGTTCTACGACGCGGTCGACTGAGACGAGACCCGCTCCGCGCCGCCCGAGGGCTCGACCCTCGGTCGGGCGGAGCGGCCGATGCCGGACGGGGCAGGAGGCGATCCATGAAGATCACCGTGGTGGGAATGGGCGCGGTCGGCACCGAGGTGGTCGGCCATCTCCTGAACGCCGGCGTGGCGACGGAGATCGTCGCGATCGACAAGGCGCTGGACAAGGCGCGGGCGGAGATCTGGGACTTCTCCCACATCACCTCCTTCATCTACGCGCAGAACCCGCGGCTGGTGGTCGGCGACTTCGACGACGCCAAGGGCAGCGACATCGTCGTGGTGACGGCGGGGGCGAACATCAAACCCGGTCAGACCCGCGACATGCTGGTGAAGATCAACACCGCGATCATGCGCGAGATCATCGCCGAGGTGGAGCGGACGTCGCCGAACGCCATCGTGCTGACGGTGACCAACCCGGTCGACATCCTGACCCAGGTGGCGCTGCGCCATTCGTCGTTTCCGAAGGAGCGGGTGATCAGCCTCGGCACGATCATCGACACGGCGCGCTTCATGCGCATCGTCTCGGACCACGTCGGCATCGATCCGAAGAACATCTTCGGCTGGGTGATCGGCGATCATTCCGAGACGAGCTTCATCCCCTGGAGCCTGTGCAACGTCTGCGGCCTCGACATCGAGACCTATTGTTCGCTCAACGGCGTGGCGCCGATCGACCGCGACGGCGTGCGCAAGCGGGTGATCCAGATCGGCCTCGACATCCTGGCGGGCAAGGGCAACACCAACCACGGCATCGCGGCGAGCGTCTATCGCATCATCCGGGCGATCGCCGGCGACGAACACTCGGTGCTGCCGGTCGGCACCCTGCTCGAGGGCGAATACGGCGTGCGCGACGCGGTGATGAGCGTGCCTTGCGTCATCGGCCGGTCGGGGCGCGAACGCGTCGTCGCCTGCCGCTTCACCGACGAGGAACAGGTCGCCTTCGACGCCTCGCATGCCCACGTCCTGTCGTTGCTCGCCAGCGCCGAGACCTGAGGGCAGGGCGGACGGTCGAGCAACCCCTGCGTCCCGTCGCCGCCGTCGCGCGGCATGAGTGTCTTTCGCCGGTCGGAGCGATTGCTCCGGTGGGGCGGGGACTCTAGTCTGCCGTCGTCGAACGGGGGTTGGCACGGCATGGCGGACGTCGAGAGCTTCATCGCGCGGTGGTCGGGCGGCGAAGGCGGGCAGGAACGGGCGAACTATGCGCTCTTCCTGTCGGAACTGTGCGACGTGATCGGCGTGGCGCGGCCCGAGCCGGCGGCGGCGACGTCGGAGCTCAACGACTACGTCTTCGAGCGCGCGGTCAAGGAACCGAACGGCGACGGCAGTTTCGCCCATCGCCGGATCGACCTCTACAAGCGCGGCTCCTTCGTGCTCGAGGCCAAGCAGAGCCGCCAGCGGGCGGGCTACGGCAAGGAACTCGAGGCGGCCCCCGATCATTTCGGCGAGACCAGGACCCGCGGCCGGCGCGGCGCCGACCGGTCGTGGGACAATCTGATGTTCGACGCCAAGAACCAGGCGGTGAACTATGCCCGCTGCCTGCCGCAGGCGCACGGCTGGCCGCCCTTCGTCCTGGTGTGCGACGTCGGCCACGTCATCGAGGTCTTCGCCGACTTCACCGGACAGGGCAAGAACTACGCCCAGTTCCCCGACCGGCAGGGCTTCCGCATTTATCTCGAGGATCTGCGCAAGGCGGAGATCCGGGCGCGGCTGAAGGCGATCTGGCTCGATCCGCAGGCGCTCGATCCGTCGAAGAAGGCGGCGCGGGTGACGCGCGAGATCGCCGAGCGGCTGGCGGCGGTGTCCAAGGCGGCGGAGAAGCACGGCTGGCCGACCGAGGAGGTCGCCATGTTCCTGATGCGCTGCCTCTTCACCATGTTCGCCGAGGACGTCGGGCTGCTGCCGAAGGATTCGTTCCGCGATCTCCTGAAGAAGTGCGAGGCCGATCCGTCCAAGTTCGTGCCGATGGTCGGGCAGCTGTGGGAGGCGATGGACAAGGGCGACTTCGCCTATCCGATCGAGGCCAAGGTCCGGCGCTTCAACGGCGAATTCTTCAAGCGGCGGACCGTTCTGCCGCTCGATGCCGAGGAGATCGGCGAACTGCGGCGGGCGGCGGAGGCCGACTGGCGCGAGGTCGAGCCGGCGATCTTCGGCACGCTGCTCGAGCAGGCGCTCGATCCGGCCGAACGCAAGCGGCTCGGCGCCCATTACACGCCGCGCGCCTATGTCGAACGGCTGGTCGTGGCGACGGTGCTCGAACCGCTCCGGGCCGACTGGAACGGCGCGCTCACCACAGCCGAGCGGCAACGGGCCGAGGGGCGGACCAAGGAGGCGATCGCCACCATTCGTGCCTTCCACGAGCGGCTGTGCAAGACGCGGGTGCTCGATCCGGCCTGCGGCACCGGCAACTTCCTCTACGTGTCGCTGGAACTGCTGAAGCGGCTGGAAGGCGAGGTGCTGGAGGCGCTCGCCGCGCTCGGCGGTCAGGAGGGGCTGGGCTACGAGACCGATTCGGTCGACCCGCACCAGTTCCTCGGGCTGGAGCTCAACCCGCGCGCCGCGGCGATCGCCGAGCTGGTGCTGTGGATCGGCCATCTGCAATGGCACTTCCGCACCCGGGGCAGCGCGCCGGAGGACCCGATCCTGCGGGCCTTCAGGAACATCCGGCAGATGGACGCGGTGCTGACCTGGGACGGCTGGCCGCTGCCGAAGATCGTCGACGGGCGCGAGACATATCCGAACCCGCGCCGGCCGGAGTGGCCGACGGCGGAGTTCATCGTCGGCAATCCGCCGTTCATCGGCGGCAAGTACATGCGGGATCGCCTCGGCGACGGCTACACCGAAGCGCTGTGGTCGGTGCACCGCCACATGAACGAGAGCGCGGACTTCGTCATGTACTGGTGGGATCGCGCGGCCGAGCTTCTTACCAAGCGCGGCTCGCCGCTCGTCCGCTTCGGCCTCGTCACGACCAATTCGATCAGCCAGGTATTCCAGCGCAGGGTGATGGAACGGCACCTGAAGGCGAAGAAGCCGGTGTCGCTGGTGATGGCGATCCCCGATCACGCCTGGACCAAGGCGACCCGCGACAGTGCTGCGGTGCGCATCGCCATGACCGTGGCGGAGGCCGGCAAGCACGAGGGTATGTTGCGCGAAGTGAGTCTTGAGGAGGGGCTCGAGACGGATGCGCCGGTTGTGGATCTGATTGGGAGATGGGGGGATATCAATTCGGATTTGACGATCGGCGTGGACGTCACTGCGGCCAAAGAGCTGATGGCCAATAGCGGTATCTGTTCACCAGGCATGAAACTTCATGGGTCCGGTTTCATCGTCTCACCATCCGAAGCAATTCGACTCGGCTTGGGTGTTCGCCCCGGCGCAGATCGCCATATTCGAGAGTATCGAAACGGCCGCGACCTGACTGGCCGTGCCCGAGACGTGATGGTGATCGATCTGTTCGGGCTCAATATCGATCAAGTTCGGAACGAATTTCCGGAGATCTATCAGTATCTTGCCATGGCGGTGAAACCAGAGCGCGACTCAAATAATCGCGCTTCCTACCGAGAAAATTGGTGGATATTTGGCGAGCCCCGTCGAGAATTACGGCCAGCACTTCAAATAGAAAGATATATCGCTACCCCTGTCACTCAAAAGCACAGAATATTTACATTTTTCAAATGTGATATTTTACCAGATGATGCATTAATGGTATTTGCAATACAGGATGCCCTTGGACTAGGTATCTTATCTTCGAAAATTTTCCTTGTTTGGTTTGATGCAAACGCTTCAACCCTAGAGGATCGCCCGCGATTCATCAAATCCCGTTGCTTCGACCCCTTCCCCTTCCCGGTGACCGACGATCTGCGCAAGCAGAAGGTCCGCGGCATCGCCGAGGAGCTCGACGCCCATCGCAAGCGGGTGCTCGCCGAGCATCCGCATCTGACGCTGACCGGGCTCTACAACGTGCTGGAACGCCTGCGCGCCGGTGTCGCGCCGGCCGATCTCGACCCGGCCGAGCGGCGGATCTTCGACGACGGGCTGGTGCTGATCCTGAAGGAACTCCACGACCGGCTCGACGTCGCGGTGGCCGATGCCTACGGCTGGCCGGCGGATCTTTCCGACGAGGAGATCCTCGCCCGTCTCGTCGCCCTCAACAAGGAGCGGGCCCGCGAAGAGGCGCGCGGCCTCGTCCGTTGGCTCAGGCCCGAGTATCAGATCCCGAAGTTCGGGTCCGCCGCGGAGAAGGCCGAGCAGATCGAGGCGACGCTGGTCGCGCCCGAAGCGGCGGAGGCGAAGCCCGCCTTTCCTGCCGCCGACACCGACCAGACCGCGGTGGTGGTGGCGGCGCTCGCCGCCTCGCCCGGCGGCTGCGATGCGGCCGGGATCGCCGCGCGGTTCCGCAAGGGTCGCGGCGTCGAGGCC
>DBMN01000051.1 GCA_002298965.1 Rhizobiales bacterium UBA697 | reverse complement strand
ATCGGCAACGACACCAAGCTCGAGGCCTCGTCGTGGTCGGCGCTGGCCGACTTCGGCATCTCCGAGACCGAGAAGGTCCGCGTCAACGACATCTTCGAGGTCCGCGAGACGGCCGAGCACATGGTNNNCATCGCTGCACCTTCTGCATCATCCCCTACGGCCGCGGCAATTCGCGTTCGGTGCCGGCCGGCGCCGTGGTCGAACAGGTGCGCACGCTCGTCGAGCGCGGCTATCGCGAAGTGGTGCTGACCGGCGTCGACATCACCTCGTGGGGTGGCGATCTGCCGGGCACGCCGAAGCTCGGCCGCCTCGTCGGACAGCTGCTGCGCGGCGTCGAGGGGCTCGAGCGCCTGCGCATCTCCTCGATCGACAGCGTCGAGGCGGATCCGGAACTGATCGAGCTGATCGGTGCGGAAAAGCGGCTGATGCCGCATCTCCATCTGTCGCTCCAGTCGGGCGACGACATGATCCTCAAGCGGATGAAGCGGCGCCATTCCCGCGACGACGCCGTCCGCTTCTGTGCCGACATCCGCGACCGCCGCCCCGACATCGTCTTCGGCGCCGACCTCATCGCCGGCTTCCCGACCGAGACCGACGCAATGTTCGAGGGCTCGCTGCGGCTGGTCGAGGACTGCGGCCTGACCTTCACCCACGTCTTTCCCTTCTCGGCCCGCCCCGGCACCCCGGCGGCGCGCATGCCGCAGCTCGCCAAGACGCTGGTCAAGGAACGCGCCGCCCGTCTGCGTGCGGCGGGCGAGGCGGCGCTCGCCCGCGCGCTCGACGCCGAGGTCGGCCGCATCGACCGGGTGCTGATCGAGAAGGCCGACCAGGGCCACACCGAACGTTTCTTCCCCGTGCGCGTCGACGCGGCCGGGGTCTCCAACCTGCCGATCGGCGACATCGTGCCGGTGCGGGTCGTCGGCCATGCCGACGGCGTGCTCCGGGCCGTCGCCCTCCCCACCGATGACGTGAAGGCGTGACATGAGCGAGAACGAGAAGCGCGGCCTGTTCGGTCGCCTGTTCGGCAAGGCCGCCCCCGAGGCGACCCCGGCCGTCGCGCCCGTCCCGCCCGCCACGGAGCCGGCACCCGCCGAGGAAACGGTCGAGGTGGTGGAGGACGTCGCCGAGGTCGTCGCGGAGCCCGCTCCGGCGGCGCTGGACATCACGACGTCCGCTCCGGTCGATCTCGCACCCGCCGCGGCGCCGAAGCTGTCGTGGTGGCAGAAGCTCAAGTCCGGTCTCGGCCGCACCTCTTCGGCGCTGACCTCCGGCATCGGCGCGATCTTCACCAAGCGCCGTCTCGACGAGGCGACGCTGGAAGAGCTCGAGGACGTGCTGATCCAGGCCGATCTCGGCCTCGCCACCGCCATGCGCATCACCGACGTGCTGCGTCGCGACCGTTTCGACAAGGAGATCGGCGACGACGAGGTCCGCGCCATCCTGGCGTCCGAGATCGAGAAGGTCCTCGCCCCCGTGGCGAAGCCGCTGGTGATCGACGGACCGGCGAAGCCGCACGTCGTCCTCGTCGTCGGCGTCAACGGCTCGGGCAAGACCACGACCATCGGCAAGCTCGCGATGAAGCTCGCCCGCGAGGGAAAGAAGGTGACGCTCGCCGCCGGCGACACGTTCCGCGCC
Organism: Rhizobiales bacterium UBA697; assembly: GCA_002298965.1. Lineage (GTDB taxonomy): Bacteria > Pseudomonadota > Alphaproteobacteria > Rhizobiales > Ancalomicrobiaceae > Pinisolibacter. The sequence goes on along the minus strand of DBMN01000051.1, from coordinate 1,308 downwards.
GCGGCGATCGAGCAGCTGAAGATCTGGGGTGCCCGCACCGGCGCCACCGTCATCGCCCGCGAACCCGGAGCGGACGCTGCCGGCCTCGCCTTCGACGCGCTGGTTGCGGCGAAGGAGAACGGCTCCGACGTGGTGGTGATCGACACCGCCGGGCGGCTGCAGAACCGCACCGAGCTGATGGCCGAGCTCGAGAAGATCGTCCGCGTCATCAAGAAGAACGACCCGACCGCGCCGCACGACGTCGTCCTGACGCTCGACGCGACGACCGGTCAGAACGCGGTCACCCAGGTCGAGATCTTCGGCCGGGTCGCCGGCGTCACCGGCCTCGTGATGACCAAGCTCGACGGCACCGCCCGCGGCGGCATCCTGGTCGCGGTCGCCGAGAAGTTCGGCCTGCCGGTCCACTTCATCGGCGTCGGCGAGGGCGTCGAGGATCTCGAACCCTTCGACGCGGCCGACTTCGCCCGCGCGCTGGCGGGGCTCGAGCACTGAGAGCGGAAAGCGTCGTCGCGTCGGGAGGTCGTTCCCGTCCCGGGCTCAGGCGCCCGGCGGGGTGCGGAAGCGCTCGTCGACCTCGACGCCGAGGGCGGTGACGAGACGATTGGTCTCCGCCGCCATGCCGACCACCGACACCAGCTCCATGAACTGCGCCTCGGTCATGCCCTTGGCGCGGGCGGATGCCGTGTGGGTGTGGATGCAGTAGTCGCAGCCGTGGGCGATCGAGACGGCGACGTAGATCATCTCCTTGACGAGCGGATCGATCGTGCCGGGGCCCATCACCTGTTTCAGGCTCTCCCAGGTGCGCCGGAGCGTGACGGGATCGTGGGCGAGCGCCCGCCAGAAGTCGTTGACGTAGTCCGTCTTGCGGGCGGCGCGGATCTCGGCGAAGACGGCGGCCGCCTCGTCCGAGAGTTCGTCGTCGGAAAGCAGCCGGACGGTCGCCATCGGGGCCTCAGCGCGACAGGGAGATCCCTTGGGCGGTGGCGGTCTTGCCGGCGAACTTCTCGCCGCCGGCGTTGACCAGCGTCGCCACGGTCGAGCCGTCGGAGCCCTTCAGCGTGACCGTCTTGCCCTCGAGGTTCCAGGCCGAGATCTTCTGGAGTTCCAGCGTGTTGCAGCCGCGGGTGGTGGCGCGGTAGCCGCCGGCCCAGCTGGTCAGGTTCATGAAGAGCTGGCAGTTGTCGCTGCCCGAGGCCATGCGCCAGCCGCCGAGAAGATCGGTGCGGCCGATGGCCGGGGCCTTGGCGGCATCCGGGGCGGCGATCGGTGCGACCGGGGCGGCGGGCGCCGCCGGCTGGCCGGGGACCG
>DBMN01000289.1 GCA_002298965.1 Rhizobiales bacterium UBA697 | reverse complement strand
TGGTTGCAGCCGAGCTTCATGCCGGCATCGATTTCCTCGGCGCTGGCGAGGCCCTCGGCCAGCACGAAAATCGCCTCGTTGATCATCGGACAGAGGATGCGGTTCACCACGAAGCCGGGGTTGTTCTTCACCGTGATCGGCGTCTTGCCCAGCGCACGGGCCAGGGCCTCGACCTTGGCGTGCGTATCGTCCGAGGTTTGCAGGCCGCGGATGATTTCCACCAGCNNGGATTGAAGAAGTGCATGCCGATGAACTTGTCGGCGCGGCCGGTGGCGGCGGCCAGGCGGGTGATGGAAATCGACGAGGTGTTGCTGGCGATGATGCAATCGGCGCCGATCACGGCCTCGACGTCCTTGAGAATCTTCAGCTTGAGGCCCTCGTTCTCGGTCGCAGCCTCGATCACGATATCCACCGCCTGCATGTCGGCGACCTGCGTGGTGCCCTTGACCAGCGCCATGGCGGCGGCCTTCTGCTCCGCCGTCATCTTCTCCTTCTTGACCAGACGGTCGAGGCTGCCGGAGATGGTGGCGATGCCTTTTTGCACGGCGGCGTCGTTGATGTCCAGCATTACGGCATTGATGCCGGCGACGGCGCACGCCTGCGCGATGCCGTTGCCCATGGTGCCGGCACCGACGATTCCTACGGTTTTGATGCTCATCTTCTTCCTTTCTTACATGGAGCGGCGGTACTGGCCGCCGACGTCGTACAACGCATTGGAAATCTGTCCAAGTGAACAATAGCGCACCGCGCCCATCATCACCTCGAAGACGTTGCGGTTCTCGATCACCGCCTGCTTCAGCTTGTCGATCCAGAGCGCGGACTGGCCGCTGTTGCGCTGCTGGAAGTCGGCCAGACGGCTGAGCTGCGACTGCTTCTCCTCCTCGGTGGAGCGGGCCAACTCGATCTCGGTGGCAACGCCGGAGCCGTGCGGATTGAGGAAGGTATTCACGCCGATCAGCGGGTAGCTGCCGTCGTGCTTCTTGTGCTCGTAGTGCAGCGATTCTTCCTGGATCTTGCCGCGCTGGTAGCCGGTTTCCATGGCGCCGAGGACGCCGCCGCGCGCGGCGATGGCTTCGAATTCCTTGAGCACGGCTTCCTCGACCAGATCGGTGAGTTCGTCGATGATGAAGGCGCCCTGGTTCGGGTTCTCGTTCTTCGCCACGCCCCATTCGCGGTTGATGATGAGCTGGATGGCCATGGCGCGGCGCACGCTCTCTTCCGTTGGCGTGGTGATGGCTTCGTCGTAGGCGTTGGTGTGCAACGAGTTGCAGTTGTCGTAGATGGCGATCAGTGCCTGCAAGGTGGTGCGGATGTCGTTGAAGTCCATCTCCTGCGCGTGCAGCGAGCGCCCGGAGGTCTGGATGTGGTACTTGAGTTTTTGCGAGCGCTCATTGGCGCCGTACTTGTTCTTCATCGCCACGGCCCAGATGCGGCGGGCGACGCGGCCGATCACCGAGTATTCCGGGTCCATGCCATTGGAAAAGAAGAAGCTGAGGTTGGGCGCGAAGTCGTCGATGTGCATGCCGCGCGCCAGATAGGCTTCGACGTAGGTGAAGCCGTTGGCGAGGGTGAAGGCCAGCTGCGAGATCGGGTTCGCGCCGGCTTCGGCGATGTGATAGCCGGAGATCGACACCGAGTAGAAATTGCGGATCTGGTGATGGACGAAGAACTCGGCGATGTCGCCCATCATCTTCAGCGCGAATTCAGTGCTGAAGATGCAGGTGTTCTGCCCCTGATCCTCCTTGAGGATGTCCGCTTGCACGGTGCCGCGCACGGTGGACAGCGCCCATTCGCGGATCTTTTCGGCTTCGTCCTCGGTGGGCTGACGGCCGTTGTCGGCGACAAACTTGTCGATCTGCTGATCCACCGCCGTGTTGAGAAACATGGCGAGGATCATCGGCGCCGGGCCGTTGATGGTCATCGATACCGAGGTAGCCGGATCGCACAGATCGAAGCCCGAGTAGAGCACCTTGAGGTCGTCGAGCGTCGCAATCGACACGCCGGAGTTGCCGACCTTGCCGTAGATGTCCGGCCGCAGCGCCGGGTCGCAGCCGTAGAGGGTGACCGAGTCGAAGGCGGTGGATAGGCGCTTGGCCGGCATGCCCTCGGAGACCTTGCGGAAGCGCCGGTTGGTGCGGAAGGCGTCGCCCTCGCCGGCGAACATGCGGGTCGGGTCTTCATTCTCGCGCTTGAAGGCGAAGACGCCGGCGGTGTAGGGGAAGGAGCCGGGCACGTTCTCGCGCATCAGGAAGGAGAGCAGTTCGCCTTCGTCGGTGAAGCGCGGCAGCACCACCTTGCGGATTTTGGTGCCGGAGAGCGTCTCGGTGACGAGGCCGGTGCGGATTTCCTTGTCGCGGATCTTCACCACGTATTCGTCGCCGCCGTAGGCCTTCTTCATGTCCGGCCACATCGCCAGCAGCTTGCGCGCGTGGGGCGTGAGCTGGCCGTCCTTCCAGGCGATCAGTTCACCAAACTGCGCATCGAACTCCTTGTTCAGTTTGCCGCAGCCGTCAAAGATGGCCTTCGACGTTTGCAGCGCCTGCCGCTCGCGGGCGATGGCGGCCTGCTCCGCCGTGTGCGCGTGATAGCCGCGCAGGGTGTCGGCGATCTCGGCGAGATATCTCACGCGCTCGCTGGGCACGATGGCGCGCCCGGCCGAGGAATGCTTGACGCTCACCACCGGCAGCGTCGAGGCGCCGACCTTGAGGCCCTTGGCCGCCAGCGTCGGCACGAGTTTGGCAAATACGGCCTGATAGAGCGCGGTGACGCCGTCGTCGTTGAAGCGCGCCGCCATGGTGCCGAACACCGGCATGTCCTCGGGCTTCTCGCCGAAGCGTTCGCGGTTGCGCTGATACTGCTTGCGCACGTCGCGCAGCGCATCTTCGGCGCCCTTGCGGTCGAACTTGTTGATGGCGACAAAATCGGCGAAGTCGAGCATGTCGATCTTCTCCAGTTGCGAGGCCGCGCCGAATTCCGGCGTCATCACGTAGAGCGAGGCATCGACCAGCGGCACGATGGCCGCGTCGCCCTGGCCGATGCCCGAGGTTTCGACCACGATCAGGTCGAAACCGGCCACCTTGCAGGCGGCGATGACGTCGGGCAGGGCCTTGGAGATTTCGCTGCCGGTGTCGCGCGTCGCCAGCGAACGCATGTAGATGTTGGCGCGCCCGGCAACCGAGTGGATCGCGTTCATGCGGATGCGGTCGCCCAGCAGCGCGCCGCCGGTGCGCTTGCGCGAGGGGTCGATGGAGATCACCGCGATGTTCAGGCGGTCGTCCTGATCGAGGCGGAAGCGGCGGATCAGTTCGTCGGTCAGCGAGGACTTGCCGGCGCCGCCGGTGCCGGTGATGCCCAGAGTCGGCGCTGGCGAGACGGCGTTGCGCGTGACGGCCTTTTCCAGCAGCGCCTTCTTCGCCTTGTCCGGCCAGACGCCGTTTTCCAGCGCCGTGATGATCTGGCTCAGCGCCCGCCGATCGCCCTGCTCCAGCGCCTTCGCATCCTGCGGCGCGCGCCCCGCGATATCGAAGTCGCAGCGCCGCACCATGTCGTTGATCATGCCTTGCAGGCCCATGGCCTGACCGTCTTCCACCGAATACAGATGGGCCACGCCGTAGGCGTGCAGCTCCGCCGCCTCGGCCGGCACGATCACCCCGCCGCCGCCGCCGAAGACCTGGATGCCCTCGCCGCCGCGCTCCCTGAGCAGGTCGATCATGTACTTGAAGAATTCGACGTGGCCGCCCTGGTAGGACGACACGGCGATGCCCTGCACGTCCTCCTGCAGGGCGGCGTTGACGATCTCCTCCACCGAGCGGTTGTGGCCGAGATGGATCACCTCGACGCCGGTGGATTGCAGGATGCGCCGCATGATGTTGATCGAGGCGTCGTGGCCGTCGAACAGCGAGGTGGCGGTGACGAAGCGCACCTTGTGCACGGGCTTGTAGGGCTGCAACGGCGTCGTTGCGCCAGGCAGGGCGGAAAGATCGGTCATGGCGGCGTCTCCAATTGGCGGGTGTAGTGCCTGCATGGTAGGCACGCGATGCCCGCGTCGCCATGGCACAAGCGGACGCAAACTATGCATAATTTGCCATCATGAGCAGCCCCACCACGGTTTCCATCGGCTTCGTCACCGGCATGCTGGCCGGTATCTCGCGGAATGGACAAGACTTTTCCAGCCTGCTCGACCGCGCGGGAATTGCCAGCCATCTGCTCGACGATGCCGGCGCGCGCATTCCGGTGGCGCGTTACGCCAGCCTCTACCGGCTGATCAACGAAGCGCTCGACGACGAGGGTTTCGCGCTGTTCTCGCGCCCGCTGCGGCGCGGCAGCTTCGAGTTCCTCTGCCGCGGCGCGCTCTCCGCCGCGACGCTGGAAGAAGCGCTGGAACGCATCGCCCGCTACCTGCGCGTGGTGCAATTCGACCTCGACGTCGAACTGCAACGCAGCGGCCGCGCCGCCGTGCTGGTGATCAGCGAGGAGCCGTCGCTGCCGGTGGGCGCCAGCGCCCGCGTCTTCGCCTTCGAATGGCTGCTGCGCATGATCCACGGCCTCGCCGCCTGGCTGGTGGCGCAGGCGCCCGACGGCCCGCGCCGCGAGGCCGATCTCGTGATGGCGCCGCCCGGCGCGCCGGCGATCGTCGAGATCCTCGATCCCGACGTGCGCATCCCGTGGTCCGGTCACCTCGCCCGCCATGCCATCCCGTCGGTGCTCGAGGCGATCGGCAAGGCCAAGACCTCGATCGTCTTCGTCAACACCCGCGCCCAGGCGGAACTGGTGTTCCAGGACCTGTGGGCGGCGAACGACGAGGGGCTGCGCATCGCGCTGCATCACGGCTCGCTCGACGTCGCCCAGCGCCGCCGGGTGGAAGCCGCCATGGCGGCGGGCGGCGGCGACAAGGGTCTCGACGCCGTCGTCGCGACCTCGACGCTCGATCTCGGCATCGACTGGGGCGACGTCGATCTCGTCATCCATGTCGGCGCGCCGAAGGGCGCGAGCCGCCTCGCCCAGCGCATCGGCCGATCGAACCACCGGCTCGACGAGCCGAGCCGGGCCTTGCTCGTGCCCGCCAACCGCTTCGAGGTGCTCGAATGCCTCGCCGCCCGCGAGGCGAACGCCGAGGGCACGCTGGACACGCCGGCGATCCGGGCGGGCGCGCTCGACGTGCTCGCCCAGCACGTCCTCGGCCGCGCCGTCGCCTCTCCCTTCGCCGACGACGCCTTCTTCGCCGAGGTGACCTCGGCGCTGCCCTATCGCGGGCTCACGCGCGAACGCTTCGACCGGGTGGTCGATTTCGTCGCGACCGGCGGCTACGCGCTGCGCGTCTACGAGCGCTACGCCAAGATCCGGCGGACGAAGGAAGGGCTGTGGCGCGTCGCCAATCCTCAGGTGGCGCAGCAATGGCGGCTCAACGTCGGCACCATCGTCGAGATGCCGATGGTCAAGGTCCGCCTCGTCTCGGGCGACAAGGGCCGGATGCCGCGCTTCGGCGGCAAGGTCCTGGGCGAGATGGAGGAGTATTTCTTCGAGACGCTGACCTCCGGCGACACGTTCCTCTTCGGCGGTGAGGTTCTGCGTTTCGTCGGCCTGCGCGAGAACGAGGCTCTGGTCGCCCGCGCCAAGGGGCGCGATCCGAAGATCCCGTCCTATTGGGGCGGCAAGTTCCCGCTCTCGACCCATCTCGCCGAACGGGTGCGTGGGCTCCTCGCCGATCCCGGCCACTGGGGCGCCCTGCCCGAGCAGGTCCGCAACTGGCTCGAGCTGCAGCGCGAGCATTCGCGTCTGCCGTCGAAGACCGAGCTGATGGTCGAGACCTTCCCGCACGGCGACCGATTCCACATGGTGGTCTACGCCTTCGAGGGCCGCCTCGCCCACCAGACGCTCGGCATGCTGCTGACGCGGCGGATGGAGCGGGCCGGGCTGCGCCCCATGGGCTTCGTCGCCAACGACTATTGCCTGAGCGTCTGGGCCGCGGTCGATCTCGGCCAAGCCTTCGAACGACGTCGCCCGTCGCTCGCCGAACTCTTCGACGAGGACATGCTCGGCGACGATCTCGAGGCCTGGCTCGGCGAATCGATGATGCTGAAGCGGACCTTCCGCAACTGCGCGATCATCGCCGGCCTCGTCGAACGCCGTCATCCGGGCAAGGAGAAGAGCGGGCGGCAGATGACCGCCTCGACCGATCTCGTCTTCGACGTGTTGCGCGCGCACGAGCCCGACCACTTCCTGATCGAAGCGACTCGCGCCGACGCGGCCCACGGGCTGCTCGACGTCCGGCGTCTGGCCGACATGCTGGCGCGGGTGGCGGGCAAGGTGCGGCACGTGCGGCTGGACCGGATCTCGCCGCTCGCGGTGCCGGTCCTCTCGGAGATCGGCCGCGAGCCGGTGCCGGGGTCGGCGGGCGAGGACATGTTGGCGGAAGCGGCGGAAGCGCTGATGCGGGAGGCGACGGAATGACGGGCGCGGCGGAGCCCTTCGGCGGCAGCCGGATCGAGGTCGCGGGCGAGGTGCTCGTCGGCCTGCCCTCGGGCGCGGCGTGGTGGGCGGCCACGCGGACGCTCGTCGTCGCCGATCTGCATTTCGAGAAGGCCTCGTCCTTCGCCCGACGCGGCTCGCTGCTGCCGCCCTTCGACACCCACGCGACACTCGCCCGGCTCGAGGCCGACGTCGCGGCCCTCGCCCCCGCCCGCGTGATCTCGCTCGGCGACGCCTTCCACGATCCCTTCGCCGTCGAACGGATCGAAGAGGGGGCGCGGGCGCGGCTCTCGGCGTTGCAGGCGGGCCGCGAATGGCTGTGGGTCGACGGCAATCACGACGCGGCACTGGTCGGCGCGATCGGCGGCGAACGGGTCGCCGAACTGGCGATGGGCGCCCTCGTCTTCCGCCACGAGCCGCGGCCGGGCGCGGATCCGGCTTCCGCCGGCGAACTCGCCGGCCATCTCCATCCGGCGGCACGGGTGAAGGTGGCGAGCGGCACGGTACGGCGGCATTGTTTCGCCGGCGACGGGCGGCGGTTGATCCTGCCGGCCTACGGCAGCCTCGCCGGCGGGCTCGACGTCGCCTCACGCGCCTTCACCGGACTGTTCGAACGGGCGAACCTCGTCGTCCATCTCCTCGGCGAGGGCCGTGTCCACGCCATGCCGGCGCGATCGGTGGTCGGCCTCGGCGTCAGTCGCGGCGGAAGAGAACCCCGCCGAGCCAGCCGGTGAGGAGCGCGATCAGCACCGAGGCGATGCCGTAGAGCACCGGACGGTGGGCGGCGAGATCGGCGACCGTGCTCTCGAAACCGCTCTTGGCGACCTCGATCGCCGTCTCGCCCTCGGCGATCTGACCACCGTCGGCGAAGAGGATCGCCCGGACGCGATAGGCGCCGACCGGCACGTCGGCGGGGATCGGCAGGGTGGTCGCCCACAGGCTCGTGCCCATCCGGCGGATACCGCCGGGATATTCGGCATAGTGCCCGGCGGTGCGCTGGAGGCGGAGGAAGGCCTCGCGGAAGTCGCGCGAGCCGGCCATGATCTCGACGCCGCCGGGGATCGACTCCGGCAGGATCAGCGCATCGAGACCGACCTGCGCGCCCTTCAGCGCCTCCGGCGTCGCCAGTTCGGCGATCGGCCGGGTGGTGGCCACCGCGTAGTAGGAGGGCGCGACATAGGTGCGGCCCTCGCGGTTGATCCAGATGCCGAGGGTGCGTTCCTTGCGGCGGGTGACCAGCGTGCGGTTCGGCCCGACCAGCGTCACCGCCAGTTCCCAGCCCGCCGAACGGCCGACGGTCGCGGCGTCGCGTTCGATGGTGCCGAAGACGGTCAGCGTCGTGCCGGAGAAGTTCGAGGTGATCTCGACCTGGCGGGTCGAGGGTTCGAAGACCAGCGCCTCCGCCGCCGCGGGAGGCGCGAAGGCCATCGCTGCGAGCGCGAGGAGCCCGAGCACGGCGGCGCGGCGGCGCGGCGATCCCCCCGTCATGGCGTCGCTCCCCCGAGGATGACGCGCAGCGTGTAGGGATCGGCGGGCGGCAGCACCAGTTCGACGGCGAAGCGGATGCCGACCGCCAGGATCAGGAGGCCGAGCAGGGCGCGCAGCTGTTCGCCGCGCAGGCGCTGGCCGATCTGCTGGCCGAACTGGGCGCCGATGACGCCGCCGACCATCAACAGGAAGGCCAGCACGATGTCGACCGTGCGGTTGGTCGCCGCCTGCAGGAAGGTGGCGAAGACCATGGTCGCGCCCATCTGGACGAGCGAGGTGCCCACCACGATCGAGGTCGGCACCTTGAGCAGGTAGATCAGCGCCGGCACGATCATGAAGCCGCCACCGATGCCGAGCAGCGTGCCGAAGAAGCCGACGATCACGCCGAGCGCCACCACCGGGATGGCCGAGACCACCAGCCGCGAGCGCGGGAAGACCACCTTGAGCGGCAGCGACTGCATCCAGCCGTCGGGCCGACGCACCGGCGGCGGCGGCGGAACCGGGCCGCGATTGGCGAGGATGGTGCCGATCGCCTCACGCGTGGTGAAGGCGCCGATGAAGCCGAGCAGCACGACGTAGCAGAGGGCGATCACCAGATCGAGCTGGCCGATGCCGCGCAGGGCCGAGAAGACGACGACGCCGATGGTCGATCCCACCATGCCCGACAGGAGCAGCCAGGTGGCGAGTTTCCAGTCGATCGACTTGCGCCGCCAGTAGCCGAGCGCGGCCGAGGCGGAAGAGGCCGCGACCTGGGCCGAGACCGAGGCGACCGCCACCGCCGGCGAGATGCCGGAGAAGACGAGGAGCGGCGTCAGCAGGAAGCCGCCGCCGACGCCGAACATGCCCGAGATGAACCCCACCGCCGCGCCGACGCCGAAGATCATGAACATGTTCACGGGCCATTCGGCGACGGGCAGGTAGAGCAGCATCGGTCACACCGGGCGGGCGGGATGGAGCGGACGGACTTGCGTGCGCATCGGAATACGCAGCGAATCCGTCGTCATGGTGACACGAAGCCGGCCCCCGGGCGACCTCATCGGCCGGCGTCCGGGTCGCGCGCCGCCCAGTCGTCGGTGCGGGTGCCGACGAGGTCGGAGAGGCGCTTCAACCCGGCGCGGGTCAGATGGGCCGAGAGGCCGGCGAGGATGCGCTCGACCAGCTGCGGCCCCTCGTAGACGAGGCCGGAATAGACCTGCACGAGATTGGCGCCGGCGGCGATCTTCTCGATCGCGGTCTCGGGCGAATCGATGCCGCCGACGCCGACGATCGGCAGATCCGGGCCGACGAGTTTGCGCATGCGGGCGAGCATCACCGTCGAGCGATGGAACAGCGGCCGGCCGGACATGCCGCCGGTCTCGGCCGACTGGGCCGAACGCAGGCCCTTGCGGTCGAGCGTGGTGTTGGAGACGACGAGACCGTCGACGGCACGGGCGAGCGCCACTTCGGCGACGTCGGCGAGACCCTCCTGCGTCATGTCCGGGGCGATCTTGAGCAGCACCGGCACGCGGCGGGCGCCGGTCGCGGCGATCTCGTCGCGGGCGGCGACGACGCGGCCGAGCAGATCGTCGAGCTGGTCCTTCGCCTGGAGATCGCGCAGGCCCGGCGTGTTGGGCGAGGAGACGTTGACCGTGAACCACGAGGCGAGATCGGCGAAGGCGCGGATGCCGGCGACATAGTCGGCGATGCGGTCCGGGCTCTCCTTGTTGGCGCCGATGTTTACGCCGACGAGGCCGCCGCGGCCGCGGCGACGCATCAGCCGCGCGCGCATGGCGGCGTGGCCCTCGTTGTTGAAGCCGAAGCGGTTGACCACCGCGCGGTCCTCGACGAGGCGGAAGAGCCGCGGCTTGGGGTTGCCGGGCTGGGGAAGCGGCGTCACCGTGCCGACCTCGACGGCGCCGTAGCCGAGCGCCAGCAGGCCGTCGGGGGCCTCGGCGTTCTTGTCGAGACCGGCGGCGATGCCGACCGGATTGGGGAAGGCGAGATCCCACAGCCGGGTCTCGAGCCGCAGATCGGCCGGACGGTTGCATTTCGGCACGACGCCGGTCGCCAGCGCCTTGATGGTCAGCGTGTGGGCGATCTCGGGATCGAGGCGGAAGACGAAGGGACGGGCGAGGCCGTAGAGGTCGATCACGGTTCGAGCTCCGGGAAGAGGTGGCGGCCGTCGGGGCCGAGCGGCAGGTCGACGACCCGCAGCGCGTCGCTCGGCGCGAAGGTGCCGTAGAGATGGGGGAAGAGCGCGCCGCCGCGCGACGGCTCCCACTTCAGCGCGGCGCCGAAGGGGGTGTCGGCGAGCGCCACGAGGAGGAGATCGGTGCGGCCGGCGAAATGGCGCGCCGCCGTCTCGGCGACCTGCGCGGCGGTCGAGAAATGGATGAAACCGTCGGCGCGATCGACGGGAGCGCCGGCGAAGACGCCGCGGGCCATGGCCTCGGCCCATTCGTCGCGTCCGGTGATCTTGTAGAGCGTGGGCATCGGGCGCCATCCTCGCTGCCGTCGGGCACCGCGGCGGCATCGCCGGAGCCGTGGAACGGGCGAGGCGGACCCTAGTCGCCACGCGCCGCCGCCGCAAGTCGCCACACCCGAGGGGAGACGGGAGGGACTTCAACCTGCGATTGATTACTCTCTATCGGCGGAGCATGCGAATCGGTCAATGATGGCGCTCCCGTTCGGTGCGCGGTGGAAAAAGAGGCGGAGAGACCGATGGAACGGTCCAGGACCAGACACGAACGGCTTTGGGCGGCGATCGACGCGATCGCCGCGCGGCACGGCCTGAGCCCGTCGGGCCTCGCCCGGCGCGCCGGCCTCGACGCCACCGCCTTCAACCGCTCCAAGCGTTTCACCGCCGACGGGCGGCCGCGTTGGCCCTCGACCGAGTCGATCGCCAAGATCCTGACGGCGACCGGATCGCCGCTGTGGGAGCTGGTCCACCTGATCGACGGCGAGACGATCCGGTCGAACGAGGCCGCCGGCTTCGCCGAGGAGGCGGGGCCGATGCTCGCGACCGAGCCCCTCGGCCGTTCGGCGCTGCGCGTCGCCGACGACGCCATGCTGCCGCTCTACCGGGCGGGCGACGTGCTGATCGTCTCCGACGGCGAGCCGATCCGACCCGGCGACCGCGTCGTGCTCAGGATCGACCGCGGCCCGCCGGTGGCGCGGGTCTTCGCCGGCCACGCCGAGGACGGCCTCGCCTTCGCCCCGATCGTCGGCGGCGACGCAGAAGTGCTCGCCGCCGGCCGCATCGCCGGCCTGGCGCGCATCCTGTGGGCGAGCCAATGAGGGGGGCCCTCGCCCTCCTCGTCCTCCTCGCCGCGGCGCCGCAGGCCTCGGCGGGCGAGGTGCGGATCATCGGCGGGCCGGGG
>DBMN01000353.1 GCA_002298965.1 Rhizobiales bacterium UBA697 | reverse complement strand
GCGGACGGGGGCCGGTGCGGCGGCGACCGTCGGCCGCGGCGCGGGCGCCTCGACCGGCTTGGGCGCGACATGGACCGGGGCGTGGCCGTGCTCGACCTCGCCCGGCTTCAGGATGCGCTTCTTCTTCGTCTCGACGACGACCGTCTTGGAGCGGCCGTGACTGAAGCTCTGCTGGACCGTCGCATCGGTCTTCAGCTTCAACGTCAGTTTCTTCTTGACGTCGACGTGCAGGGTCTTCTCGCCGGAGCTGTTCGTGTCGTTCATTTGCCCGTCATTCCTGCGGCTCGGTGCCGCTCGTCTGAGCGTTATCGTCGTTCGACGGTACCCGCGTGATCGCCTCGCCGCGGTACCGGCCGAGCGCCGAAGCGCGCTCGAGGAAGATTTCGGCCGCTCGTCCGTGAAGCAGCGCAGCATGTATCACATTCGACCGCCCCAATGCCAAATCCAATTGGGGCCCGGCGAAGATTCGGACGACCGGACAGCCGCCTTCTCCTCCGAAGCGGCGCCTCAGCGCCGCCGTCAACTTGTTGATGCCGTCCGCGCCCGCTTCCGCGGCATGGACGACACAGACGAGACGCTCGCGCGCCACCGCCGCTTCCACCTTGGCGAAGCCGGTCACCACCAGCCCCGCCTTGCGCGCGAGACCGAATGTCCCGAGCGCCTGTTCACCCATCAGCCGATCGATCAGGGCCGGCAGCCCGGGATCGACCGTCACCTGCGCCCTGAGGCCGCGGGCGAAGAGGCGTTTGGCGACGGCCTTCTCGACCGCCGTCCGCGTCGCCTCCACCCACACCCCGCGACCGGGCAGATCCCGCTTCAGATCCGGCACCACCGAACCGTCGGGGGCCAGGACGAAGCGGATCAGATCCGCGATCGGCATCACCTCGCGCGAGACGATGCAGGTGCGCGAGACGTCCCCCTTCCTCGGGGGGCGCTCGTCGTATTCGGCCGGACCGTCGAACGATCCGTCTTCGTGCGCGGCCGTGCCGTCGAGCGGCGCGGCGTCGGCCTCAGTCGTCGGCACTCTCCGCCTCGTCTTCCTCGGCGTCGGCGACCGGCGCCTCGATCCAGCCGGCGGCGACGCGCGCGGCCATGATGATGGCCTCGGCCTCGGCGCGGCTCAGTTCGAAGCCGTCCAGCGTGCCGCCGTGCTTCTCCACTTCGCCGTTCTTGCGCTCGGTCCAGCCGACGAGATCGTCGGTGGCGCAGCCGGCGAGATCGTCGACCGTCTTGATGCCGTCCTTGCCGAGGGCGACCATCATCGCCGTCGTCACGCCGGGCACCTCGCGCAGGGCGTCCTCGACGCCGAGTTCACGGCGTTCGACGTCCTGGGCGGCCTCGAGCGCCTCGAGATGCGAGTTGGCGCGGGCCTGGATCTCTTCCGCGGTCTCTTCGTCGAAGCCCTCGATGCGGGCGATCTCGTCGACGCCGACATAGGCGATCTCTTCGACCGTCGAGAAGCCTTCGGTGGCCAGCAGCTGGGCGACGACCTCGTCGACGTCCAGCGCCTCCGTGAAGAGGGCGGTGCGTTCGGCGAACTCCTTCTGACGGCGCTCCGATTCCTCGGCCTCCGTCATGATGTCGATGTCCCAGCCGGTCAGCTGCGAGGCGAGACGGACGTTCTGGCCGCGGCGGCCGATGGCGAGCGACAGCTGGTCGTCCGGCACCACCACTTCGATGCGGCCGGCGTCCTCGTCGAGCACGACCTTGGAGACTTCGGCCGGCTGCAGGGCGTTGACGATGAAGGTCGCCGGGTCGTTCGACCACGGGATGATGTCGATCTTCTCGCCCTGGAGCTCCTGCACCACCGCCTGGACGCGGCTGCCGCGCATGCCGACGCAGGCGCCGACCGGGTCGATCGAGCCGTCGCGCGAGACGACGGCGATCTTGGCGCGCGAGCCCGGATCGCGGGCGACCGACTTCACCTCGATGATGCCGTCGTAGATCTCCGGCACTTCCTGGGCGAAGAGCTTGGCCATGAACTGGGGATGGGTGCGCGACAGGAAGATCTGCGGCCCGCGCTGCTCGCGGCGGACGTCGTAGACATAGGCGCGGACGCGGTCGGCGTTGCGGAAGGCTTCGCGCGGGATCAGCTCGTCGCGGCGGATGATCGCCTCGCCGCGGCCGAGATCGACGATCACGTTGCCGTATTCGATGCGCTTGACGGTGCCGTTGACGATCTCGCCGATGCGGTCCTTGAACTCGTCGAACTGGCGATCGCGCTCGGCCTCGCGGACCTTCTGGACGATGACCTGCTTGGCCGACTGGGCGGCGATGCGGCCGAAGTCCATCGGCGGCAGCGGCTCGCCGATCCAGTCGCCGGGCTGGGCGTCGGGATTGCGCATGCGGGCGTCGACCAGCGGGATCTCGGTCGAGGGGTTCTGGAAGTCTTCGACCACCTGGAGGAGGCGCTGCAGACGGATCTCGCCGGTCTTCGGGTTGATCTCGGCGCGGACTTCCGTCTCGGAGCCGTAACGCGAGCGCGCGGCCTTCTGGATGGCGTCCTCCATGGCGGCGAGAACGATCTTGCGATCGATGACCTTCTCGCGAGCGACCGCATCGGCGATCTGGAGGAGTTCCAGTCTGTTGGCGCTGACTGCCATCGTCTTCTCCCTCGAGGTCCCCGGGTCTCGGCACCCGCCGGACCGTCCTCGTGACGTCTCAACTCAGTGGACGGAAGGACCGTCCGTTTCGTCTTCCCCGGCCTCGGCCACGTCTTCCGCGGCCAGGGCATGCTTGGCCGCCCGGAAGGAGGCGGCGATGAGATCGTCGGTCATCACCAGCCGCGCCTCGGAGAGAAGCGCGAAGGGGAGCCAGACGGTGTCGGGCTGGCCTTCGGCGACGTCGTCGAGACGGATGCCGAAAGTGTCGTCGCGCATGCCCACGATCACGCCGCGGAAGCGCCGACGGCCGTCGTGGCCCTCGGACAGCTCGATCTTGGCGACGTGGCCGGACCAGCGCTCGAAGTCGGTGCGACGCACCAGCGGCCGGTCGATGCCCGGCGACGACACTTCGAGGTGATAGGCGCGGTCGACCGGATCGTCGGCGTCGATGGCGGGGGCGAGGTTGCGGCTGATCGCTTCGCAGTCGTCGACGCCGATGGTGCCGTCCGGCCGTTCGGCCATGACCTGGACCGTGAAGCCGTTTCGGCCGGAGCACTTCACACGCACGAGGCGATAGCCGAGATCTTCGATCACCGGTTCGGCGATCGCCGCGATGCGGGCATCGAGCCCGGTTTCACGGATCAGTCGGGGTTCGTGGCGGGTGGTCAGCGGCGTGGCTCCGTCGGTCGGGATCGGCTTCGTCGGCAAAGGGGTCGTGCGACCAACACCGAAAGAGCGGGTCCCGGCGGGGGCCCACTCTCGTTTCGTCCGGAAGACGATCCAAGAATTTCTTGCTCGAGGCGCAACATAGTCGAATCGGCGCGGATTGCAAGCGGATCGCGCGCCTACCGAGCTCGCTAACATAAAATGGGGCGACGACCGATAAGCCGCCGCCCCATCTCAAGACAGCATCAGATCCGCGGGAAGTCCGACGGCAGCCTCGATGCCGGAGCAACGGAGGAGCCAATCCGCCCCTTCATCACATCCGCTATGCGCCCTTGATTGAGTACAAAGTACGAAGCAATGACTTCGTATTTGTAGCCCATCTCGCGAGCACGTTTGATGACGCTCACTTCCAATTCCGACAAACGTCTAGCCATTTTATCGGCCTTTCGGTTGTCGGAAGGCAGTTGACGAAATCGACGAATAAGGCCAGTGTCTCCTCGTGATCACACCAAACTGCCTTCCGGCGGTTGAACCAGGGCCCCGTCTTGCACACGGGGCCCTGCCCTTTTCTGCACGAATCGCTTCGTACACCTTTTAGTGTGTTGGCTTGGCACAGTTGTGTCAACGCACCGAGCGGACCGCCCGGTTCGTAAGTGATTCATTTTGAATCCGAATTTCCGATTCAAGCCCTGCGGAAGATCAGATAGGTCGGGGTGCGACCCTCGCGGATCGCCTTTTCCTCGTAGCGCGTGCCCGGCCAGCCGGCCCAGGGCGTCTTCCAGTCGTCGGCGATCTCGGCCGTCCAGCGGAAGGCGGGATGGGCGAGGACCTCGGCCAGCGCCCAGTCGACATAGGGCGCCCAGTCGGAGGCGAAGCGGAACTCGCCGCCGGGGCGCAGGACGCGGGCGATGCGATCGAGATTGTCCTTCTGGACGAAACGGCGCTTCCAGTGGCGCTTCTTCGGCCACGGGTCGGGATAGAGCAGGTAGAAGCGGCCGATCGAGGCGTCGGCGAGCGCGTCGAGCAGGAAGACCGAATCGGCGTGATGCAGCCGGATGCGGTCCTCGAGCTCCTCCTCGTGGATCGACACCAGCGCCTTGGCCATGCCGTTGACGAAGGGCTCGGCACCGACGAAGCCGATGGTCGGGTTCAGCTTCGCCGTCTCGACCAGATGCTCGCCGCCGCCGAAGCCGCTCTCCACCCAGACGTCGTCGACGGCGTTCGTGAAGAGCGTGCGCGGATCGAGACCGGGGGTCGAGACGTCGACGGCGAGGCGCGGCAGCAGCTCCTCGATCGCCGCCGCCTGGCCGAGGCGTAGCGCCTTGCCCTTGCGGCGGCCGTAGAAGGCGCGCGAACGGGCCTCCTCGGCGTCGTGCGGCTCGGCGGGGGTTTCCGCGGCGGGGTCGATGGTCGGGTCGATGGTCGGGTCGATCACGGCGGGCCTCGATGCAGGAAGCGCACGCGGGATGTTCGTCCCGGCGTGCGCTTCGACGTGTCGCGACGATGTCGTCAGGCGCCGACGGCGGCCTTCAGGGCATCGACGAGGTCGGTCTTCTCCCAGGAGAAGCCGCCGTCTTCGCTCGGCGTGCGGCCGAAGTGGCCGTAGGCGGCGGTGCGGGCGTAGATCGGCTTGTTGAGGCCGAGATGCTCGCGGATGCCGCGCGGCGAGAGGTTGATGACCTCGCGCGCCGCCTTCTCGATCGCCGCGGCGTCGACCTTGCCGGTGTCGTGCAGGTCGACGTAGACGGCGAGCGGCTGCGACACGCCGATGGCGTAGGCGAGCTGGATGGTGGCGCGATCGGCGAGACCGGCGGCGACCACGTTCTTGGCGAGGTAGCGCGCGGCATAGGCGGCCGAACGGTCGACCTTGGTCGGGTCCTTGCCGGAGAAGGCGCCGCCGCCGTGCGGCGCGGCACCGCCGTAGGTGTCGACGATGATCTTGCGGCCGGTCAGGCCGCAGTCGCCGTCGGGACCGCCGATGACGAACTTGCCGGTCGGATTGACGTGCCAGACGGTGTCGTCGTCGACCCAGCCGGCCGGCAGCGTCTTCACGATGTAGGGCTCGACGATCTTGCGGATGTCGGCGGAGGAGAGCGTCTCGTCGAGATGCTGCGTCGACAGCACGATCTGGGCGGCGCGCACCGGCTTGCCGTTCTCGTAGGCGACGGTGACCTGGCTCTTGGCGTCCGGGCCGAGCATCTTCAGCGGGCCGGCCTTGCGGGCGATCGCCAGATCCTCGAGGATCTTGTGGGCGTAGTAGATCGGCGCCGGCATCAGGTCCGGCGTCTCGCGGCAGGCGTAGCCGAACATGATGCCCTGGTCGCCCGCGCCCTCGTCCTTGTTGCCGGCCGCGTCGACGCCGACGGCGATGTCGGCGGACTGGGCGTGCAGGTGGACGGCGATGTCGGCATGCTCCCAGTGGAAGCCGTCCTGCTCGTAGCCGATGTCGCGGATGGCGAGACGGGCGAGGTGGCGCAGCAGGTCGTGAGTGATGCCGGCGGGGCCGCGGGTCTCGCCGGCGATCACCACGCGGTTGGTGGTGGCGAGCGTCTCGGCGGCGACGCGCAGATGGGCCGGATCCCAGCCGAGCTGCGGGCCGAGACGGAAGAAGGCGTCGACGATCTCGTCGGAGATGCGATCGCAGACCTTGTCGGGATGGCCCTCGGACACGGATTCCGAAGTGAAGAGATAGCTGGCGCGAGACACGTCTTCGGATCTTTCGGATCAGGCCCGAACGCGGATCCGCGGACACGCGCAGGGGCTCGTGGGATGGCTCGGTCCCGACCTCGCGGTCCGACCGCCGGAAGAGCCGGCGCGAGGCCGGCGAAAATGCGCTTCCCGTTTAGCAACGGCGCGCCCCGGTAGCAAGCGAGCGCTTCCGCCACGGTACGAACGTCGGAAACGAATTTTTCCCGAAACGCGCGTCGCCCGAAATGCGAGGGGCGCGCGAACTCGCGTCCGCGCGCCCCGATCGAACAGACGGCGGAGACGATCACTCGTCTTCTTCGCCGGCCATGGCCTTGACGAGTTCGACCACCTTGCGGCGCTGCTTGGGGTCCTTGATGCGGATGAAGGCCTTGTTGAGCGACAGACCCTCGGACGACGACAGGAAGTCGACGACATAGGAGGTGGTCTGCGGCTCGTCGAAGCCCTGATCGCCGGCGACCGGAGCCTGGCCGGGGGCGTCCTCGAAGAAGAAGGCGACCGGAACCGAGAGCACGCGGGCGATCGCCTGCAACCGGCTGGCGCCGATGCGGTTCGTGCCCTTCTCGTACTTCTGAATCTGCTGGAAGGTGATCCCGAGGTGCTCGCCGAGCTTTTCCTGGCTCATCCCGAGCATCATGCGGCGCAGCCGTACGCGGGAACCGACGTGGATGTCGATCGGGTTCGGAGACTTCTTGCTGGCCATGATCGTTCTTTCGCTTCTTATGTCGTTTGATCTCAGGCGCCGACCACGTCGCAGGGGAACGACAAACCGGCGTCGCAGCGGCTCGTCGGCGCGCATCCGCATGGCCGGTCCCGAGGACCGGGTGCGATCCGACCATGACCGACGGGCTCTCGATCGAAACCCCGACAGTTCCAGTTCGCCATCCGCTGGTCGAACATTGAGTGCGCACGCACTCGAAGTCAACCTTATACAACCGTTTTCAAGAATCCGCTAACCGCCACGGTGAACGCGCCGGTAACCAGCCCATAAAAATGCAAACATTACGAGCACCCCCGAAGGGATCATACCGAAACGTGAAAATACCGTGGATTCCGTAGACTTCGGAAGATCCGCATCGACCACGCCGACACGACCCAAGGTCAAGTCGGCGACGATTCGTCCCATCGGATCGATCATCGCCGAGATGCCATTGTTGGCGGCTCTTACAACCGGAAGGCCTTCCTCCACGGCACGTAGGCGGGCCTGATGGAGGTGCTGCCAGGGGCCGGGCGTCATGCCGTACCAGGCATCGTTGGTGACGTTGAGCATCCACTCGGGCCGGTGCGCCGCCTCGACCACCTCGCCGGGGAAGACGATCTCGTAACAGACCAGCGGCGCGAAGGGCGGCAGGCCGGGCAACGTCAGCGTGCGCAGGCCGGGGCCGGCGGAATAGCCGCCGCGCAGCTTGGTGAGCTGGCGCAGACCCAGGCTCTCGAGCGCGTCCTGGAACGGCAGGTACTCGCCGAAGGGCACGAGATGGGCCTTGTCGTAGGCGGCGAGGATCTCGGCGTCGCGGCCGATGGCGTAGATCGAGTTGTACCAGCGATGCCGCACGTCGCCGGCCGCCGGCGCCTCGCCGCGCACCGCGCCGGTGAAGAGCACGGTGCGGTCGCCGATCAGCTGGGCGATGGTCGACAGCGCCCAGGGCTCGTTGGCGAGGACGAAGGGGAAGGCGGATTCCGGCCACACCAGATGGGTGATGCCGGGAATGCCGCCGCCGCCGGTGCCCGTGCGCAGGTTGGTCGGCAGCGGCTGGCCGTCGGTGCCGAGCGCCGGGCGGCGGGAGAGCTCGACGTAGCGCTCCATGGTCTCGGTCTTGTAGTCGGCCGAGAGCTTCTTCACCTGCTCGATCGCCGGCTGGACGATGCGGAAGCGGACGTCGGGGACGAAGGCGGTCGGGGCGAAGTGCAGCCGCGCCGCGCCCCAGCCGACCACCGCGACGAAGACGATCGCGATCGCCGCGAGGAAGCGCAGGTCGCCCCTCCGCCGGCTCGCCAGCACCGCCGGGGCGGCGAAGACCAGCACCGCCAGCGGCGTCAGGCCGTAGCCGCCGAGGACGGAATCGATCTGCATCATCGGCTCGTTGGCGGCGAAGCCGTAGCCGATCAGGTTCCAGGGAAAGCCGGTCAGCACGTGACCGCGCAGCCAGTCGGCGACGAAGAAGCCGACGGCGAGCGCCGCGATCCGCGCCGGCCCCTCCGACCACAGCAGGCGGGCGAGCGCGGCGGCGAGGCCGTGGAACAGGCCGAGGCCGATCGACAGGGTGGCGATGGCGATCGGCAGCAGCCAGCCGAATTCCTCGGCATCGACCAGGAAGGCGACGCCG
Organism: Rhizobiales bacterium UBA697; assembly: GCA_002298965.1. Classification (GTDB taxonomy): domain Bacteria; phylum Pseudomonadota; class Alphaproteobacteria; order Rhizobiales; family Ancalomicrobiaceae; genus Pinisolibacter. The sequence goes on along the minus strand of DBMN01000353.1, from coordinate 6,765 downwards.
ATCCACCACAGGCCGGCGAGGAACCAGCCGAAGCCGAAGGCCCAGCCGACGAAGAAGGCCGGTCCGAGCCGGGCGAGGCGATGGCCCTCCTTCATGTCGGCGGCGCCGTCGAGCGCCCAGACCAGCACGGGGAAGGAGATCCAGAGCACCGGGAAGGCGTGGAACGGCGCCAACGACAGGGCGCCGAGAGCACCAGCGAGCGCGACCAGACCGGCCCGTCGCCACCCCCAGGACAGGGTGATGGCATGGGCGATGGATTCGAGCATCGAGGGCGTCTCCTGGGCGAATCACGGCACGGCGCGGCGTCGCTCCACCTCGTCGGCGCAGGACGACGACGTCAAGACGCTCGCGGCGTGCTCAGCCGCCCTCGACCGGACGGCGTTCGAGGCGCAGGCGCTTGAGGCGGCGGTTGTCGGCATCGAGGATCTCGACCGAGAGCCCGGGCATGCGGTCGGAGACGAAGACCTCGCCCACCGCCGGCACGCGACCGGCGAGCGCGACGATCAGGCCGCCGACGGATTCGACCTCGTCGTCGAGGCCGATGCCGGAAAAGTCGAAGCCGATGGTCTCGGCGGCGTCCTCGAGCGCGGTGCGGGCATCGACCAGCCACAGGTCGGGACCGGTGGCGACGATGTCGGCGTCCTCCTCCTCGTCGTGCTCGTCCTCGATGTCGCCGACCACGGTCTCGACGATGTCCTCCATCGAGACCAGACCGTCGACGCCGCCGTATTCGTCGATGACCAGCGCCATCTGGATGCGCTCGGCCTGCATCCGGGTCAGCAGATCGTCGGCACGCATCGAGCCGGGGACGAAGAGCACCGGCCGGACGAGACCGGTCGCGCCGAGCTGCTGGCCGAGGTCGGCGCGGGCGAGATCGAGCCGTGCGGTCGCCGGATCGTCGCCGATCTGGGCGGCGCGGGTGACGTGGGTGACGAGGTCGCGGATGTGGATCATGCCCACCGCCTCGTCGAGGCTCTCGCGATAGACCGGCATGCGCGAATGGCCGGAGACCATGAAGGCGAGGAGGGCGCGTTCGAGCGTGGTGTCCTCGTCGATGCCCTCGATGTCGGACCGGGCGACCATGACGTCGTCGACGCGGGTCTCGCCGAGACGCAGGATGGCGCGGATCATCTCGCGTTCTTCGGTCGAGAACCCTTCCTCGCCGGCCTCGTCGAGGGCGCTCTCGAGGTTCTCGCGCAGCTCGGCGGCGGACGGTTTCCAGCCCACCGCGGCGCGCAATCGATCGAGCCAGCTCTCGCCCGATCGGGAAGACTGTTCGCCACGGGCGTCGGCCGTCTCGGCCCTACCCGCGGCGCCGGTACTCTGCCCCGAACCGGGGGAATTCGCGTCGCTCATCTCGCGTCGATCTCTTTCGCCATTCGAGCGCCGATGGTGCGGCGCGTGGGCGGTTCGTGTCAATTCGCCCCTTCGCCGCTCTCGTCGGCGTAAGGGTCGGCGATGCCGAGACCGCCCAGGATCTCGCGCTCCAGCGCCTCCATCTCCTCGGCCTCCTCGTCGGTCTCGTGGTCGAAGCCGAAGAGGTGGAGAAGGCCGTGGACGAGGAGATGGGCGACGTGATCCTCGAGGGTCTTGCCCTCGTCCTCCGCCTCGCGCGCCGTGGTCTCGCGGGCGATCACCACGTCGCCGAGCAGCGGCCCCGGATCGTCGTCGTCCGGGTCGGCGGCGGGGAAGGACAGCACGTTGGTCGGCTTGTCCTTGTCGCGCCAGTCGCGATTCAGCTCGCGGATGCGGGCGTCGTCGGTCAGGACCAGCGACAGCTCCGCCTCCTCCGGCACGATCAGCTCGTCGCGGGCGGCGACCGCGGCGGCGACGCGTTCGGCGAGCGGGCGCCAGACCTCTTCGGCCCCCCAGGCCTCGGCCTCGACGGCGATGTCGACGGTGATCGACGGCGTCTCGCTCACGACCGCTCTCCGCGGTCGGGGCGGGTGATGCCGTATTTGTCGCGCAGCAGCGTGTCGTCGGTGCCGACGTCGGCGCGGGCGGCGAAACGGGCCTCCTCGCGCGCCTTCTCGGCGGCGAGGCGTTCGCGCGACGCGTCGTCGTAGGCCTTGACGATGCGGCGGACGAGTTCGTGGCGCACCACGTCCTTCTCGGTGAAGTTCACCCGGATCATGCCGTCCATGCCGCCGAGAATCTCGAGCGCGTCGACGAGACCCGAACGGGTGCCGGACGGCAGGTCGACCTGGGTCGGGTCGCCGGTGACGATCATCTTGGAGTTCTCGCCGAGACGCGTCAGGAACATCTTCATCTGCATCGCGGTGCAGTTCTGCGCCTCGTCGAGCAGGACCACCGCGTTCGACAGGGTGCGGCCGCGCATGAAGGCGAGCGGCGCCACCTCGATCATGCCGGACTGCAGGCCGCGTTCGACCTTCTCCGCCGGCATCATGTCGTAGAGCGCGTCGTAGAGCGGGCGCAGATAGGGATCGACCTTCTCCTTCATGTCGCCGGGCAGGAAGCCGAGGCGTTCGCCGGCCTCGACCGCCGGACGCGACAGGATCAGCCGGTCGACGTCGCCGCGCTCGATCAGGGCCGCGGCATAGGCGACGGCGAGATAGGTCTTGCCGGTGCCGGCCGGACCGATGCCGAAGACGAGATCGGCGCGGTCCATGGCGCGGACATAGGCGTCCTGAGCGGGCGTGCGGGCCGAGACGGTCTTGCGGCGGGTGGAGATCTGTGCCGGGGCGAAGCGGGTCTTGGGCTCGAGGGTCGGCAGCGGCAACTGCTCGGCCTCGCTCTCGGCCATGCGGATGGCGCCGTCGACGTCGCCGGGATGGACCTCGCGGCCGGCCTGGAGCCGTTCCCACAGGGTCTCGAGCACGGTGCGGGCGACCTCGCAGCGCTCGTGCGGACCCTTGATCGTCACCTGATTGCCGTGGGCGACCACCGTGACCTGCAGGCGGCGCTCGATCTCGGCGAGGTTCTGGTCGAACTGGCCGAAGAGATCGGAGACGAGGCGGTTGTCGTCGAAGGCGAGGACGACATGCGTCATGTCGGAGGCGTGGCCCGTCACCGGGAAGTCGTTGGAAGACGGGCTCTTCGCATCGTTCACCGGGCACCTCCCTCGACGGCCGAATCGGACCTTCCGTCCGATGCTACACCGATCAGGCTCGCCGTCAGTGAATTCGGTGCGACGGCATCCACACGCACGCGCACGATCCGGCCGAGCAGCGTCTCCGGTGCGACGAGATGCACCGCCTGCAGCCAGGGTGAGCGGCCGGCCATCTGGCCGGGGCGGCGGCCGGGCTTCTCGATCAGCACGTCCATCTCCATGCCGAGGCGCGAGGCGTTGAAGGCGCGGGTCGCGGCGTCGATCACCTCCTGAAGGCGGGCGAGGCGCTCGATCTTCACGCTTTCCGCGATCTGGTCGGCCTCGCCGGCAGCCGGCGTGCCGGGGCGGGCGGAGTACTTGAACGAGAAGGCGGAGGCGTAACCGACCTCGGCGACGATCGACAGCGTGTCGGCGAATTCCGCTTCCGTCTCGCCGGGGAAGCCGACGATGAAGTCGCCCGACATGGCGATGTCGGGACGGGCGGCGCGGATGCGATCGATCAGGCGGAGATATTCGTCGCGGGTGTGGCGACGGTTCATCGCCGCGAGGATCCGGTCGTTGCCCGACTGCACCGGCAGATGCAGCCAGGGCATCAGCTGCGGCAGATCGCGATGGGCTTCGAGAAGATCGTCGCTCATGTCGCGGGGATGGCTGGTCGTATAGCGGATGCGGTCGAGGCCGGGGATCTCGGCGAGCGCGCGGCAGAGCCGGCCGAGGCGCCAGGTCTCGCCGTCCGGGCCTTCCCCGTGGAAGCCGTTGACGTTCTGCCCGAGCAGCGTCACCTCGCGCACGCCGGCGTCCGCCAGACGGCGGGCCTCGGCGAGGATGCGGTCGACGGGGCGCGAGGTCTCGGCGCCACGGGTATAGGGCACGACGCAGAAGGTGCAGAACTTGTCGCAGCCCTCCTGCACCGTCAGGAAGGCGGTCAGCCCGCGGGCGATGGTCTTCTCGCGCGTCGCCGGGGCGAGATGATCGAACTTGTCCTCGACCGGGAACTCGGTCTCGACGACGCGGGCGCCGTTCGAGGTGCGGGCGAGGATGTCGGGCAGGTGGTGGTAGCTCTGCGGGCCGAAGACCATGTCGACGACCGGCGCGCGCCGCGCGATCTCGCGGCCCTCGGCCTGGGCGACGCAGCCGGCGACGCCGACCAGCAGCTTCTCGCCGCGTTCCGCCTTCTCCGCCTTCAGCACGCGCATGCGGCCGAGCTCGGAATAGACCTTCTCGGAGGCCTTCTCGCGGATGTGGCAGGTGTTGAGGATGACCAGATCGGCCTCGTCGGCGCTCGCCGCCTCGACCCAGCCGTTCGGCGCCAGCGTGTCGGTCATCCGCTCGCTGTCGTAGACGTTCATCTGGCAGCCGTAGGTCTTGATGAAGACCTTCTTCGTCTCGCTCATGGAACCCGTCCGTGAAGGCTGTCCTGCAAGGCGGGGGCCTCGGGCCGCCCGCACCATCGTTCGGCGCTCTCTATCGCAGAACGGCCGGCGGCGAAACCGCCCTGTCCGCGCAAACCGGCCTCACGCCGCGTCGCCGGGGCTCGCCTCGGCGGGTTCCGGCACTTCGACGACGATCGGCTGCACCGGATGGAGGCAGGCGGAGAGACCTGCGCGCACCCCGGCCTCGAGGTCGGCGGTGAGGCTCTTGCGATCGGTCGTCGTGCCGAAGGGGCGGGCCTCGCCCCAGACGATCTCGACGTCGATGCCGCCGGCGGTGGCGATGCCCCAGAGATGCGGCATCAGCTCGTCGTCGCCGACCCAGGCGACGCGGTGGCGCTCGGCGCGACCGACCGGCAGGCCGGCGATGCGCGTATAGGCGACGGTCATCGGCTGGACGAAGACCTCGTCGTGACCGCCGACGTCGATCGCCGCCCGCGCCGCGCCGAGCAGCGCCGAGCGGAAGGGCAGGACGCGGTCGCCCCAGGACGACGTGCCTTCGGGGAAGAGCACCATGCAGTCGCCCGACGACAGGCGGTCGGCGAGTTCGCTCGCCGCCCTGCCCGTCGCGGTACGGCGGGTGCGATCGACGAAGACCGAGCGCTGGAGTTTCGCGAAGAGGCCGAAGACCGGCCAGGTCGCGACCTCCGCCTTGGCGACGAAGGAGACCGGCATCAGCGAGCCGATCACCGGGATGTCGAGCCAGGAGGCGTGGTTGGGGGTCACCAGCAGCGGCCGGGCGGTGACCGGGGCGCCCGAGACGCGGATGCGCACGTCGAGCGCCTCGAGGGCGCGGCGGTGCCACCAGCCGGGAAGGGTGCGGGCGACCGGCCAGGAGAACCTGACCGCCAGCCACTGCAGCGGCAGGGCGACGGTGGTGATCGCCGCGAGGCGGGCGAGCGCGATGCCGGCGCGGAAGGTCCTCATGCGCCGCTCCGGTGGGTCACGGCGTCTCCGGCTCGTCGAGCGGCACGCCGTAGAGTTCGAGCCGATGATCGACGAGGCGGAAGCCGAGTTCGCGGGCGATGAACTGCTGCAGCTTCTCGATGTCGGCGTTGCGGAACTCGACGACGCGGCCGGAGCGCAGATCGATCAGGTGATCGTGGTGCTCGTCCGAGACGGTCTCGTAGCGCGAGCGGCCGTCGCGGAAGTCGTGGCGCTCGATGATGCCGGTGTCCTCGAAGAGCTTCACCGTCCGGTAGACGGTGGAGATCGAGATGCGCTTGTCGATCGCAGAGGCGCGGCGATGCAGTTCCTCGACGTCGGGATGGTCGACGGCGCCCTCGATCACGCGGGCAATGACCCGACGCTGGTCGGTCATGCGCATGCCGGCGGCGACGCAGCGATCCTCGAGCGGACCTTCGGGGTTGGCGGATCTGTTCGTCGGATGGTTCACGGGCGACCTCCCCCGGCCGGATCGGAGTCCATCAAGGCGATTAACGAAGATCGGCACGCATGACAAGCGCCGTGGCGCCGGGCACGCTGCCGTGAGCGTAATAGCCCTTGCGCTCGCCGACCTTCTCGAAGCGCAAGCGGCGATATAGGGCGAGGGCGGCTTGGTTTCCCGCGTCGACCTCGAGAAAGAGCGAAGCGATGCGATCGCGGTAGAGCCGGCGCATCGCCTCCTCCATCAGCGCTCGGCCGACGCCGCGGCGGCGATGGGAGGGCGCGACCGCGACGGTCAGCACTTCCGATTCGTCGGCGACGGTGCGCAGCAGCACGAATCCGACCGCCGACCGCGTGCCGAAGGCATTGGCGCGGCGGGCGACGACGCCGGTCACCGTCTCCTCGCGCAGCAGCGCGGCGAGATCGGCGGCGCTCCAGGCCGCACCGGGAAAGCCGGCGGCATGGATCTCGGCGAGTTTCTCGGTGTCTTCCGCCCAGGCCTCCTCGAAGGAGAACATCGGCGTCTTGGCCCAGGGGCTCCACGGCGCCACCCACCAGGCGACACCCCACATGTCGTCCCACAGGCTCATGGCGCGCCCTCCTCCGACCCGGCGGGGCCGAGCAGCGCGGCGGGCGTCAGCCGGGCGAGACGGTGGCCGTCCTGCGGCTTGGCGTCGGCGGGGCGGACGTAGAGCGGCGACGGCTTCTCGCAGACCCCGCCGCAGGCATCCAACTTGGCGAGCGCCAGACGGGCGACGGTCTCGATGCCGGGGATCGCCGGCGCGTCGAGACGGGCGAGCGCCGGCGCATGGGCGCCGACCAGCGCCGCGCCGGTGCCGACGAGGACGGCATCCGCGGCGATGGCCCGCGTGGCGACGA
>DBMN01000272.1 GCA_002298965.1 Rhizobiales bacterium UBA697 | reverse complement strand
GCCGCCGAGGCCGAAGCCGCACGGCTCGCCGCGCTGGTCGACGACGCCGACACCGCCCGGCGGACCCGTCGTCTCGACGAGGCGGAGGCGCGGCTCGCCACGCTCGAGCGCGACGCCGAGGAAAACGCTCGCCTGCTCGCCGACGGTGCCGCCGAACGGCGGCGTCTGCACGACGAGAACCGCGCCCTGCTGATGGAACTCGCCCGCGCCGAACGCGCCCTCCAGGCGATCGCCCCGGAGATCGAGGAGAGCGAGGGCGACAGCCGCGTCGATCTCGCCGGCCGCCGCATCCTCTATGTCGGCGGGCGCAAGAGCACGGTCTCCCATGCCCGTCGTCTGGTCGAGCGTTGCAACGGCTGCCTGCTCCACCACGACGGCGGGCTGGAACAGTCGGTCGCCGAACTCGAGAGCACGCTGATGGGCGCCGACGCCGTCGTCTTCCCGGTCGACTGCGTCAGCCACAACGCCATCAACTGCGTCAAGCGTCTGTGCGAGCGGCGCGCCCTGCCCTTCCGCGCCCTGCGCTCGAGCGGCCTCGGCTCGCTCGTCGACGCGCTCGGCGAACTGGCGGCCTGAGGACGGGGATCGCGCCCGGACGATCGAGCCCCCGTGCGTCAGAGCCGATGGTCGGCGCGCGGGGTCTGGAAGACCTGACGGAAATAGTCGCGGAAGGTCGCCATCGCCGGGGTGATCTCGGCCGATCGCTTCCACGCCAGACCGACGTCCATCGACGGCACCGGGTCGGAGAGCATCCGCGTCTCGATCCGCTTGCCCTCGAGCGACCACGGCCGGTGGACGAGGTCCGACAGGATCGCCACGCCGCGCCCGTTCGCCACCATCGAACGCACCGCCTCGACCGAGGAGGTGCGCAGGATGACGTTGGGCTGGGCCTGCGCGCGGTTCCAGTATTTGAGCGACGAGTAGGCGGCCTCGTCGACCGTCAGCATCACGTAGGGCTCGGCCGAGATGCGCTCGAGGCTGACGGTCGAGAGCTGGGTCAGCGGATGGCGCGCCGCCATCCACAGCCGCCGGATCGAGGAATGGAGCGTCTCGGAGACCAGTTCCGGATTGGCGACGTTCGAGGTCAGCAGCACCGCGATGTCGTAGCGGTTGGTGAGCAGCCCCTCCTCGATCGCCTCGCGATTGGTCTCGAAGAGCTGCAGCTTCAGCTCCGGGTGCAGCCGCTCGAGGCGCTCGAGATGGGCCGGCAGGAAGTAGCCGATGACGGTGTAGGTCGCCGCCACCGTCAGCGTGCCGCGCACCTCGCGATGCGGCACCCGCAGGGACATGGCCTCGTCGATCTTGGCGAGGATGTCGTAGGCCTGTTCGAGGAAGCGCCGCCCGGTGTCGGTCAGTTCCATGCCGACCGAAGAGCGTCGGAACAGGTCGGTGCCGAGCGTCTGCTCGAGCTCCTTGATCGCCGTCGTCACCGCCGACTGCGAGATCGACAGTCCGACCGCCGCCTGGGAGACCTGCCCCAATTCGGCGGTAGCGACGAAATACTTCAACTGGCGGATGGAGAAGCTCATCGGACGCGTGCTCCACTTTCGAGCATGGGATATCCGAAAATCCGATGGGCCGATACGAGAGAATCGAAAATCGCAGCCCAATTTCCGGGCACAAGCGAAGCGCATCACATATTTTCAATGGCTTGACCACAGCCAAAGCATGTGCAGAATTCTGATTTTCAGAATTCATATGTTCCAAAAACAATAATTCCAAATTCCCGGGCCGCTGCTAGCGTTTTCTACGGACGGAAGACACGAGGTCGGCGAGATCGAGCCGCCGATGTCGAGCCGACCGAGGAAGACAATTCGGGAGTGCGCCGCAGTGCCAGCCAAGACGATCATCGACGTGAATTGCGACATGGGCGAGAGCTTCGGCCACTGGACGCTCGGCGACACCGCGGACGCCGCGTTGATGCCGCTGATCAGCTCGGCCAACATCGCCACGGGCTTCCACGCCGGCGACCCGAACCTGATGGACCGCACCGTCCGTCTCGCCAAGGAGTTCGGCGTCGGCGTCGGCGCCCATCCCGGCTTCCGCGACCTGCTCGGCTTCGGCCGCCGCTTCATCGGCGCCAGCGCCGAGGAACTGGTCAACGACATCGTCTATCAGGTCGGGGCGCTGCGCGAGTTCGCCCGCCGCCACGACCTGCGCCTCCAGCACGTCAAGCCGCACGGCGCCCTCTACATGCACGCCGCCCGCGACGAGGCCTTCTCGCGGACGCTGGTCGACATGCTGCGCCGCACCGCCCCCGACATGGCGCTCTACTGCATGGGCTCCTCGGTCACCTGCGAGGTCGCCCGCTCGGCCGGTCATCCGACGGTGCGCGAGTTCTACGCCGACCGCGACTACGACCGGACCGGCTCGATCGTCTTCACCCGCCGCGTCGGCACCCTCGATCCGCAGCGCCTCGCCGACAAGGTGCTGCGCGCCTGCGTCGACGGCAAGGTCGAGACGGTGGAGGGCGACGTGATCGACATCGACTTCGACTCCGTCTGTTTCCATTCCGACACGCCCGGCGCCCTGGCGATCGGCGAGGCGCTGCGCGCCGCGCTGGTGGCCGCCGAGATCCGCATCGCGCCGCCCGCGATCCAGGGCTGAACCGACGGCAGAGACCAGGAGAAGACCATGACCATCGAGACGATCCTCGCCCCCATCCCCGGCATCTTCTACCGGACCCCCGCCCCCGACCAACCGGCCTTCAAGCAGGAGGGCGACGCCGTCGCCGTCGGCGAGACCATCGGCCTGATCGAGGTGATGAAGACCTTCACCCCGGTCGTCGCCGAAGTCGCCGGCAAGATCGCCGCCTTCCACGTCGAGAACGAAGACGCGGTGATGGCCGGCTTCCCCCTCTACGATCTCGACGTCTGAGGACACGCCCATGCCGATCGAGCGTCTCCTCGTCGCCAACCGCGGTGAGATCGCGGTCCGGATCGTCCGTGCCGCCAAGAGCCTCGGCATCGCCACCGTCCAGGCGGTGAGCAAGGCCGACCGCGACATGCTCGCCGCCCGTCTCGCCGACGAGGTGATCGAGATCGGACCGGCCCAGGCGACCAAGTCCTATCTGCGGCCCGAACTGCTGATCGAGGCGGCGAAGAAGACCGGCGCCGACGCGATCCATCCCGGCTACGGCTTCCTGTCGGAGAACGCCGACTTCGCCGAGGCCGTCGAGGCGGCCGGGTTGATCTTCGTCGGCCCCTCCGCCGACACCATCCGCAAGATGGGCGACAAGGCCACCGCCCGCGTCATCGCCGCCGCCGCCGGCGTGCCGACGGTGCCCGGCAGCGACGGCCGGGTCGACGGGCTCGCCGAGGCCCTGCGGATCGCCGGGACGATCGGCTGGCCGGTGATGATCAAGGCCGCCGCCGGCGGTGGCGGTCGCGGCATCCGCGTCGCCCGCGACGCGATCGAGCTCGCCGAGCTGATCCCCCAGGCAACCCTCGAGGCGACCACCGCCTTCGGCGACGGCGGGCTCTATCTCGAGCGCTTCATCGGCCGCGCCCGTCACATCGAGGTCCAGATCCTCGGCGACGGCAGCCGTTCGGTCCATCTCTTCGAACGCGAATGCTCGCTCCAGCGTCGCCGCCAGAAGGTGTGGGAGGAGGCGCCGGCCGCCTGCCTGAGCCCCGAGACGCGCGCAGCCCTCTGCGCCTCCGCGGTGCGGCTCGCGGAGTCGGTCGGCTATCGCGGCGCCGGCACGCTCGAATATCTCTGGGACGAGGCGACAGGCGAGTTCTTCTTCATCGAGATGAACACCCGCATCCAGGTCGAGCATCCCGTCACCGAGATGATCACCGGCGTCGACCTCGTCGCCGAACAGATCCGGGTCGCCGGCGGCGCTCCGCTCTCCCTCGACCAGGCGACGATCGGGCTCACCGGCCACGCCATCGAGTGCCGCATCAACGCCGAGGACGCGTCGCGCGACTTCGCCCCCTCGCCGGGCGTGGTGACCGGGCTCGCCGTCCCCGAGGCCCCGCACGTGCGCTTCGACAGCCACCTCTACGAGGGCTACGCGGTGCCGCCCTTCTACGACAGCCTGCTCGGCAAGCTGATCGTCCACGGCGCCAGCCGCGACGAGGCCCGCGCGCGCATGGCCGCCGCCCTCGCCGATCTGCGGGTGGAGGGCGTGGCGACCACCATTCCGCTGCACCGGGCTCTCGCCGCCGACGCCGGCGTCGCCGCCCACGACGTCCACACCCGTTGGCTGGAAGGCTGGCTCGCCGCCAATCCGGTCGCCCCCGCCGACGCCTGAGGAGAGACCCATGAAGACGCGCTACTCCTTCGGAGGCGACGAGCATCTCTTCGTCGAGATCGACGAAGCCATGTCGCTCGACGCCTTCTTCAAGAGCCTGTCGATGTGCAACGCGGTCAAGGAGGCCGGCATTCGCGGCGTCACCGAGATCTGCCCGGCCAACGCCTCGATGCAGGTGAAGTTCGACCCCGATCTCATCGCCCCCGACGATCTCTTCGCCGAGGTGAAGGCGCTGGAGGCGGCGGCCGAGAAGTCCGATCACGTGCTGAAGACGCGCATCGTCGAGATCCCGGTCTTCTACGACGACCCGTGGACGCACGAAACGCTGATGCGCTTCCGCGAGCGCCATCAGGATCCGAGCAAGACCGATCTCGAATATGCCGCCGCGATCAACGGCTATGCCGGCGTGCCGGAGTTCGTCGCCGCCCATTCCGGCGCGCCGTGGTTCGTGTCGATGGTCGGCTTCGTCGCCGGTCTGCCGTTCATGTACCAGATGGTCGAACGGGCGAAGCAGATCGAGGTGCCGAAGTATCTGCGCCCCCGCACCGACACGCCGCGCCTCACCGTCGGTCACGGCGGCTGCTTCGGCTGCATCTATTCGGTGCGCGGCGCCGGCGGCTACCAGATGTTCGGCATCACGCCGATGCCGATCTACGACCCCAAGCAGGAGATCGGCTATCTCAAGGAGATGATGACCTTCTTCCTGCCGGGCGACATCGTGCAGTTCCGCTCGGTCGGCCGCGAGGAATACGACCAGGCCGTCGCCGAGGTCGACGCCGGCCGCTACCACCCGCTGATCCGGCCGGTCACCTTCTCGCTCGACGCCTTCCACGCCGATCCCGCCGCCACCACCGCCAAGCTCCAGGAGGCGCTGCAATGACCATCGCGGTCGTCAAACCCGGCCTTTCGACCACGGTCCAGGACCTCGGTCGCCCCGGTTGGTACCATCTCGGCATCCCGGTCTCGGGCGCGATGGACCGGCAGTCGTTGCGTGCCGCGAACCTACTCGTCGGCAACGACGAAGGCGCCGCGACGCTGGAGATCACCTTCCTCGGCCCGGAGCTGCGGTTCACGGAGGCCGCCCTCGTCGCGGTGACCGGCGCGGAACTGCCGCCGAAGGTCGACGGCGCGGCGCGTCCGACCTGGACCGCCTTCCGCGTCGAGGCCGGCGAGACGCTCTCCTTCGACTTCCTGAAGGCGGGGGCGCGGGCCTATCTCGCGGTCGCCGGCGGCATCGACGTGCCGGTGGTGCTCGGCAGCCGCTCGACCTACACGCTCGGTGCGCTCGGCGGCCATCAGGGCCGCAAGCTCGAGGCCGGCGACGTCCTGCCGATCGGCACGCCGGAGAAGACCGTCGCCGAGGGGCGCAGCCTCGCCCCGGACCTGCGCCGGCCGCTGCCGAAGACGGCGGAGCTGCGCATGATCCCCGGGCTCTACTGGCACCGCCTGACCGAGGAGGCCGGCGAGACCGTCTTCGCCGACACCTGGAAGGTGGCGCCGGAGGCCGACCGCATCGGCTATCGCTTCCGCGGCGGTCGCAAGATGAGCTTCGTCGATCGCGACCCGCCCTTCGGCGCGGGCTCCGACCCCTCCAACGTGGTCGACTGCTGCTATCCCTACGGCTCGATCCAGATCCCCGGCGGTCTCGAGCCGATCGTGCTCCACCGCGACGCGGTGTCGGGCGGCGGCTACTTCATGGTCGGCACGGTGATCTCCGCCGACATGGACCTGATCGGCCAGCTGCAGCCCAACACCCAGACCCGCTTCGTTCCCGTCGACATGACGGCGGCGCTCGCCGCCCGCCGTGACCGACGCGGAGCGCTCGACGAGATCCGCCGCGCCCTCGCCTGAGGTCGCGTCCCTCGTCGCCTCCCGGAAGGTCCGCCTTCCCATCCCAGACCGAACGACGGAGAAGCCGACGGCTTCTCCGAACCCTCCCCTCTGCTCGCCAGCAACCGAGAGGATACCGGAACCATGCGTCGCATTCCGTCTCTGATGGCCGCGTCCCTCGCGGCGACCCTCGCCTCCGCCACGCTGGTGCGCGCCGCCGACGCGCCCTGGTTCCCCTACCCGGCCGAGAAGGTCGTCCCGCCCTTCGCCGCCGACGGCAAGGCCGAGCCGATCTCCTACGAGCCGCTCGCCAAGGCCTCGAAGCCCTGGAAGATCTGCGTCTCCTTCCCCCACATGAAGGACGCCTATTGGCTCGGCGTCGACTACGGCGTCGTCGAGGAGGCCAAGCGCCTCGGCGTCAAGCTCGTCGTCGTCGAGGCCGGCGGCTACACCGAACTCGCCAAACAGATCTCGCAGATCGAGGACTGCGTCGCCAACGGCGCCCAGGCGGTGGCGATCGGCGCCATCTCCGCCGACGGTCTCGCCTCGGTGGTGGGCGAACTGAAGAAGAAGAACGTGCCGGTCGTCGACCTCGTCAACGGCATCAACTCGCCCGACGTCGCGGCGAAGTCGCTCGTCTCCTTCTACACGATGGGCTTCCAGACCGGCGCCTATCTCGCCAAGCTGCATCCGGCCGGCGGCAAGCCCGCCAAGGTCGGCTGGTTCCCCGGTCCCGCCGGTGCCGGCTGGGTCGAGGCGGCCAACAAGGGCTTCCTCGAGGCGACCAAGGGCTCGGCCCTGACGGTGCTCGATCCGAAGTACGGCGACACCGGTAAGGAAGCCCAGCTGAAGCTGGTCGAGGACGTGCTGCAGTCGAATCCCGACATCGCCTATGTCGCCGGCACCGCCGTGACCGCCGAGGCGGCGCAGGGTCTGGTGCGCGAGCGCGGGCTCAAGGGCAAGCTCGGCCTCCTCGCCTTCTACATGACGCCCGGCGTCTACGAAGGCATCGAGCGCGGCTTCATCACCGCCGCCCCGGCCGACAGCATGGTCATCCAGGGCCGCATCGCCATCGATCAGGCGGTCCGCATCCTGGAAGGCAAGGAAGTCGTCAAGCACGTCGGCCCGAAGATCTTCGCCGTCGACGCCGCCTCGCTCAAGTCGGTGGCCCGCGAGAACATCCTGCCGCCGAAGTCGTTCCAGCCGGTCTTCAAGGTCGACTGATCCCGCCCTCCGGCCGGCGCCGCGCGGCGCCGGCCCCCCCCTTTCGACCACGCCCCGGGAGACGACGATGACCGACTTCGGCCGCCCGCCGCTGGTGGAAG
>DBMN01000344.1:1988-3196 GCA_002298965.1 Rhizobiales bacterium UBA697 | reverse complement strand
GGGAGGGGGGAAGCGCCGCCGAGCTTGGACGTTTCCCCCGCCTCAGCCGGGCACGCCGAGGACGGCGACGACCAGCGACAGGGTGACGAAGGAGAGTGCCGTGGCGCCGAGCAGGGCCGCGGCGGCGCGTTTCTCGTGGCCGTAGGTCTGCGACACCAGCGCATAGACCGACAGCATCGGCGAGGCGGCGAAGATCAGCATCGCCGTGCGGAAGTTCGCCGCCGGGGCCGGCAGAAGGTGCAGCGCCGCCCAGACCGCGAAAGGGTGCAGCGCCAACTTGGCGACGACGATCGCCGGCAGGTCGCGGCCGACCGCCGAGGGCTTGAGCCCGGCCAGCGCGCCGCCGATGGCGAAGAGCGCGGCGGCGGTCGAGGCGTCGGCGAGGAGGTCGATCGCCCGCATCAGCGGCGCCGGCGGCAGCCAGCCGGCGGCCGAGGCGGCGCAGCCGGCGAGAATGCCGAGGATCATCGGATTGCGCGTCAGGCGGCGGGCGACGAAGAACAGGATGCGGTGGATCGGCTCGCCGGCCCGGGTGCCGCCTTCGGCGAGGCCGAGGGCGATCGGGATCATCACCAGGTTCTCGACGGCGAGCGTCAGCGACAGGGCGATCAGCGCGTCGTGGCCGACCACCATGACGGCGATCGGATAGCCGATGAAGCCGCTGTTCGACGACGAACTGCCGAGCGCCATCATCGAGGCGTCGGCGACGTCGCGGCGGGCGAGCACGCGGGCGCCGAGGAAGACGACGGCGAAGGCGAAGAGCGATCCGGCGACGTAGATGGAGAGATAGCGGCCGTCGATCAGCTCGATCAACGGGCGCTGGGCCAGCGCGCGGAAGAGCATCGCCGGCAGCGCCAGGCGGATGACGAAGACGCCGATGCCGCGGATGTTGGCGGCCGAGGTCACGCCCGAGATGGTGGCGGCCCAGCCGACCAGGATCAGCAGGAAGATCGGGAAGGTGATCGAGAGAATGGCTGTCATCGGTCGTCCGGGCGAGGTCACGCCGTCGGGCGGCCGTGTCGGGGCGGGGCGGATCGGGGGCAGTCGGACCGGCGACGAAGCGTCGCGGTCACGGGGCCCAAGAGCCTTCGACTTTCGTCTGAAATGTGGCGACGGCGCGCCGTGCGCGCCGCCCTGCCCTTCCGAATCCGCAACCCCGACGGTCAGCCGACGACGTTGGACGGCTTGCCCGCGACGAAGTTCTCGAC
>DBMN01000344.1:449-1840 GCA_002298965.1 Rhizobiales bacterium UBA697 | reverse complement strand
GCCGCGGGCGGTGTTGACGATGATCGGCTTCTTCTGCATCGCCGCGAACTGCGCCTTGCCGATGAAACCGCGGGTCTCGGCGGTCAGCGGGCAGTGGAGGGTGATGACGTCGGAGGTGGCGATCAGCTCGTCGAAGGAGACGTGCGCCGGGGTGACGACCGGGGGCTTCGGGTCGTGGATCACCACGTCCATGCCGAAGACACGGGCGATCTCGGCGACGCGACCGCCGAGCACGCCGCCGCCGACGATGCCGAGACGACGGCCGGCGAGGTCGACCGCCGGATAGTCGAAGTAACAGAACTGCGCCGCCTCCTGCCAACGCCCGGCGAGCACCGAGGCGCGATAGGGGACGATCGAGCGGGCGACCGCCAGCATCAGCGCGAAGGTGTGCTCCGGCACGGTCGCCTTGGCATAGCCGCGGATGTTCGACACGGTGATGCCGCGGGCCTTGGCGGCGGCGACGTCGACGCAGTCGTAGCCGGTGGCGGCCACCGCGATCAGCTTCAGCTTCGGCAGACGGGCGAGGAGGTCCTCGCGCAGGTTGACCTTGTTGACGAGGACGATGGTGGCGTCCTTCACCCGGTCATAGGTCTCCTCCGCCGTGGTGCGGGCGTATTCGATCCACTCGTGGGGGAAGTCGGGGCGACGGACGACGACGTCGGGAGCGATCGTGTCGCGGTCGAGAAAGACGATGCGGTGCATGGGGTTCTCCGTCGGCGCGTGGCGCGCGGATGCATGGGACTTCGGGTCGAGGACGGGACGGTCGCGATCGCGACCGCCCCGCGGTACGGGCAGCGTCCCGGGTCAGAGGCGGGCCCGCACTTCCTCGACGACCTTCTCGGGCGTGATGCCGAAATGGCGGAAGAGTTCGTCCGCCGGGCCGGAGGCACCGAAGGACGACATGCCGACGAAGCCGCCATCCTCGCCGATCCAGCGCTCCCAGCCGAACTTCATCGCCGCTTCGACCGCGACGCGGACAGTGCCGCGACCGATCACCGCGGCACGATAGTCAGCCGGCTGCGCCTCGAAAAGCTCCCAGGAGGGCATCGAGACGACGGCGGTGCCGACGCCTTCGGCCTCGAGCACGGCACGGGCGGCGACGGCGATCGACACTTCCGAACCGGTGGCGAAGATCGTCGCCCGGCGCGGACCGCAGGCGGCGTCCTGCAGGATGTAGGCACCGCGGGCCGAGCGGTTCTCGGCCGCCCCGTCGGTGCGCAGCGCCGGCACGACCTGGCGGGCGAAGACCAGCGCCACCGGGCCGGTGCGATGCTCGAGCGCCCATTCCCAGCACTCGATCGTCTCGATTCCGTCGGCCGGCCGCATCACCGTCATGTTGGGCATGGCGCGCAGCGAGGCGATGATCTCGACCGGCTGGTGGGTCGGGCCGT
>DBMN01000344.1:0-377 GCA_002298965.1 Rhizobiales bacterium UBA697 | reverse complement strand
GACGCCGCCGTGCGCCGCCATGCCGTTGGCGGCCGAACCCATGACGTGCTCGCGCACGCCGCAGTGGACGTAGCGGCCCTGGCGATCGTCCGCGGTGAAGGCGGTGAGCTGGCGCTTGTGGTTGGTCGGCGCCTCGAGGTCGGCGCAGCCGACCAGCATCTCGGGCAGACGGTCGTAGAGCTGCGAGGCGACGTCGCTCGACGCCTGGATCGAGAAGTCCTCGCGACCCTCGGCCGCCCAGCGCGCCTTGAGGTCGTGGAGCATGGCGCGCCAGCCCTCGGGGAGGCGGCCGGCGACGACGCGTTCGAACTCGGCGACGACGGCCGGCGCGGTGCGCTCGATCCGCGCCCGATGCAGCCGGCGCTTCTCGGCGCCGG
>DBMN01000022.1 GCA_002298965.1 Rhizobiales bacterium UBA697 | reverse complement strand
CCGGCGCGATCACGGGCGCGGTCTCGACCACCGGGGCGGCCGAGGCCGTCGCCGCGGCGAGCACCGACCGGCCGCGATAGAGGGCCAGCGAGATGCCGAGACCGAGGCCGGCGACGCCGGCCAGCGCCAGCGCCAGCGTGGTGCGCGGCGAGAAGGGCTTCAGCGGGATCTGCGCCGGCGAGACGACGCGGGCGTCCGAGACCTGGGTGTTGCGCTGGAGGGTGGTCTCCTCCATCCGCGAGACGAAGCTCTTGTAGAGTTCGCGGCGGGCGTTGGCCTCGTTCTCGAGCTCCTGCAGGCCGACGGTCGCCTGCGAGGCGTCGGCGAGGTGGGCCTGCGCCCGTTCCAGTGCCTTGCGGGCATTGTCCTCGTTGGCGCGGGCGACCTGATAGTCGAGCGCGGCGGTGGCGGCGAGCGACTTGACCTCGTCGGCCACCTGCTGGCGGGCGCGATCGACTTCCGCCGTGGCGGCGGCGACGCGCGGATGGCGCGGGCCGAGCGTCTGCTCGAGTTCCGACTTGCGGCGCATGGCGGTGGCGGCCTCGATCTTGAGGCGCGAGATGACGGCCGAACCGATCGAGTCGGTCTGCGACAGCACGGTCGGATCGCCGCTCTTGAGCAGCTGGGCGAGCCGCTCGGAGCGCTCGCGCGCCTCCTGCGTCTTCGTCCGCGCGGCGATCAGCATCTCGTTCGACTGGCGCATCGTCTCTTCTTCGACGAGGTTGCCGCGGGTCATCGCGATGCCGTTGTTGCGCTTGTACTCCTCGACGCGGGCCTCGGCCTCGAGCATCTTGGAACGCATCTCGTCGATCTGCCGTGACAGCAGGTCGTTGGCATGCTCGACCTGATCGACCTTGGCGCGGGCGAGCCCCTCGACGAAGGCCTGGGCGACGGCATTGGCCAGTCGCGCCGCCTTGTCCGGCGTCTTCGACGACACGGTGACGTCGATCAGATTGTTCTCCTTCGGCCGTTCGACCAACACCCGCTCGGCGAGATTGCGCACCGCGGCGGCGACAGGGTCGGCCGAGGCGCGTTCGCCGGCCGAGACGATCTCGTCGTCGTCGACGAGCTTCTCCTTGGCGACGGCGGCGGCGAGCGTGTCGTAGGACTTCACCAGCTCGAGGCGGGTCTCGACCCAGCCGAGCTCGGTGCCCTGCATCTGGCGGGAGACGTCGTTGCCGACGATCTGCTTGTCGCGCGGGTCGAGCAGCACGCGGGCCGAGGCGCGCCAGACCTTGGGCGAGACCACCGAATAGGCCATGGCCGCGCCGAGGAAGACGGCGAGGCAGAGCGCGACGATCGTCCACTGCGACCGGAGGATGCGCAGCACCAGAGCCAGATCGACCTGATCGGCTCCCTCCGCTCGTGCGGCGGCGTTCGTGCCGCCGTCGTTCGTCGTCGCGCTGGTCGTCGTCCTGGACATCGTGCACCGCCTTCGACGGCCCGTTTCGGGCCGATCTCGCGGGCTCGCGCGCCGTCGTCGGAAACGCCGTCGAGCCCGTCTGTCAGAAGACGTGAAAGCGTTTAACGAACGATAAATCATGTTTCGAAAACGCCCGCGGGCCGGTCACGCGGCCCCGATCGGCGTCAGAGCGGCGTCAGATCCAGCCGCCGCGACGCGCCGAAGTCGTCCGCGCGGGCGAATACGTCCATCACCTCGACGAGACCACTCGCCCCGGCGAGCCGGTTCCAGGTGTGGAGGCCGGAAAGCGGTGCCGGCGTGGCGAACCGGGCGAGCGTCGTCTCGGCGAAGCCCTGCGCGTCGAGCCGATCGATCCGCGTCAGCGCCAGACCGCAGCCGTAGCCGCGGGTCGAATCCTGTACCGGCCGGAGGAGCCCGTCGGCATGCACGATCAGCCGCCCCGCCGGCCGCGCCGTCGCCGGGTCGACCACCACGGGACCGTCGCCGACCGGCGTCCACGGTCCCTCGAGCGCCGGCGCATGCCAGACGTGAAGCGCGTCCCAGCTGGAGCACCAGCGCTCGCGCACCGTGCCGAACAGGAACCAGCCGTCGACGGTCCTGACCGGCGTCGCGTCGCCGACGTCGATGTCCGAGAGGAGCACCGCGTGTTTCTCGAAACGGTGGGGCAGCTCGACCGCCCGCCACAGCTCGACGGTGCGCCGCCCCGAGGTCTCGGGGATCATCCACACCGTGCCGTCGGCCTCGAAGATCTGCGGCCAGGAGAGGTGGCAGTCCTGTTCGAGGAAGGGCCGCGGCGTGCCGATCGGCCCGTCGGCGCCGATCTCGACCGCCGACAGGATGCCCTTGCCCGTGGCGTAGGGAAACTCTTCGAGGAAGAGGACGTCGCGCCCGCCGACCGACCACAGGAACGGGTCGGCATAGAAGCGCGCGCCGTCGTCGGGCAGGAGCCGGAAGGGCGTGTCGTCGCTCTGTGGCCGGACGGGATCGCTGCCCGGTGTCCGCCGCCGCCAGATCGTGCGCCAGTCGGCGGGGCGACGCACCAGCCGTTCCAGCTTTCCGGCGATCCGCGCCTCGAGCGAGCGCAGGAAGAGCCGCGCCGGGGCGAGCGGGGAGAGCGTCGCGTCCTGCGGATCGGCCGGGGCGATCGCCAGCGTCTCGCCGCGCGCCGCCGCCGGGGCCGCCAGCGCC
>DBMN01000034.1:3118-6051 GCA_002298965.1 Rhizobiales bacterium UBA697 | reverse complement strand
TCGCCGTTGTCGTCCCAGATCGCCGCGGCGATACAGCGCATGCCGGCGCTGCGTTCCTCGTCGTCGACCGCGTAGCCGCGCGCCCGGATCGCCGCCAGCGCGTCGCGCAGGTCCTCCGCCGTGCCGATCGTCGCCGGCGTGTGGCGGGTCAGCACCCGCCCGCGCAGCCAGCGCGCGAGGTCGGCCGGCGTCAGCGCCGCGAGCAGCGCCTTGCCGATGCCCGAGGCATGGGCCTCGCGCCGCTCGCCGGTGCGGAAGAAGGCGCGGATCGGCTCGTGGCTCTCGACCTGCGACACGAAGACGACGTCGCCGCCCTCGAAGATGCCGAGATTGGCGGTCTCGCCGGTCGCCTCCATCAGCTCGCGCATCACCGGACGGGCGAGCTCGATCGGCCGCAGACGCCGCTGGAAGGCCTGGCCGACGCGGAAGGCCTCGATACCGATGCCCCAGGTCTGCGTCGCCTCGTCAGCCTCGACGAAACCGTGGGCGGCGAGCGTCCCGATCAGCCGATGGACGGTCGAGACCGGAAGTCCCACGCGTTCGGCGAGCGCCGTCAGCGTCGCCCCGTCGCTCTCGGCGATCGCCGCCGTCAGGCGCAGGGCGCGGTCGAGCGACTGCACCCCGCCGGTGTCGACCTGCGATCGCCCCGTCCCCCTCGGTCTGCCTCTCAGCGCCACGTCTGCCTCCCGGACGCGAAAAAAGTCGCGCCCCAAACGTTTGAAATTCACCGTTGGAAATCGACTTTTCGCCGTATCCTCAGTGACATGTACCATGTTCGCAGAAAAATGAAAAACGTTTCCAGAAAAATTGACCCGGCAGCCCGCCTGCGCCATCTTGCCCCATGACGGTGGCGCCCGGCCGTTTCGGCCCGACGACGGCGCCCGCAGCCCTTCGGAGACCTTCCATGTCCGCATCCCGGCAACACCTCCGCATCGCCGACATCTCGATCGATGCCGCGCTCGTCGCCTTCGTCGAGCAGGAAGCCCTGCCGGGCACCGGCATCGCCGCCGCCGACTTCTGGAAGGGCCTGTCGGGCCTCCTGAACGACCTCTCGCCGAAGAACGCCGCCGCGCTCGCCACCCGCGACGCGCTCCAGGCGAAGATCGACGACTGGCACCGCGCCCGCCGCGGCAAGCCGCACGACGCGGCCGCCTATCGCGCCTTCCTCGAGGAGATCGGCTATCTGCTCCCCGCTCCGGCGCCGCGTGCGGTCGCGACCGAGAACGTCGATCCCGAGATCGCCACCCTCGCCGGCCCGCAGCTGGTCGTGCCGATCGACAACGCCCGCTACGCGCTGAACGCGGCGAACGCCCGTTGGGGCAGCCTCTACGACGCCTTCTACGGCACCGATGCGCTCGGCGAAGTCGCCAAGGGCGCCGGCTACGACGCCGCCCGCGGTGCCCGCGTGGTCGCCGCCGCCAAGGCCCGCCTCGACACGATCGCCCCGCTCGCCGCCGGCGGCTGGGCCGACGTCGTCGGCTTCGCCGTCGAGAACGGCGGCCTCGTCCTGTCGCTCGGCGACGACCGCGAGACCTGCCTCGCCGATCCGTCGGGCTTCGCCGGCTTCCGCGGCGAGCACGAGCGCCCGACCGCCCTGCTCTTCCGCCACCACGGCATCCACGCCGAGGTGATCGTCGACCGCACCACCCCGGTCGGCTCGACCGATCCGGCCGGCATCGCCGACATCGTGCTCGAATCCGCGCTCTCCACCATCATGGACATGGAGGACTCGGTCGCCGCCGTCGATGCCGAGGACAAGATCCGCGTCTATCGCAACTGGCTCGGCCTGATGCGGGCGACGCTCGAGGACACGTTCGAGAAGGGCGGCCGCAAGGTGACGCGCCGGCTCAACCCCGATCGCGTCTGGGGCCGGCCCGACGGCGGCACGCTGACGCTGCACGGCCGCTCGCTGATGCTCGTGCGCAACGTCGGCCACCACATGGCGACCGACATGGTGCTCGACGCCGAAGGCCGCCCGGTCCCCGAAACCATGGTCGACATCGCGATCACCGCCGTCATCGCTCGCCACGACCTCTTCGGCACGCACGAGATCCGCAACTCGCGCGCCGGCTCGGTCTATGTCGTGAAGCCGAAGCTCCACGGCCCGGCCGAGGTGGCGCTCGCCGACGAGCTCTTCGCCCGCGCCGAGGACGTCGCGAAGCTGCCGCGCCACACGCTGAAGATGGGCATCATGGACGAGGAACGCCGCACCACGGTCAACCTCGCCGCCTGCATCGACGCGGCGCGCCACCGCGTCGTCTTCATCAACACCGGCTTCCTCGACCGCACCGGCGACGAGATCCACACCGCGATGGAGGCGGGTCCCGTCGTCCGCAAGAACGGCATGAAGGCGGAGGCCTGGATCGGGGCCTACGAGAACAACAACGTCGACGTCGGTATCGCGATGGGCCTCACCGGCCGTGCCCAGATCGGCAAGGGCATGTGGGCGGCCCCCGACCGAATGGCCGACATGCTGACCCAGAAGATCGGCCACCCGCAGTCCGGTGCCTCGACCGCCTGGGTGCCGTCGCCGACGGCCGCGACGCTGCATGCGCTGCACTACCACGAGGTCTCCGTCGAGGCCCGCCGTGCCGAGATCGCCGGCCGCACGCCCGCCTCGCTCGACGCCATCCTGACCCTGCCGCTGGCGAAGTCGAACTTCTCGCCCGAGGAAGTCCGGGAGGAACTCGACAACAACGCGCAGGGCATTCTCGGCTACGTCGTGCGCTGGGTCGATCTCGGCGTCGGCTGCTCCAAGGTGCCGGACATCCACGACGTCGGCCTGATGGAAGACCGCGCGACGCTGCGCATCTCCTCCCAGCACATCGCCAACTGGCTGCACCACGGCATCGTGACGGAGGCCCAGGTCGACGAGGCGCTGAAGCGCATGGCGGTCGTCGTCGACCGCCAGAACGCCGGCGATCCGGCCTATC
>DBMN01000034.1:0-3104 GCA_002298965.1 Rhizobiales bacterium UBA697 | reverse complement strand
CTCGCCCAGCCCAACGGCTACACCGAGTTCGTGCTGACGACCTACCGCCGCGAGGCGAAGGCGCGCGGTTGAGGAAGAAAGAGAGCGCCGCACCGAAATGCGGCGCTCTGTCTTCTCGCGCCTCGTTCGGCTTCATGTTGAGGTGCTCGCGAAGCGAGCCTCGAAACACGAAGCCGCCGACGGGCGGTGCCCCTCGGCCCTTCGCCCTTCGAGGCCCGGCTTGCAGCCGGGCACCTCAGGGTGAAGGACCTCCGCTCTGGGAGAGACGGCAAGGAGACACAAGGCCCGACGATCACTCGTTCACACGCCACGATAGGGGCCCGGGTACCCGATCCCGTCGTAGAAGGCCGCAGCAAACGCATAGGCATCACTGATTTCGACGAACGATTCGACGTCCATCCCGTCCACATACACATGATGTTCGGAGGCCCGCCCGTTCCAACCGATCGATACGATAACAGCGATAGGAATATTGATCATTGCCTTTGCCTCTCGGCTTCGAAGGTGGTCACATGATGTGATCACTCCGGAAAGGTGAGGGGTGAATGGTTATCGCGACAACCGGGCAGAGGTTGCCTATTTTTGCCCACGCGAACATCGTGGGCAAAAAACTTCACCAGACCCTCTCGACGACCGTCGCGTCTCGAGCCAATGTCCGGCGAAAGCACAAGCCGATAATCGGGCGAGGAAACGATGTCCCTGACCATGCCCCTGCCGGAGCCGGAGATCCTGGCGGCCCGTGACGACATCGTCGCGCGCCTGCAAGCGATCCTGAAGCCCGAGAGCGTCATCCATCTCGAGCGTGAACTGACGCCGTGGGAGTGCGACGCGCTCACCATGTATCGCCAGAAGCCGCTGGTCGTGGCCCTGCCCGAGACCATCGACGAAGTGGTCGCGGTGATGCGGCTCGCCGCCGAGATGAACGTGAAGGTGGTGCCGCGCGGCGCCGGGACCTCGCTGTCGGGCGGGTCCTTCCCGCTCGCCGACGGCATCCTGCTCGGCATGGCCAAGTTCAACCGCATCCTCGAGGTCGATTTCGACAACCGCGTCGCCCGCGTCCAGCCCGGCGTCACCAATCTCGCCATCACCAAGGCGGTCGAGCATCGCGGCTTCTACTACGCCCCCGATCCCTCCTCGCAGATCGCCTGTTCGATCGGCGGCAACGTCGCCGAGAACGCCGGCGGCGTGCATTGCCTGAAGTACGGGCTGACCACCAACAACGTGCTGGGCGTCGAGATGGTGCTGATCGGCGGCGAGATCGTCCGCCTCGGCGGCAAGCATCTCGATGCCGAGGGCCTCGACCTGCTCGGCCTCGTGGTCGGCTCCGAGGGCCTGCTCGGCGTCGTCACCGAGGTCACCGTCCGCATCCTGCAGAAGCCGGAGACGGCGCGCGGCGTCCTCCTCGGCTTCGACACGGTGAAGGCCGGCGCCGACTGCGTCGCGGCCATCGTCGCCGCCGGCATCATCCCCGGCGGCATGGAGATGATGGACAAGGCGGCGATCGACGCGGCCGAAGCCTTCAAGCCCTGCGGCTATCCGGAGGATGCGCAAGGGTTGGTCATCGTCGAACTCGACGGCACCGCGGCCGAGGTCGACCATCTGGTGGACGAAGTGGCGAAGATCGCGCGGGCCGCCGGCGCCACCTCGATCCGCGTCTCGACCACCGAAGCCGAACGCATCGGCTTCTGGTTCGGCCGCAAGAACGCCTTCCCGGCCGTCGGCGCCATCGGTCCCGACTATCTCTGCATGGACGGCACCATCCCGCGCGGCCGCCTGTCGGAGGTGCTGACGCGGATGGACGAGCTCGCCGCCTTCCACGGCCTGCGCGTCGCCAACGTCTTCCACGCCGGCGACGGCAACCTCCACCCGCTGATCCTCTACGACGCCTCGATCCCCGGCGACACCGAGAAGGCGGAGGCCTTCGGCGCCGACATCCTGCGCCTCTGCGTCGCCGTCGGCGGCGTGCTGACCGGCGAACACGGCGTCGGCATCGAGAAGCGCGACCTGATGGGCGAGATGTTCGACGCCGTCGACCTCGGCCAGCAGGAACGGGTCAAGTGCGCCTTCGACGAGAACCACCGGCTCAATCCGGGCAAGGTGTTCCCGACGCTCCACCGCTGTGCCGAGATGGGCTTCATGCACGTCCGCGGCGGCGATCTCCCCTTCCCCGAGATCCCGAGGTTCTGATGGCCGCGACCCACGCCCCCCGCGACGAGGCCGACCTGGTCGAGATCGTGCGCGCGGCCCGCGCCGCCCGCCAGACCCTCGCCATCGAAGGCCGCGGCACCCGGCGCGGTCTCGGCCGCCCGGTCGAGGCCGACGCGACCCTGTCGCTCGCCGGCCTCTCCGGCATCACGCTCTACGAGCCGGCCGAACTGGTGATGACCGCCCTGCCCGGCACGCCGCTCGCCGAGATCCGCGCCACCCTCGCCGCCCGCGGTCAGGAACTCGCCTTCGACCCGATCGACCACGCCGCCCTCTTCGGCCACGAGCCGGGCTCCGGTTCGATCGGCGGTGCCTTCGCGGTCAACGCCGGCGGCCCGCGCCGACCGAAATGTGGGTCGGCGCGCGACCATCTCCTCGGCTTCCGCGCCGTGAACGGCCTCGGCGAGGCCTTCAAGTCGGGCGGCCGGGTGATGAAGAACGTCACCGGCTTCGATCTCTCCAAGGTGATCTGCGGCTCCTTCGGCACGCTCGCCGCCGTCTCGGAACTGACCTTCAAGGTCATGCCGCGCGCCGAGACCTGCGAGACCGTCGCCGTCCTCGGCCTCGACGACGAGGCCGCCGGCAAGCTGATGCGCGAGGCGACCGGCCTGCCGCAGGAGGTCGACGCCGCCGCCCATCTGCCCGCCGGTGTCGACGGCCCCTTCCACGGCACCTCCGTCACGCTGATCCGCCTCGACGGTCCCGCCGTGTCGGTGGCGAGCCGCGAGGCCGACCTCGTCGCCCGCTGGCGCGGCCTCGGCGCGGTCGAGATCCTCGGCGAGGACGAATCGCTCGCCCTCTGGGCCTCGATCCGCGAGGCGGCGCCGGTCGCGAGCCATGCCGGGTCGATCTGGCGCCTGTCGCTCGCCCCGTCCGACGGTCCCGCCGTGGTGGCGGCG
>DBMN01000120.1:3755-7785 GCA_002298965.1 Rhizobiales bacterium UBA697 | reverse complement strand
CGTCGCCGCGACCAGAAGCGCGAGCGCGAGGGCGCCGATCGTCAGCGACCGGGGCGGCGGCGGGACGTCGCTGTCCGGCCGGCCGATGCGGGCGGCGATCGGCTCGATCGCCACCAGCGTGCCGACCAGCGTCAGCAGCGCGGTGTGGCGGACGTGGGCGAGCGCCATGTGGAAGAGCAGGAGGAGCAGCAGCAGCCGCGCGAGCGGGATGCGGGCGCCCGCCGTAGCGAGTAGCGCGATCACCGGCAGCAGCACCGCTTCCAGCGGGTTGAAGCCGGCGAAACTCTGCGGCCGCCATTCCATGATCGAATCCTGCAGGCCCTCGATGCCGATCACCGAGAAGGCGGCCTTCCAGGTGCCCCAGCCGTAGGGATGCACCAGCGTCGCCAGCGCCGCGGCGAGGCCGAAGAGGCCCCAGCGCAGGGCGAGGCCGCGGCGATCGGCGGGCGCGGCGCGCATCAGCGCCTCGAGCGCGACGATCGGCACCACGCCGAGGCCGAAGAGCCAGGAGGCGTGGAGATTGGCCCAGGCCACCATCACCAGGAGGAGTGCGGGGCGGGGCGCGCGGGCCTCTTCCGCCGCATGGAGGAGGCCGAGCGTCCACAGGACCGTCGGCAACCAGGCGAGCGCATGTGGCCGGGCGAGGATCTGGCCGGCCATCAGCATGTAGACGAGCGCCAGCACCAGCGGCGCCACCAGCGCCGGCAGGCGGGCGAAGGCCTCGCGCGCCAGCACCAGCACGGCGGCGGTGGCGACGGCGGCGGTCAACGCCACCACGCCCGCCCATCCGGCGAGGCCGAAGGCGAGGGCGAAGAGCACCTGGCTCAGCCATTCCTTGGCGATCCACGGCTCGCCCGCGACCGTGTGCGACCACAGGTCGACGGTCGGGAAGGCGCGGTGCGTCAGGATCCAGTCGCCGATCGTCGTGTGCCACATCGAATCGGGATCGCCGAGGACGCGGGAGCCGCTCGCCGCCAGCAGCGCGAAGAGGAGGGCTGCGGTCGCGAGAAGCGTCGCCGTCGGCACCTTCGCCCGCGGCACGGGCGGCGCGAGCACGGCGAGCGAGCGCAGGAAGGCGAGCACGGGCGAGGAGGCGTGATCGGGCATGGCGGGCCGGCTTGCGAGAGGCGAGGGCGCGACGGCGTCGCGGCCCGAAACCCGGAGGGGCTTCGAGCCGCGAGCGTGTCACGATCCACCTTGCGATAGTCTCAACGCCGGCGCGTTTCCGGGCGGATCACCCGCCCGATCACGCCTTGACGCGGACGTAGGAGCCCGGCGCGTCCTCGATGATCTTCAGCTTGCCGCCGCCGGGCTCGCGCGCCGGCACCCTCTCGGGGGCGAGCGAGAACAGCCAGTCGCGCCAGTGCGGCCACCAGGTGCCGGGGTGCTCGGTCGCCTTCGCGTACCAGCCCTCGATGGTGCCCTCGACCTTGGGGCCGGTCCAGAACTGGTACTTCGGCTTGTCGGCCGGGTTGACCACGCCGGCGATGTGGCCGGAGCCGCCGACCACGAACTGGACCTCGCCGCCGAAGAACTTCGATCCCTCGAACACCGACTTCGCCGGGGCGATGTGGTCCTCGCGGGCGGCGAGGTTGTAGATCGGGATCGTCACCTTGGAGAGGTCGAGCTTGACGCCCGCCAGCTCCATCTTGCCCTTGGTGAGGTTGTTCTCGAGGTAGCAGTTGCGCAGGTAGTAGCTGTGGTTGGCCGCCGGCATGCGCGTACTGTCGGAGTTCCAGTAGAGCAGGTCGAAGGGGAAGGGCTCCTTGCCCTTCAGGTAGTTGTTGACGAAATAGGGCCAGATCAGGTCGTTCGAGCGCAGCATGTTGAAGGCCGTCGCCATCGAGCGGCCCTCGAGATAGCCGTGCTCGGCCATCTTGGCCTCGACGATGCCGATCTGGTCCTCGTCGACGAAGACCATCAGCTCGCCGGCATGGGTGAAGTCGACCTGGGTGGTGAAGAGCGTCGCCGACCGGATCCGGTCGTCGCCGGTCGCCGCGCACCAGGCCAGCGTCACCGACAGCAGCGTGCCGCCGACGCAGTAGCCGATGGTGTCGACCTCGCGCTCGCCGGTCGCCTTCTCGATGACGTCGATGCTCTCGAGAATGCCTTCCTTCATGTAGTGTTCGAAGGACTTCTTGGCCTGATGCTCGTCCGGGTTGACCCAGGACACGACGAAGACCGTGAACCCTTGCGCCACCGCCCAGCGGATGAAGCTCTTCTCGGGATTGAGATCGAGAATGTAGAACTTGTTGATCCACGGCGGCACGATCAGCAGCGGGCGCTTGCGCACCGTCTCGGTGGTCGGCGTGTACTGGATCAGCTGGCAGACGTCGTTCTGCCAGATCACCTTGCCGGGGGTCATGGCGAGGTTCTCGCCGACCTTGAAGCGGCTCGGATCGGACTGGCGGATCTTCAGATCACCGCCGCCGGCGACGATGTCCTCGGCGAACATCCGCATGCCGCGCACGAGATTCTCGCCGTTCGAGGACAGCGTCTCGCGCAACAGCTCGGGGTTGGTGACGAGGAAGTTCGTGGGCGCCAGCGCCGCCGTGATCTGGCGCATCCAGAACTCGGCCTTGGTGCGGGTGCGCTCGTCGAGCTCGGCCTGCTGGACGAGGTCCTCGGCCCAGCGCGAGGTGATCAGGTAGAACTGCTTCAGGAAGTCGAAGAAGGCGTTCTCCTGCCACTCCGGATCGGCGAAGCGCTTGTCCTTGGGGTCGGGGGCGGCGACCGGCTCGGGATTGTCGCCCGACATGCGGCGCAGCGTCGCCGACCACAGGTTCATCCAGCCGCCGACCAGACGGGTCTGGGCCTCGATGGTGCGGGCGGGATCGGCCAGCCACCATTCGCCGACATGGGCGAGCGTCTTGGTGACGATCGCCAGCTCCTCGGCGAGGTCGGACTTCAGCTTGCCCTGCTCGCGCGGCTCGATATAGGCGGCGGCGGCGCGCCCGGCCTGTTCGATCGCGCGGGCGATGTTGGTGGCGAAGGCGTCCGGGTTGTTCACGAAATAGCGCAGAAGCGGATTCTGCTCGTTTTCGGCCATGAACGTCTCTCTTCCCTTCCGACGGTCGGTCTGCTTCTTTCCGTGGCCGGGCCGTCGGAACCCATTGTTCACCACGTCGGGTCTTCTGCGACCTCTGGTTCTGGTGACATATGTCGCCGAACGAGTATGATTGCATGGAACCCTTGTCTGAACGGGATGCTCGCAGGTCGTGACGAAACGGGCAACGCAGAATCTCATAGCACAAAGACGAGTGCCGATCGTCGCGCTCGGCGCATCGCTGATCGCCGGGCTCGTCGCAGGCTGCTCCTCCGGCGACTACGTCGTCGGCTCGTCTTCGGTGCCCGCACCGGCGACCCGCGCGGCCGCGGCCGATCCGGCCGCCGTGCAGCAGGTGCCCGGCGGCGCGCCGGCGCTCGTCCACGTACCCGGCAACACCGTCGTCGGCGTCGCCGGCGCGACCGGTCAGGACGGCTATCCCAACATCAACGTCGACACCGCGCGCCGTCTCGGCACGCCGGTGCGCACCGCCGCCGACCAGGACAAGCTCGAGGCCGAGCTCCTGGCGCTCGGCGCGCGTCAGCGTGCCGGTGCCGACGCCTCGGCGCCGTCCTCGGTGATCGGCGAGCTCAAGGATCTCGGCCGTCGCTCGAAGACCGACGCCGAGAAGCTGATCGAATCCGGCGCCGTGCCCGAATGACGCTCGAACGCCACGAAGGGATGGTGCCCTTCGTGCGGGGAGAGGCGACATCGGCGGGTGCCAAGTTCATCGACATCTGTTAAAAGGCGATCCCCTCGCCGGGCAGGTTGCCCGGTCGGGGCGCCGCGAATCGTGCCGGTTCGTCGGGGCAGGAGGCCTCGCGCGAGCTGATCGGCACGGACGGACGTGACGACGTGACTTCGTCGTCCGCGCGCCGAAGACATGGGCGACGCGACGACGCCGACGAGAAGGTCAGGACCGATGGACGAGTTTCACAAGATCCGGCGACTGCCGGTTTACGTCTTCGAACAGGTCAACCGTCT
>DBMN01000120.1:0-3747 GCA_002298965.1 Rhizobiales bacterium UBA697 | reverse complement strand
CTGCCGACCCCGCGCTTCATCGAGGAGAAGCTGATCGAGACGATCGGCAAGCCGCGCACCAACCGCTATTCGACCTCGAAGGGCATCCCCGGTCTGCGGCGCGCCCAGGCGCACTACTACGAGCGCCGCTTCGGCGTGAAGCTCAATCCCGACACCCAGATCGTCGCGACGCTGGGCTCGAAGGAAGGCTTCGCCAACATGGCGCAGGCGATCACGGCGCCGGGCGACGTGGTTCTGTGCCCGAACCCGTCCTATCCGATCCACGCCTTCGGCTTCCTGATGGTCGGCGGCGTCATCCGCTCGATCCCGATCGAGCCGGGGCCGGAGTTCTTCCGGGCGATGGAGCGGGCGGTCGCCCACTCGATCCCGAAGCCGATCGCCGTCATCCTGTGCTACCCGTCGAACCCGACGGCGGTCACGGCCGACCTCGACTTCTACAAGGACGTCGTCGCCTTCGCCAAGAAGCACGAGCTCTTCGTGCTGTCGGATCTCGCCTATTCCGAGATCTACTTCGACGACGTGCCGCCGCCCTCGGTGCTGCAGGTGCCGGGCGCCATGGACGTGGCGGTGGAGTTCACCTCCATGTCGAAGTCCTTCTCGATGCCGGGCTGGCGCATGGGCTTCGCGGTCGGCAACGAGCGCCTGATCGGCGCGCTGACGCGGGTCAAGTCCTACCTCGACTACGGCGCCTACACGCCGATCCAGGTGGCGGCGAGCCATGCGCTGAACTCCGGCGACGAGTGCATCGCCGAGATCCGCGAAGTCTACAAGAAGCGCCGCGACGTGATGGTCGAGGCCTTCAACGCCGCCGGCTTCCCGATCCCGGCCCCCAAGGCGTCGATGTTCGCCTGGGCCAAGATCCCGGAGAAGTTCCGTCACCTCGGCTCGGTGGAGTTCTCCAAGCTCCTGATCGAGAAGGCCGACGTGGCGGTGGCGCCGGGCATCGGCTTCGGCGAGCAGGGCGACGAGTACGTCCGCGTCGCGCTGGTGGAGAACGAGCAGCGCCTGCGTCAGGCGGCGCGCAACGTCCGCCGCTTCTTCGAGACGGCCGACCAGACGCTGCACAACGTCATCCCGCTGAGCGCGAACGGCTGATCGACCGCGCTCTTACGATCTCGACCCGGGTGGCGGTCGCCGACCGCCCCCGGCCCCTCGATGGAAGCCGAACATGCAATCCTCTCTCCGTCTCGGCATCGCCGGTCTCGGCGTCGTCGGTGCCTCCGTGGTCGGCGTGCTGCAGAAACACGCGGCCGACCTGTCGCAGCGCTGCGGTCGCAAGATCACGGTGCGCGCCGTCTGCGCCCGTGACCGCACCAAGGATCGCGGCGTCGACCTCTCGGGCATGAACTGGTTCCAGGACCCGGTGAAGCTCGCCGAGAGCCCCGACATCGACGTCTTCGTCGAGCTGATGGGCGGCGCCGGCGGCGTCGCCGAGGCCTCGGTGCGCGCGGCGCTCGCCTCCGGCAAGCACGTCGTCACCGCCAACAAGGCGCTGCTCGCCAAGCACGGCGTCGAACTCGCCCGTCTGGCCGAGGAGAAGGGCGTCAGCCTCAACTTCGAGGCGGCGGTCGCCGGTGGCATCCCGATCATCAAGACGCTGCGCGAGAGCCTCGCCGGCAACCGCGTCGATCGGGTCTTCGGCATCCTCAACGGCACCTGCAACTACATCCTGACGCGGATGCAGGCGGAACGGCTGACCTTCGACGTCTGCGTCAAGGAAGCCCAGCGGCTCGGCTATGCCGAAGCCGATCCGACCTTCGACGTCGGCGGTTTCGACACCGCCCACAAGCTGGCGCTGCTCACCTCGCTCGCCTTCGGCACCCAGATCGACGCCGATCGGGTCGCCATCGAGGGCATCGAGGCGATCACCCTCGACGACATCGAGAAGGCCGACGAGCTCGGCTACAAGATCAAGCTGCTCGGCATCGCCGAGCGCGCGGCCGGCGGCGGCATCGAGCAGCGGGTCCATCCGACCATGGTGCCGAAGTCCTCGGCCATCGCCCGCATCGACGGCGTGCTCAACGCCGTCGCGGTCGAGGCGGACTACGTCGGCAAGCTGATGCTGGTCGGCCCGGGTGCGGGCGGCGACGCCACCGCCTCGTCGGTCGTCTCCGACATCGCCGACATCGCCCGCGGCACGGCGCTGTCGACCATGGGCAAGCCGTCCGAGCACATGGCGCCGTATCTGTCGTCGAACGGCTCGGGCCATTCCGGCGGCTACTACGTCCGCCTCGAGGTCCACGACCGTCCCGGCGCCTTCGCGGCAATCGCGACGCGGATGGCCGAGCGCGGCATCAGCCTCGAATCGATCGTCCAGCGCGCCCGCCGGCCCTCCGCCGACGCGCCCGACGCGGTCGCGCCGAACGAGCCGCAGCCGGTGATCATGCTGACCTACCGGACCACCGAGAGCGCCATTCGCGCGGCCCTTTCCGACATCGAGCGGGACGGACACGTCGCCTCGACGCCGCGCTTCATTCGTATCGAGACCTTCTGAACGGGGCTCGACGCCCGCCGAGGCGGGAACAGGGGAGACAGCCGATGCCGTCGGCCAAGACGAAGGCGCAGAGGCCCGACGAGGCCGTGGCGCTCGATCGGATCCTGACCTTGGAACTGGCGCGCACCACCGAGCGCACCGCCGTCGCCGCCGCCCGCCTGCGCGGACGCGGCGACGAGATCGCCGCCGACAAGGTAGCGGTCGCCGCCATGCGACGCGAGCTCAACCGGCTGCCGATCGAAGGCACGGTCGTCATCGGCGAGGGCGAGCGCGGCGAGGTCGAGGAGCTGTGGATCGGCGAGACGGTCGGCACGGGCAAGGGCCCGGCGGTCGACATCGCCGTGGTGCCGCTCGAAGGCACGACGATCTGCGCCAAGAACCTGCCGAATTCGATCTCGGTCGTCGCCGTGGCCGAGGCCGGCAGCCTGCTCAAGGCGCCGGACGTCTACATGGACAAGATCGCCATCGGTCCGGGCTATCCGGCCGGCCTCGTCGGCCTCGATCGCACGCCGACCGAGAACATCCGGCGCCTCGCCGAAGCCAAGGGCGTGCCGATCTCGGAGATCACCGCCTGCATCCTCGACCGGCCGCGCCACGCGCGTCTGATCGAGGAGGTGCGTGCGGTCGGCGCCTCGATCCGGCTGATCGGCGACGGCGACGTCGCTTCGGTCATCCACACGACCGAACCGGACGAGACCGGCATCGACATCCATCTCGGCATCGGCGGCGCGCCCGAGGGCGTGCTGGCGGCGGCGGCGCTGCGCTGCATCGGCGGGCAGATGGAAGGCCGGCTGATGCTCGATCGCCCCGACAAGGTGGCGCGGGCCCGCGAACTCGGCATCACCGACCCGCACAAGGTCTACGGGCTCGAGGAGATGGTGCGGGGCGACGTGCTCTTCGCCGCGACCGGCATCACCGACGGCAACTTCCTCAACGGGGTGAAGTTCGGCCGCGGCCAGATCACCACCCACACGGTGGTGATGCGCTCGTCTTCCGGCACCGTGCGCTGGATCCGGGCGCGGCACATGCACTCCGACAAGTTCGAGGTGTGACCGGGTCCCGCCGCCGGGCGTGCCGCGGGCTCTGCCGCGGTGCGGTCTCGCGGCAGGATCGCGGGCGACACCGATTCTCCGCGGGGCACGAGCCATGCGACTGACCGGGTTTGCCGAGGAAGACGACGCGCGCGCCGTGCTCGGCGTGACGACGTCCGCATCCGGCCGCGCCTGGCGCGACCGGCTCGACGTCGCCGGCGC
>DBMN01000292.1 GCA_002298965.1 Rhizobiales bacterium UBA697 | reverse complement strand
CTGCAGGGCAACGACCTGACCACGATCTTCAACGAGAAGACCGGCAAGGATCAGTCGTCGATGACCATCTCGGGCACGGTGTTCAACTCGTCCGGCCTCGGCCTGGAACAGCTCGACCAGGGCGACTTCCAGACCAACAAGCAGGTCGACTCGGTCCTCGACAGCCTGAACGCGGCGCTGACTTCGCTGCGCACCCAGGCCTCGAANNAACATGGTCTCGACCCTGACCTCCGGTGCCGACCAGCTGGTGGCGGCCGACACCAACGCCGAATCGGCGAACCTTCTCGCCCTGCAGACCCGTCAGAGCCTGTCGACCAAGGCCCTGTCGCTGGCCAACCAGGCCGACCAGAGCATCCTGCAGCTGTTCTGATCGAACGGCTCTCGGACGAACGCGAAGCGGCGGCGAACCTCGGTTCGCCGCCGTTTTCTTTTGTCGCGTCGTCGATCACGTCCGCTCGGCGAGCACTCTCCGGAACCAGGGGTCCTTCGCCCCCTTGGAATGGCGCCGAACCTCGCGCACCCGGCGCTTCTCGGTCTTCAGGGCCGTCAGGGCATGGCCCCGATAGTAGCCGATGCCGGAATGCACGATCGCCTCGTCGATCGCCGCCCAGATCTCGCCGCCGTCGAGCACCCAGCGCAGGCAGAAGGCGATGTCCTCGCCGACGTGGTAGCCGTCGGGATTGACGATCGTGTCGAAGCCGCGGAACAGTCCGCCCTGCTCGAGCCCCCAGCGGCGCACCGCCTCGCCCGGTTCGGCGATCCACATGTCGGGCAGATTGTCGCGCAGACGTTCGAAGACGCCGCGCTCGATCAGCATGATGCCGGTGCCCGAAGCCTTCACCCGCACGAAGCCGTCGATCACCTCGAGCCCGTGCCCGCCGCCGACGATGTTGCGCAGGATCGCCTCGCCGCCGCAGATGTAGCGCGACGCCGCCAGGCGCAGCTGCAGCGTGCTCGCCTCCGGATGCGTCTTCGCCAGTTCCATGAAGGCTTCGAAACTGTCGGTCTTGGACGGATAGATCGAGCCGATGAACGGCTTGCGGAAGGCCAGCATCCGCGCGATCAGCGTCGGCGAGAAGCCCATGTCGGCGTCGATGAACAGCAGATGCGTGAAGCTCGGATCGTTCAGCACCATCGACGCCATGATGTTGCGCGCCGTCGCCAGCACGGGCACGTCGATCACCTTGTGGACGAACTCGATGTCGGGTGCCGCCCGGGCGAAGGCCAGAACCAGATCGGTGACCGAGGCGTGATAGCCGGTCATCACGCGATCGCCGTAGGCCGGCGTGCCGACGAGAATCTTCATCGCACCGCCTCCGTCAGCCCTGCGGCGCAGACTTGCGCTCCACCACGCGACGATCCTGCGTCTCCGTGGCGCGCAGATGCGCCAGGAACTGGCCGACGTAGTTCTCCGAGCCGGTGCGGATGATCGCCTCGTCGACGCAGGACCAGATCTCGCCGCCGCAGCCCTCGACCCAGCGTCGCGAGAAGGCGATGTCCGCGCCGATCTCGACGCCGTCGGCGCTCGGAATCACGGCGAAACACTGCAACAGCCCGCCGCCGCGGTGTCCGGTGGTCTTGACCCACTCCGACGGCTCGGCCGTCCACAGTTCGGGATAGGTCTCGCGGATCCTGTCGATCGCCTCGCGCGAGATCAGCAGGATGCCGGTGCCGGCCCGGTTCACCCGGACGAAACCGTCGACCACCTCGATCTCCTCGCGACCGTCGCGCGTCCGGTTGGTGACGATCGCATCGCCGCCATAGACGTATTCGACCGAACCGAGCTGCGCCCGCATCGTGTTGCCGTCCTCCTGGAGGAGACGGCGGAACGCATCGAAGCTGCGCGACTTCTCCGGATAGATCGCGCCGACCACCGGCTTGCCGAAGGCCAGCATCTTGGCGACCAGCTCGGGCGTGAAGCCCATGTCGCTGTCGACGAAGAGGATGTGGGTGAAGCTCGCGTCGTTGACGAAGTTCGACACCAGGGCGTTGCGAGCGTGCGGGAAGAACGACGTCGAGAGCACCTGGCTGACGAACTCGATGTGCGGGAACTCGCGCGCGAAGAAGCCGATCGTCTCGATGATCGACAGGTGGCAGCCGGTCGAAATCGTGTCGCCGTAGACCGGTGTGGCGATCAGCACCTTCATCGTCGAATCCCCCGTGTTCACGCGGCATTGGACGCCACTCCGGCGCAAAAGGAAACAGGGCGGGATCGTCTCCCGCCCTGCCCTGCCCCGCCGATCCGGGGAATGCGCGTCAGAGGTAGTTGGTGAGCGACAGCTTGTAGAGGATCGAGGAGGCCTTGTAGCTCGCCTCGATCTGGGTGTTCAGCGTCGTGATCTCGACCGCCAACTGGGTGTCGTCGACCGACAGCGACTTGTCGATCGTGTCCTGATAGGTGTTCGCCGCGATCGTCATGCGCTCGTCCGCCGAGGACGCGGTCTTGCGCGCGCCGGCGATCTCGGCGGCGACCGACTGCAGCGTGTCGTTGCCGGTGGTGGCGGCGAGCGTGCCCTTGGTGCGCGAGACCACCGAGGCCCACAGCGCCTTGGCGGTGTCGT
This sequence comes from Rhizobiales bacterium UBA697, assembly GCA_002298965.1. Taxonomy (GTDB): domain Bacteria; phylum Pseudomonadota; class Alphaproteobacteria; order Rhizobiales; family Ancalomicrobiaceae; genus Pinisolibacter. Next base: position 10,729 of record DBMN01000292.1, on the reverse strand, counting down.
CGCCGTCGGAGACGTCCATCGTCGAGACGACGGCCAGCTGCTTGATCTGCGAAGTGAAGGCGTCCTCGTTGGCGCGCACGCCGTAGTTCACGGTCAGGCCCTCGCCGACCCGCGCCTCGGCATCGAGCCGCGGCGTATCGGAATTGTTGGTGCCGCGATACCAGGTCACGGTGTCGGCCGATGTGCCGGCGGTGAGCGAGGTCGCGTTGTAGAACGGCGAGGTGCCGGAAACCCGCATCGGCGAGGCCCCGCCGGCGGTGTCGAAGAAGTTGTCGGCGGCCACCGAGGCCGACGCCGCCTTGGTGTCGGACGCCGCCACCGCCTCGAGCCGGGCCTGCAACACCGACTGGAAGTTCGCCGCCGTGTCGGCCGCCGTCGCGCCGATCGCGAAGGTGCCCTTGGTGGTGTCGGTCGTGTCGCCCGCGGTCAGGGTGATCGACGTCTTGGTGCCGTCCGGCTGGGTCACGGTCAGCTCGAGCTTCTGCCCGGAGGTCGGCTGCGCCGTGAAGTCGACCGACATCGTCGACGGCGTACCGGAGGGGCCGGTCACGGTCGCGCCCGACAGCGTCGAAGAGGCGGCCGACAGCTTCATGCCGAAGGGATGCGAGCCGTCCTCGGCCAGCGTCACGGTGGTGCCCGACGACGTCAGGTCGAGGCGGCCGAGCCCGTCCGACCCGAGGTCGGCCTGCTGGCGCTCTTCCATCACCTGACGATAGCCGGCGCGGGTTCCGTCGCCCTCGATCATCGTGTTCATGTCGACGACCGGCGAGCTGTCGCTCGACTTGCCGGCGAAGAGATAGACGCCGTCGACCTCGGTGTTGAGCGTCGAGACATAGGCCTCGAGCGCATTCGAGGCGGCGATCTGTTCCGACGTCCGGCCGGACGAGGTCAACTGGTAGCCGTTGGTGCCCAGATTGCTCGACAGCGTGTGCGACAGGTCGTTCATCGAGTCGATCGAGTTGCCGATCACCTGCAGCCGCGTGTCGATCGCCGAGATCGTCGACTGGTAGCCCTCGATCTGCTTGATCTTCGACTGGCAGGACAGCGTCAGCGTGCGGTTGTCGATGCCTTCGTAGGTCGTCGACTTGAGACCGGTGGTCTCCTGGGTCGTGAGGTCGGAGAGCCGCGCGCGCTGGGAGGTCAGCCGCGAGGCGAGCGAGCCGTTGAGACCGGTGTAGGAGAAGGCCTTGACGTCCATCGGGGTGGCCTCGATCAGATCGCGTTGACCAGGGTGTCGAGCATGTCGCGCAGCGTCGACAGCACCTGGGCATTGGCGGAATAATAGGACTGGAGCTGGATGAGCTTGGTCAGTTCGGTGTCGGTGTCGACCGCCGAGGTGTTGCTCATGCGGGTCCGCAGGTTCGACTGGATGATCGACTGGTTGTCGACCAGCGTCTGCTGCGTCTCCGACTGGCCGGCCCAATAGGAGACCATCGAGTTGGCGAAGCCGGCGACCGTCGACGAGCTCGCCTTGGTGCCGTTGCCGAGCACGGTCGACGACTTGGTGTCGACCAGCGCCGAATAGAGCGCGTTCGGCCGCGCGGCGTCGCCCGTCTCGGTGGTCGAGGAATATTCGACGAGCAGCGAGGGATCGCTCGCGACGTCGGCGTTGATGCGGATGCGCGAGGCGAAGCCGCTCATCTGCGAACCGCCGTCGAAGGACCCGGTGTAGTAGCCGGTTCCGTCGGTGAAGAGCGGCAGCGCCTTCGTTCCGTTCTGTTCGGAGGTCGCCGAGACGGTCTTGGAGACCGAACCGACCGTCGCCGCCGAGGTGCCGTCGTCGACGATGCGGAGCGTCGAGCCCGACGGGTTGGAGACGACGACGTGCGAGCCGAGCGCCGCCTGGATCTGCGAGACGACCGACGCCATGCCGCCGGAGAAGTCGATGCCGACCACCTCGTCGTTCGGATCGAGCGTGGCGTCGTCGCCGAGCGACGTGACCGACGACGAGTTGCCCTTGATCAGCGACACGGTGTGGGTGTCGCCGGTCGCCGTGTCGGTCCACTTCACCGTGACCTTGTTGCCGGCCTCGAGGTCGGCGAGGTTCACGTCGAAGCCGGCGCCCGAGCCGGAGGTGACGGCGGTGCCGGCGGTCGTGGTGTCGGAGAAGGCGGTGGCGAGCCCCGCGGCGATCTGGTCGAGCTGGTTCTGGACCTGCGGCAGGATGGTGTCGCGCACCTCGAACAGGCCGGCCATCGAGCCCGAGCCGACGAGGCCCGAAGACAGGACTTCGACGCCGTTGGAAGAGCCGTCGTCGATCCGCAGCTTGCCGTCGTTGTCGAGCAGCAGCTGGGTCGCCTTGGTGTTGTCGACCAGCGTCAGGCCCGAGCCGGTCGACACCCGGACGGTGCCGTCCGACTGCTGCTTGACCGAGACGTCGACATAGGTGGCGAGCTTCAGCACCGCCTGGTCGCGCGCGTCCATCAGGCCGGTCGCGTCGGCGCCGGTGCCGCTGGACAGCTGGATCTTGTCGTTGAGGTCAGAGATCTGCTTGGTGAGGGTGTTGATCTGGTCGACACCCTCGCCGATCGCCTCGTTCACCGACTGCTGCAGGTCGGAGACGGTCGTGGACAGCGAGTTGAGGGTCTGGGCGACGATGCCGGCCGAGTTGGCGACCTGGATCTGCGCCGCCGCGCTGTTGGGCTGCGCGGCGAGCGTCTGCAGATCGGTGGTCAGCGTCGACAGCACGGTGGGCAGCACAGCGCCGTTCTCGGTCGAGCCGATCAGCTCGTTGATCTGCTCGAGATAGCCGTTCTTGCTGTCGAGGTAGGAGGCCGTCGAGGTCGAGGTCGCGAGCTGGTCGAAGACCTCCTGGTCGAAGGCCCGCGACACCGTCGTCTCGAAGCCCACGAGCCCCGTCGCGGCGTAGATCGCCTGCGTGGTCGTGCGCTTCGAGGTGTAGCCGTCGGTCGAGGCACCGGCGATGTTGGCCGAGACCAGAGCCGACGCCGACTGCGTGACCTTGAGGCCGCTCGCCGTGATGCCGACCGCCGTGGTGAGACCCATGACACTACTCCTGCGACGGTCCTGCCCGATGCCGTACCGGACTCATCCTCAGCGGATGATGTCCAGCACGTCCTTCATCATGCTGTTGGCGGTCGAGATCACCTTCGAGTTGGCCGAATAGGCCTGCTGGGTGACGATCATCTTCGAGAACTGGTCGGTGATGTCGACGTTCGAAGCCTCGAGCGCGGAACCGGAGATCTTGGCGGCGCTGGAGAGATAGGGCGAGCCCGACCCCTTGGTCTGCTGGTAGGCGTTGCCCGAGATCGCCAGCAGCTCGCTGTCGCCGTCGAACGAGTAGATGCCGACCTTGTAGAGATCGACCGTCTTGCCGTTCGAATAGGACGCGGTGATCATGCCTTCGGAGTTGATCGTCAGGCCGGTGTAGGTGCCGGCCTTGTAGCCGTTCTGGGTGATGTCGGTCTGGGTGACGGTCGTGCCCGAATTGTACTGGGTCAGATTCGAGCCGTAGTTGAACGACATCGTCGACAGCGCGGTGCCGTTCACCGTGACGCCGGAGAGCGAGATGGAGTCGGCGGCCGGCGACGTGCGGGCGCCGCTCGAGTTGAAGGTGAAGGAGGTACCGACGTTGGTCCACTCCGGATCGGTGCCGGTCGCGGCGGAGTCGCTCTGGTAATAGAGGCTCCAGGTGTTGGCGCCGGTCGTCGTGTCGGTGGCGGTCTTGGCCCAACGCAGGTTGAGCGTCACCTCGTTGCCCTGCGCGTCGTAGGCCGTCACCGAGCCGCCCGCGAGCGACTTGGTGAGGAAGGTCGAGTTGTCCGACGCGGTGATGTAGCCGGCGACCGTCGACGGCGAGTTCAGGTCGGTGGAGGCGAGCGACGCGACCGACGAGGCCGACGGCAGGTTCGCCTCGTAGGCGATCGAGCTCGTGGCCTTGGCCGGAATGATGCCGGTGTCGATCTTGATCGGCTCGGCGGTCGAGCCGGAGGGATTGCCGGTGGTGGGATCGATCGGCAGACCGGTCAGGAAGAAGCCCGACGTGTTGGTCATGTAGCCGTCGGCGTTCATCGTGAAGTCGCCCTGGCGGGTGTAGTAGTTGGTGCCGGAGAGCAGCACCGTGCCGTCGACTTCACCGACCTTCGACTGGACCTGGAAATAGCCGTCGCCCGAGATCGCCATGTTGGTGGAGACCGACGTCGCCGCGATGTTGCCCTGCACCGTGTTGGTGAGGACCGACGAGGCCTGCACAGCGGCCGAGTTCTGCGACGTCGAGGTGGTGCCCGACGAGGTCAGGAGATCCTGGAAGGCGGTCTCGACGGACTTGTAACCGGTCGTCGACGAGTTCGCGATGTTGCCGGAAATGTTCTGCAGCGCATAGGCCTGGGCCTGGAGGCCGACCACCGCGTTGCTCATTGCGTCATAGACACCCATGGTTCACTCCCACGATCGATACCTGAGCCGTCGGGCTCGTTCGGAAACGTGTTCGCAAGCCGCGTGCCAATTCGATCACGCTGATTTCGCTGGCCTTTTCGATGCAGGCCCCGCTATTCTGCCGTCCTCGCCGGGCAGCTTCGACCGGGCGGGCGGAATCTTTTGCCGAACCCGGCGGAAGATTCCGGGTGATCGACGATCCGGCCGAACGACCTACGAGGAGACCGCATGCGCTTCACCGGAACCACCGACTACGTCGCGACCGAGGATCTGCGCGTCGCCGTCAACGCCGCGATCACGCTGGAGCGCCCGCTGCTGGTCAAGGGCGAGCCCGGCACCGGCAAGACGGTGCTGGCCCACGAGGTCGCGACCGCGCTCGGCATGCCGCTGATCGAATGGCACGTGAAGTCGACCACCAAGGCGCAGCAGGGCCTCTACGAATACGACGCCGTGTCGCGCCTGCGCGACGGCCAGATCGGCGACGAGCGGGTCAAGGACATCCGCAACTACATCAAGCGCGGCAAGCTGTGGGAGGCCTTCACCGCCGAGACCCGGCCGGTGCTGCTGATCGACGAGATCGACAAGGCCGACATCGAGTTCCCCAACGATCTGCTGCTCGAGATCGACCGGATGGAGTTCCACGTCTACGAGACCGGCGAGACCGTGCGCGCCGTGCGCCGTCCCGTCGTCATCGTCACCTCCAACAACGAGAAGGAGCTGCCCGACGCCTTCCTGCGTCGCTGCTTCTTTCACTACATCCGCTTCCCCGATCCCGAGACCATGGCCGAGATCGTCGAGGTCCACTTCCCCGGCCTCAAGAAGCGCCTGCTCGAGGAGGCGCTGCGCATCTTCTTCCAGGTCCGCGACGTGCCGGGGCTGAAGAAGAAGCCCTCGACCTCGGAACTGCTCGACTGGATCAAGCTGCTCCTCAACGAGGACGTCGACGACGAGGTGCTGCGTCAGTCCGACCCGAAGAAGACCATCCCGCCGCTCGCCGGCGCCCTGCTCAAGAACGAGCAGGACGTCCATCTCTTCGAGCGGCTGGCGTTCCTGTCGCGCCGCGAAGGACGCTGAGGCGTCACGGCGCGGCGGCGCGCGGGGCGTCCTTGGCATCGCACACCTTCGCCTCGGCCGCGAACTTCTCGCGGCCGATCATGGCGACGAGGTCGACGTCGTCGAGCACCGTCAGATAGGCCGGCGTGTCGGCGGTCTTCATCCAGGTCGAGACGCGGAACACCGTCGGCACCGGCGCATCCGGCGCGCGGCAGCCGTCGACGCCGACCGCCAGCGTGCCGACGAAGGCACCCGGCTCCTTGGCCGAGCGCTCGCGCGCCCTCGCCCGCGCCTCGGCGAGCCGCGGCAGATCGGCGATCGGCACACGGAAGGCCCGCGCCACCTGCCCGGGCTTCGCCCGGATCGCCTCTGCCCCCGCCTCTCCCGCGAGCGGCACCTCCTCCAGCACGACTTCCAGCGCCTCGGCCTCCGACCCGTCGCGCCGCGCCTGCTTCAACACCAGCTTCGCCCCGCCCCGGCTCGGCATCGCGTCGGCCGGCATCGCCACCGCTGCCCTGAGCCGCGCCAGGTCGGTGGTCGCCGGGTCGAACGATCTGAGCGCCCAGATCGTGCCGACCGGCACATGGGAACAGCCCGACAGCGCCGCCGCGGCCGCCAGGGCGACGACGGTGGCGAACACGAGGACGAGACGGCAAACGGACGACATGGCAACCTCCAGGACGAAAAGTTTTTATCGTTTGACATTAAAAAAATCACGTGTCAAATGATCCCATCACTCGGGAGACCGTCATGATCGACACCGCCGTCACCCCTGCCGTCGCCGCCCTGCGGGCCCGTATCGGCCGGCTCTGCCATGTCCTCCGCCTCGCCGCACCGATCTATGCGCTGTGGGTGTTCATCCTGCTCGCGATGCACTGGTCGAACCCGGTCGAGGCCACCACCTCGGTCTCCTACTGGGCCCGCGCCGCCATCACCGAGATCCCGCCGACCGGGCGGCTCGCCGCCTTCGCGCTGCAGCTTCCGGGCTGGGCCCTGCTGTCGGCCGCCTGCTATCACCTGTGGCGCCTCTTCTCCGGCTTCCTCGCCGGCGACGTCTTCACGCTCGCGGCGACGACGCGGCTGCGCTGCACGGCGGTCGCCGGCATCGCGGCGATGGTCGCGGAATTTCTGAGCCGTCCACTGGTGGTTATCGTCTCGACACTGCACATGCCGCCCGGATCGCGCTACATGGCGATCTTCTTCCAGCCCGGCGATCTCTTGAATCTGATGTTCCTCGGCGGGCTTCTCGCCCTCGCCCAGGTGTTCAGGGTCGCCGCCGAGATCGCCGAAGATCACGCGGCCATCGTCTGAGGAGCCCCATGCCGATCGTCGTCAACCTCGACGTCATGCTCGCCCGCCGCAAGATGCGCTCGCGCGATCTCGCCGCCCGCATCGGCATCACCGAGCCGAACGTCTCGTTGCTCAAGTCCGGCAAGGTGAAGGGCATCCGCTTCGAGACGCTCGAAGCGATCTGTCGCGAGCTCGACTGCCAGCCCGGCGACCTGCTCGAATGGCGCCCCGATCCGGCGGGGCGCGAAGGGGACGACTGAACGGCGCGACCGATCGCCGCTTCCGTCGCGTCGCCCGAACCCGCCCCTCAGTCCGCCAGCGCCGGACAGCCGCAGGCGGATGCACCGCAGGCGCCCATCGGCACGCCGCAGGCCGCCATCGGCTCGGCGTCGCCGCTCTTCAGCGTGGAGGCGACCAGCGACAGCTGCCGCTCGAGTTCCACGCCGCCGCAGGCCGGGCATTCCGGCGTCTCGCCGCCGCGCACCAGCGTCTGGAACTCTTTGCCGCAGGCGCGGCACTCGTAGGCGTAGATCGGCATCGGGAAACCTCCTGCGCCCTGAAATGACCGGATCGCCGCCACGGCGCAAGTCGGGAAAGCCCGCGATGTCGGTAACCGTTCCGCTGAGATGTCACGACCGTCACATGGCTGTCATGGTAACATGCATGGCCTCGTGTTAATTCCCGACCGTCGAAACAGCGTCGAGACCCTGCATGCCCCGCCTCCTGTTGATGCGTCACGCGAAATCGGAGCGAGACGAGACCATCGACGACTTCGAGCGCCCGATCTCCGATCGCGGCGAGAAGGACGCGCCGCGGATGGGACGCCATCTCGCCAAGCTCGGTCTGGTGCCGGGACGCATCCTCGCCTCCTCCGCGCTGCGCTCGCGCCAGACGCTGGCGCCGCTGATGCCCCACTTCGCCGCCGACTGCGAGATCCGCCTCGCCCACGACCTCTATCTCGCCGGCGAGGACGAGACGATCGACGCCATCCGCGGCCACGGCGGCACCGCCGCCACGCTGATGGTGATCGGCCACGAGCCCGGCCTGACCCAGACCGCCTTCGCCCTGATCGGTACCGGCCACCCGACCCTGCTCGAGGATCTCGAGACCAAGTTCCCGACCTGCGGCGTCGCCGTCGTCGACTTCCCCGCCGTGCGCTGGGTCGACGTCGAGCCGAAGAGCGGCCGGCTGGTCGCCTTCCTGCGGCCGCGCACCATCGACCTCGTCGAGGAGATCGCCGCCGCCGTCGAGGAGGAAGAGGCCGACTGAGGCCTCGTCCGCGACGCTTCGCCCGATGCGCCCTTTGCGCCGGGCGCGCGGGATGCCTACATGGGGGGTGACCCGGAGGGAGCCCCGCCCGCATGTCGCCCACGACCCTGCCCGAACTGTCGTTCCTCGATCAGGCCCGCAACGCGCTCGCCAATGCCGGCGACTTCGCCATGGGGCTGGCGACGCCGACGCTCCGGCTCGGCGTGACCGGCCTCTCGCGTGCCGGCAAGACGGTCTTCATCACCGCCCTCGTCCACAATCTGATCAACGGCGGCCGCCTGCCGCTGTTCGAGGCCGCCGCCCGCGGCCGTCTCGTGCGCGCCGACCTCGAGCCCCAGCCCGACGACGCCGTGCCGCGCTTCGACGTCGAGGCCCATGTCGCCCGTCTCGTCGACGAGCGCCTGTGGCCGTCGTCGACCCGCCGCATCTCCGAGCTGCGGCTGACGCTGGAATTCGCCTCGACCTCGCTCTTCGCCCGCGCCTTCGGCCGGGGGCGGCTCCACCTCGACATCGTCGACTACCCCGGCGAATGGCTGCTCGACCTGCCGCTGCTGACCAAGACGTGGTCGGAATGGTCGGCCGAGACCATCGCCCGTTCGTCGCGCGGCGGTCATGCCGCGATCGCCGGCGCATGGCTGGCTGCGACCCGTGCGGTCGACCCTCTCGCCCCCGAGGACGAGGCGACCGCACGGCGCCTCGCCGCCCTCTTCACCGACTACCTGCGCGCCGCCCGCGCCGACGAGCATGCGCTCTCGACGCTGCCGCCCGGCCGCTTCCTGATGCCCGGCGATCTCGAGGGCTCCCCCGCCCTCACCTTCGCGCCGCTCGCCGTCCCTCCCGGCACGGTGGCGCCGGCCAAGTCGCTCGCCGCGATGATGGAGCGCCGCTACGAGGCCTACAAGGACGTGGTGGTGCGTCCCTTCTTCCGCGACCACTTCTCCCGTCTCGATCGCCAGATCGTGCTGGTGGACGCGCTGGCGGCCCTGGACGCCGGACCGGCGGCGGTGGCCGACCTGCGCGAGGCGCTCGCCGGCATCCTCGGCTGCTTCCGCCCCGGCAAGACCTCGTGGCTGTCATCGATCCTGACGCGGCGGATCGACCGCATCGTCTTCGCCGCCACCAAGGCCGACCACCTCCACCGCACCTCCCACGACCGGCTCGAGGCGATCCTCCGCCGCCTCGTCGACGAGGCGATGGAACGGGCCGAAATGTCCGGCGCCGAGGTCGACGTGGTGGCGCTCGCCGCCGTCCGCGCCACCCGCGAGGCGATCGTCGAACACGACGGCGAGACGCTCCCCGCCATCCTCGGCACGCCCCTGCCGGGCGAGGAGATGGACGGCGTCGCGCTCGACCCGAATTCCGAATTCGCCTTCTTTCCCGGCGACTTGCCCGAAGATCCGGAATCACTTTTCCAGGCGGTCGAATCGGAATCTGAACTTGAAGACGCCGCGGAATCGAAACTGGAGGAAAAACGACCGGAATCGGCGCGTGAAGCCGCGGATTCTCCACGCGAACCTCCGGAATCGTCACATGAGGTCGCGGAATCGGCACATGAGGCGACGGCGAATTCCGATTCTCGCGCAACGACTTCCGCCAGCCCGCGGAATCTCGCGCGGAGCTTCGCCCCCGCCGCCCCCGACCTCGCCTTCGTCCGCCTGCGCCCGCCCCGGCTGGAGCGCACCGCCGAAGGCCTCTCCCTGTCGCTGCCGCACGTCCGGCTCGACCGGGTCCTGCAGTTCCTGATCGGAGATCGCCTGACATGAGCGAGGCCCCGCGTCGCCCCCGCGCCTTCCGCGTCGATGCCCCCGACGTGGTCGTCGCCCCCGAGGGCGCCTCCACCCGCTTCGGCACCCGCACGGTGATCGTGCCCGCCACCGAACCCTTCGCCGAGGTCACCCCGGCCGAAGCCGCCCTGCCGCCGGCTCGCGGCTTGCCCTGGCGACGGGTGTTCGTCGTCGGCATCGGCGGTCTCGTCTCGCTGGCGCTCGGCCTCGCCGTCGATCGGCTGATCTCGGATCTGTGGTCGCGGGCCGAATGGCTCGGCTGGGTCGGCCTCGGCTGCCTCGCCCTGGTCGTCGTCGCCCTGCTGGCCATCGCCGTGGCGCTGGGGCTGCAACTGATGACCAACAGCATCGTGCTGGGGGCGCTGGCCGGCTTCGTCATCTTCACCTGTGGCGGCGTCATCAAGTTCCGCGAGAGCCAGGATGCCTTCACTCAGGGCGTGCGCATGATGTCCCTCATCGGCTTCATCATGATCTCCGCCGCCGGCTTCGCCGCCGTGATGAAAGAGACCCACGGGGTGGAGAGCCTGGTACAGGCCGTCTCCGGCATGATGGCGGGCCACAAGGGGCTGGCCGCCTTCCTGATGCTGCTGGTGGGCCTGCTCATCACCATGGGGATCGGCTCCTCCTTCTCCACCGTGCCCATCATCGCCACCATCTATGTACCGCTGTGCCTGCACCTCGGCTTCTCCCCCCTGGCGACCATCTCTCTGGTCGGCACCGCCGGCGCCCTGGGGGATGCAGGCTCTCCCGCCTCCGACTCGACCCTGGGCCCCACCTCGGGCCTCAACGCCGACGGCCAGCACGACCATATCTGGGACAGCGTGGTGCCCACCTTCATCCACTACAACATCCCGCTCATCATCTTCGGCTGGATTGCCGCCATGGTGCTCTAAGCATCCCTAGATGCAAAAACATAAAAGGCGACCCCAGGGTCGCCT
>DBMN01000339.1:3486-6902 GCA_002298965.1 Rhizobiales bacterium UBA697 | reverse complement strand
GGCGGCGCCGACGCCGGCCGCTCCCGCGCCGACCCCGGTGGCGGGCGCCGGCGGCAGCAATCCCAATGCCGAGCCGGGCGCGCCCTGGAAGATCAACACGTCGACCAACTCCAAGCTGGTCCGGCCGATCGCCGAGACGCCGCGCACCATCGTCGCCATCCCCAAGGAGGTGATGGAGGACAAGGCGGCGACCTCGTTCCGCGAGCTCGTGCGCACCACCGCCGGCATCACGCTGGGCTCGGGCGAAGGCGGCAACCCCTTCGGCGACCGCATCTTCATCCGCGGCTTCGACGCCCGCAACGACGTCTTCGTCGACGGCCAGCGCGACGCCGGCGTGGCGGTTCGCGAGAACTTCGCCACCGAACAGATGGAGATCCTCAAGGGTCCCTCGGCGACCGTCGCCGGCCGCGGCACCGCCGGCGGCGCCGTCAACATCGAGACCAAGAAGCCCTTCTTCGCCGATCACTACGAGGCGACGACGACCGTCGGCACCGACCAGACCCGGCGCGTCGAGATCGACGTCAACAAGAAGATCTCCGACGCCTTCGCCATCCGGGCCGACGGCATGTGGCAGAAGGCGGAGGTCGCCGGCCGCAAATACGGCCGCGACGATCGCTGGGGCGGCCTGATCGCGGCGACCATCCGGCCGAACGACACGTTCAAGACGACGATCGACTGGTATCACCTCGACATCGACCAGCTGCCGGACTACGGCGTGCCCTTCATGGCCGGCACCAACAAGCCGGTGACCGAATTCGGCGTCAACCGGGACACCTATTTCGGCCTGCCCGACCGCGACTGGCTGAAGAACCGCCAGGACATCGTCTCGGCCAAGACCGAGGTGCAGATCTCCGACAGCGTGCTGTGGACCAACCGCCTGCGCGCGGCGACCTCGGAATATTCGCTGGTCGTCGCCAAGCCCGGCGCCACCAACGCCACGACGCTCGCCGGCAACTCGTCGACCGCGACCTCCTATCGCGAGAACGAGTCGGTCGCGATGACCAACGATCTCAAGGTGACCTTCGACGCCTTCGGCATGAAGCATACCGTGGTCGCCGGCACCGAGATCTCGCGCGAGCATCTCTTCATGGGCACGGTCGGCTGCACCATCGGCTCGACCGGCGTGACGACGACCTGCGCCGGCGCGACGGAGGGCATCAACCGCTTCTCCTACACCAACGTCAACAACGTCGACTTCTCCGGCATCGTCCCGGCGATCGGCTATCCGGTGACGCGGCAGGGCGTCGTCGGCATCGACACCCGCAGCCTCTATCTCTCCGACGCGATCGACCTGACCGACCGCTGGAAGCTCGATCTCGGCGCCCGCATCGACGACTACTCGGTCGATCGCGACGGCACGATCTCGCGGCACGACACGCTCCTCAACTGGAACGCCGGCCTCACCTGGCAGTTCTGGTCGAACGCCAACGTCTATGCCGCCTTCGGCACGTCGTCGAACCCGATCGGCGCCGAACTCGACGTGTCGTCTGCCTCCTACGGCGGCATCGACGCGGCGACCTCGGTGCTGCCGCCGGAGCTCAACCGCTCCTACGAGATCGGCACCAAGTGGCAGTTCTTCGACAGGAAGCTGCTCGCCTCGGCCGCGCTGTTCCGCACCGAGAAGGACAACGCGCGCGAGTCGGTCAACAATCGCTGGGCGAGCTCCGGCGCCTACACGGTCCAGGGCGTCGAGTTCAACGTCGCCGGCAACATCACCGAACGCTGGTCGATCTTCGGCGGTGCCGTCTTCATGAACTCGGAAGTGACCAAGTCGGCGAACGCCTCGAACGTCGGCAAGCGGCTCGGCCGCAACGCCCACCAGACCTTCAACGTACTCTCCAAGTACGAGATCTTCGACGGCATCTCCGTCGGCGGCGGCGCCACCTACAAGAGCGCGGTCTACGGCGGCACGCTGGCGGAGGCGGCGTGGTCGGTGCCGGGCGGCTGGCGCTTCGACCTGATGGCGGAGTGGAAGATCCGCCCGAACATGACGCTCAAGGCCAACGTCAACAACGTCTTCGACACGGTGCTCTACGAGACGCCCTACGAGAACGCGGCGCAATACGCCCATATCGCGCCGGGTCGTGCCGCCTATCTGTCGCTCAACGTCAAATATTGAGCGCCCCCGGATGACGGCGGGCCGCCCCGCTCGCCGTCATCCCCTCTCTTCACCCACGGGCGGCGGTGCCCCGCCCCAGGCAGGATGGAAGACGATGCTGATCACCATTCCCGATCTGCTGACGCCCGACGAGGTCGCGTGGTGTCGCGACCGCCTCGCCAAGGCGATGTGGGTCGACGGACTGACCACGGCCGGGCCGATCTCGGCGATCGTGAAGAACAATCGCCAGCTCGATCCGACCTCGGTCGACGCGATCGAGATCGGCGAGCTGGTGCTCGCCGCGCTGCATCGCTCGCCGACCTTCCTCTCGGCGGCGCTGCCGCTGCGCATCCTGCCGCCGATGTTCAACGCCTATCGCGGCGGCGAGCACTTCGGCATCCATGTCGACAACGCCATCCGCAACGCGCCGGGCAGCGCCACGCGCATCCGCACCGACGTGTCGACCACCGTCTTCTTCTCCGAGCCGGACGAATACGAAGGCGGCGAACTGACGATCGAGACGCCGTTCGGGGCGCAGGCCGCCAAGCTGCCGGCCGGCTCGGCGATCGTCTACCCTTCGACCTCGCTGCACGAGGTGACGCCGGTGACGGCGGGCGAGCGCGTCTGTTCCTTCTTCTGGACCCAGAGCCTCGTCCGTGACGAGGGCGAGCGGACGCTGCTCTACGACCTCGATCAGGTGATCCAGGATCTGCGCGAGACCCACGGCGAGGGAGATCCCCATGCGCTCAGGCTGTCCTTCGTCTACCACAACCTCGTGCGCCGCTGGGCCGAGACCTGAGGAGGCACCCATGACGCTCATCCCCCGCCTGCCGCTGTTCGGCGCCGTAGCCGCGCTGATCGGCGTCTTCGCCGGCCCCGCCTCGGCGGCGACCGGCACGGCCGATCTGTCGCCGCTCGCCATGTTCCTCGGCGCCGACTGGGTGGTGAAGACGGTGATGGGCGTGCTCTTCGCCGCCTCGCTCCTCTCCTGGACCATCTTCGTCGCCAAGATGCTGGAGCTGCGCGCCGCCAATGCCCATGTCGCCGAGACGATCGAGGCGCTGACCCGCGCACCGCGTCTCGCCGATGCCGCCGCCGCACTCGGCGCCGACCGCGGACCGGGTCGCGCCATGCTCGACGCGGTCGCCCGCGAGATCGAGCTCTCGGGCGAGACGGTCGATCGCGCCGGGCTCGAGGAGCGCGTCGCCTCGCGGCTCGCCCGTATCGAGGCGGCGGTCGCGGCGCGGATCTCCTCGGGCGTCGGCCTCGTCGGCACGGTCGGCTCGACCGCCCCCTTCGTCGGCCTGTTCGGCACGGT
>DBMN01000339.1:550-3448 GCA_002298965.1 Rhizobiales bacterium UBA697 | reverse complement strand
ATCGCCGAGGCGCTCTTCGCCACGGCGATCGGCCTCGTCGCAGCGATCCCGGCGGTCGTGCTCTACAATCGGCTGGTGCGCGCCGTCGGCCTCCACCGCAACGCCGTCGCCGATGCCGGGGCCGCGGTGCGCCGCATCCTGTCGCGCGAACTCGACCGCGGCGCGGCCGCGTGCCCGCTGGCGCGGGCGGCGGAGTGACGGCGATGGCGGGCGGGCTCCTTCCTTCCGGCGGCGACGATCATCTCGGCGAGATGTCGGAGATCAACGTCACGCCCTTCATCGACGTNNTCATCTTCATGGTGGCGGCGCCGCTCTCCACGGTCGACGCCCCCGTCGATCTCCCCGTCTCCACCGCCAAGCCCGAGCCGCGGCCCGACAAGCCGGTCTTCGTGACGATGAAGACCGACCTCTCGGTGTTGATCGGCGAGGAGACCGTCGCCGCCGAGGGCTTCGAACTGGCACTCGGCCGGGCGACCGGATTCGACCACGGAAAGCGCATCTTCGTGCGCGCCGACAAGGCCGTGCCCTACGGCGAGGTGACGCGGCTGATGAACATGCTGCGCGCCGCCGGCTTCCTCAAGCTGGCGCTGGTCGGCACCGAGGGCAGCTCGGTCGCGGCGCCGCCGGCCGTGCCGCCGAGCGGAGGGGCGACGCCGTGAGCGAGACACTGCTCGCCGATCCGGACCATCGACGTCGCCTGATCCTCGGCGCGCTGGCGGCGATCGCGCTCCACGTCGCGCCGGCCGGGGCGAGCCTCGCGGTCTTCGGCCGGGTCGAACAGGTCTTCGAGGACGAGGGCGTACAGATGATCGCGGAATTCGCCGACACGGTCGCCGCCGCCGAGCGCTCCGACAGCGAGGCCGAGGCGGCGGAGGCAGAGGCCGCGCAGTCGACGCCGGAGGTGAAGGAATCGCTCTCCGCCAAGTCGACCGACGATCTGCCGGAAACCGACGCCTCGACCGCCCGGCCCGACGATCCCGAGCTTCTCCTGTCCGAGAAGAAGACCGTCGAGCGTACCGAGGACGCCGCCGAGCAGCAGACGACGGAGGCGATGAAACCCACCGAGAGCGCCGCCGACAGCGCCGCCTCGCAGGCCGCCGCCGCCCCCTCCGCCATGGACCAGACCGCCTCGGTGACCGCCGCGCCGGCCGAAGGCAGCGTGCGCGAGGCACCGCCGACGCCGGCGTCGTGGACCAAGGCGGTGATGGCGCATCTCGGCCGTCACAAGAGTTATCCGCGCGAGGCGCGTGCCGCCGGCGACGAGGGCGACGTGCAGGTGGCGATCACCATCGGCCGCGACGGCCGGGTGGTGGCGCGGCGGCTGCACCGCTCCGGCGGCACGGCGACGCTCGATCGCGCCGCACTCGATCTGGTGGATCGTGCCGCACCGCTGCCGGCGTTGCCGGCGAACTTCCTGATGGATCGGGTCGAGGTGGTCGTGCCGATCCGCTATCGGTTGAAATCGTGAGCGGCGCGGCCTCCCCCGCCGCTCCGGCTGCGCCTGACGACGACGTCTTCGGGCGGGTGCCGGAAGGCGTCGTGGCGCTCGACGACTGGACCGAGCACGCGCACGCCGCCCTGCCGCCCGACCGCTGGGCCTATCTCTCGGGACATGCCGGCGACGGCCATGCCGCGCGGCGCAACCGCGAGGCCTTCGCCCGCGCCGAGATCGTGCCGCGCCTGCTCCTCGACGACCGCGTCGCCGACACGGGGACGGTGCTCTTCGGCCGGCGGATCGCCTTCCCCGTCGTGGTGGCGCCGATCGCCCATCAGGGGCTCTTCCACCCGCTCGCCGAACGCGCCACGGCGATGGCGGCTTCGGCGGTCGACACGATCTTCACGGCCTCGACGCTCTCGACGCTGAGCCTCGAGGACATCGCCGACGTCCACGACGGCGGCGGCCGGTGGTTCCAGCTCTATGTCCAGCCGGATCGCGGTCTGACCGACGACCTCGTCGCTCGGGCCGAGGCGGCGGGATACGAGGCGCTGGTGATCACCGTCGACGCGCCGGTCTTCGGCATCCGCAACGTCGAGCANNGCGGGCTTCCGCCTGCCGGAGGATCTGGCGCCGGCCAATCTCGCCGGAGCGTCGCCGCCCGATACCGCCGGCGGCGAAGGAATCGCTGCGCTCCTCGCCCATCGCCCGACCTGGGTCGACGTCGAGCGGATCGCTGCGCGGACGCGGCTCCCGGTGATCCTCAAGGGTATTCTGCATGCAGACGACGCCGTGCGGGCGATGGCGTCGGGGGCCGTGGGCGTCGTCGTCTCCAACCACGGCGGCCGGGTGCTCGACGCCGCACCCGCCGCGCTCGATCGGGTGGCGCCGATCCGCGAACGTCTCGGCGACGGCGCGACCGTCCTGATGGACGGCGGCATCCGCCGCGGCTCGGACGTGTGGACGGCGCTGGCGCGCGGCGCCGACTCGGTGATGGTCGGCCGGCCGATCGCCGAGGCGCTGGCGGCGGGCGGGCCGCTCGGCGTCGCCCATGCGCTGAAGACGCTGGGCGAGGAATATGCCGTGACGATCGCGCTGGGCGGTCGGCCGCGGCCCTGATCAGGCGAAGCGCTTCCAGAAGACCACGGCGACGATCACCGCGTTGAGGCAGGTGATGACGATGCGCGCCACGGCGGGATCGAGGCGGCGGCCGAAATGGCCGGTGACCCAGCCGCCGACCGTGGCGCCGATCAAGAGCGCCGCCATCTCGTGCCAATGGACGAGGCCGGTCGCCACGAAGAGGATCGAGGCGGTGGCGTTCATCGAGGCGTTGAGGATGTGGCGGGTCGCCTGCATCGTGTTGATCGAGGCGGTCGTCAGCACCGACCAGGTCGCCAGCATCATCACCCCGACGGCGCCGCCGAAATAGCCGCCGTAGACGCCGAGGAAGAACTGGGCGACCG
>DBMN01000339.1:0-513 GCA_002298965.1 Rhizobiales bacterium UBA697 | reverse complement strand
GAAGGGGAAGATCGCATCGAAGAAGCGCTGCGACGTCACCGTCAGCAGCACGGCGCCGATGATGCCGCCGACGATCGACACCGCGATCATCGTCTTCATCGACACGCTCTCGAAGCCCAGCCGATCGCCGCGATAGGCGAAGGCGGTGGCGAGCGCCGAAGGCACCAGGGCGACGGTCGAGGTGGCGTTGGCCTGCAGCGCCGGCACGCCGACGGCGACCAACGCCGGCAGGGTGACGAAGGAGCCGCCCCCGGCGATGGCGTTCATGGCACCGCCGAGCAGGCCGGCGGCGGCGACGATCACGAGGTCGTTCATGGTCGATGCGTGCCCCGACTGACGGCGGGTCATTCGCCCGCGCGGGCGACGAAACTGACCGGACGCGACGGCGGGGTCAAGCGGGACGGGCGTGGCGCGACGACGATGTTCGCGGCACGGCGAGGAGCGCCCCATCTACCCGAGAGGGAACCTTTGCGTCGTTCCCGTAGAGGCGCGGATCGACGTCCCTGCGCGATC
>DBMN01000042.1 GCA_002298965.1 Rhizobiales bacterium UBA697 | reverse complement strand
TCTCGAAGCATCGCGCACCGTCGCCGAACGAAGATCGTCGGTCTTCTGCGGATCGACCGCCTCACGCGATCCCGAACGTCGCCACCGCGTCGAAGAGCTGGTCGAACCGGTCGAGCACCGCATCCGGGTGGTATTCGGCGACCGGTTTGTCGGTGTAGCCGAAGGTGAAGGCGACGACGGGGATGCCGGCGGCGCGCGCCGTGGCGATGTCGGTGCCCGAATCGCCCACCATCACCGAACGCTTGGGATCGCCGCCCGCCCGCGCGATCGTGCCGAGGAGATGGGCCGGGTCGGGCTTGCGGACCGGGAACGTGTCGCCGCCGCAGATCGCGGCGAAGCGCTGCGTCAGGCCGAGCGCGTCGAGGAGCTGCAGCGACAGGCCCTCGAGCTTGTTGGTGCACACCGCGAGATCCCAGCCGGCGGCGACGAATCGGTCGAGCGCCGCCTCCATGCCCGGGAAGGGGCGGGAGTGGACGGCGATCGATTCGCCGTAGAGCGGGATGAAGCGGGAAAACAGCCGATCGAGCTTGTCGTCGGCCAGCGGCACCTCGGCGATGGCGAAGCCGCGCCGGATCATCGCCCGCGCCCCGGCGCCCAGAAGCGCCCCCGCATCGGCCCGCGTCATCGGCCGGACGCCTTCGTCGGCGAGGATGCGGTTGAGCGTCGCGATCAGATCCTCGGCGGTGTCGACGAGGGTTCCGTCGAGGTCGAGGACGAGCAGCGGTCGGGTCATCTCGGGTCTCCGAAAACGGGAGGCGGACACTAGCCGCCGTCGCGCTCGCGGGAAACCCCGCAGATTCCGACTGCGTCGGTTTCTCGCGCCGGCGCTTCGCACTGGCGAGGCGCGCGCCGCTGCGCTATGGAAACCGCGACGGGTCGGGCCGGGCCCGTCGGTGAGGAACCCGCGGGCCCGCCCGCGGATACGAGGAGAGACGCCGCGCATGAGCGCCGAGATGAAGAAGCGCGCCGCCGCCGCCGCCCTGGAGTTCGTCGAACCCGGCATGCGGCTCGGCATCGGCACCGGCTCGACCGCCGACGAGTTCACCAAGCTGCTCGGCGAGAAGGTCGCGAACGGCCTCGACATCGTCGGCGTGCCGACGTCGGAGCGCACCCGGGTGCTCGCCGGCTCGCTCGGCATTCGCCTCGCCACCCTCGAGGACCTGCCCGAACTCGATCTGACGGTCGACGGCGCCGACGAGATCGGCCCCGGCCTGTCGCTGATCAAGGGCGGCGGCGGTGCCCACCTGCGCGAGAAGATCGTCGCCGCGGCCTCGGCCCGTCTGGTGGTGATCGCCGACGAGACCAAGATCGTCGACATGCTCGGCGCCTTCCCGCTGCCGATCGAGGTCAACCGCTTCGGCCTGCGCGCCACCACCATCGCCATCGAGAAGGCGGCCGCCCGGCTCGGCCTCTCCGGCACGCTGGTCAAGCGCGTCAACAAGGCCGACGGGACCGATTTCGTCACCGACGGCGGCCATCTGCTGCTCGATGCATCATTTCGCCGAATTCCCGATCCATTGAGCCTCGCGCGCGCGCTGGTCGACATTCCCGGCGTCGTCGAGCACGGCCTCTTCCTCGGCATGGCGACCGCCGCCGTGGTGGCCCGCGCCGACGGCATCGACGTTCTGAAGCCCTGACACGAAGTCCTTTCCGCGTCGGCCTGCCGCCGACGCCCGAGACAGCCAACCGGAGCCTTCCGATGACCCGTTCCTTCGCCTCTCGCCTCGCTGCTGCCGCTCTCTTCGTCGGTCTCGTCCAGCCGGCCTTCGCGGACGACTACACCAAGGAGCACCTCGACGCGGCCAAGTCGGCGATCGAGGCGAGCCATGTCGGCGACGGTCTCGACAACATCCTGATCGGTGTCGCCCAGCAGACCAAGGCGGTGCTCGCCCGCACCAACCCGGCCCAGTCGAACCTGATCGACGAGCTGACCAACACCGCCGCCCTCGAGCTGGCCGCCAAGCGCCCCGAGCTCGACAAGCAGATCCAGGAAGTCTGGGCCGCCCGCTTCACCCAGGACGAGCTGAAGAAGATCGCCGAGTTCTACAACTCGCCGGTCGGCCAGAAGCTCTCCAAGGAGACCGCCTCGATGGTCCAGATGTCGGGCGTCGCCGCCCAGGTCTGGCAGGCGAAGATCGCCCAGGAGATGCTCGCCAAGGTGCGCGAGGCCGCCAAGGCCAAGGGCGTCAACCTCTGACGTTTCCCTCGCGGCGGGAAACCGCCGCGAACGGGACGGTTCGGCGGGCCCGCTCCCGCCGCGACAGGCGTGAACGGGCGGGCCTGCCGCCCGCGGTGTGACCGATCGGCGGAGGGCCCGATGGCCGAGGCAAGCGACTTCGATCTCGACCTCTTCGTCGTCGGCGCCGGGTCGGGCGGCGTCCGGGCCGCCCGCATCGCGGCGACCCACGGCGCCCGCGTGGCGATCGCCGAGGACCGCGAGGTCGGCGGCACCTGCGTCATCCGCGGCTGCGTGCCGAAGAAGCTGATGGTCTATGCCGCCCGCTACGCCGACGACTTCGTCGACGCCCGCGGCTTCGGCTGGACGGTCGGCGAGACCACGCACGACTGGTCGGCGCTGATCGCCGCCAAGGATCGCGAGATCACCCGCCTCGAGGGCGCCTATGTCGCCAATCTCGAACGCGCCGGCGTGACCATCCTGCGCGCCCGCGCCCGGCTCGACGGACCGCAGCGCGTCCGCCTCTCCGACGGCCGCACCTTCACCGCCCGCCACGTGCTGATCGCCACCGGCGGCACCCCGGTGCGCGACGGCGGCTTCCCCGGCTCCGAACTCGCTGCCACCTCGGAGGAGGTCTTCCACTGGCCGCAGCGCCCCGAGCGCGTGGTGGTGGTCGGCGGCGCCTATGTGGCGCTGGAGTTCGCCTCGCTGCTCGCCGGCCTCGGCTCGAAGGTGACGGTGCTCTACCGCGGCGAGGAGATCCTGCGCGGCTTCGACGGCGAGGTCCGCGCCCATGTCCACGCGGCGCTGGTCGCCCGTGGGCTCGACGTCGTCACCGGCGACACGCCGGCGGCGCTCTCCCGCGAGGCCGACGGTTCCCTCCGCCTCGAGACCCGCGCCGGCCGGGTGATCGCCGCCGACGCGGTGCTGCTGGCGATCGGCCGCAGGCCGGCGACGAAGGATCTCGGCGTCGAGACGACGGACCTCGCGCTTCGCCCCGACGGCTCGATCCCGGTGACGGGGGCGGCGGCGACCAATCTCCCCTGGCTCCATGCCGTCGGCGACGTCACCGGCCGCCCGGCGTTGACCCCGGTCGCCATCCGCGACGGCCATGCCTTCGCCGACGAGACCTTCGGCGGGCTCACCCGCGAGGTGTCGCACGAGCTGATCCCGACGGCGGTCTTCACCACGCCGGAGGTCGGCACGGTCGGCGCCGGCGAGGAGGAGTTGCGCGAGGCGGGCATCGCGCACGCGATCTTCCGCTCGACCTTCCGTCCGATGCGGGCGACGCTCGCCGGGCGCGAGGAGCGCACCCTGATGAAGATCCTCGTCGGGGAGGCCGACGACCGCGTCCTCGGCGTCCACGTCGTCGGCCCGGATGCCGCCGAGATGGTCCAGCTGGTGGCGGTCGCCATGCGGATGGGCGCGAAGAAGGCCGACTTCGACCGCACCATGGCGCTCCATCCCTCGGCCGCCGAGGAACTGGTGACCATGCGCCAGCCCTCCGGCCACTGGCGCCCGTGAGCGCACGGGACGGCGTGCGCCTCCCTCCGAAGTAGGGATTTCGCGCGATTTGACCCCCGCTCGGCGCGGGGCTATTTTCCGCCGCGTCTGGAGGTGCGGCGAAACGGTCGCACCCCGACCAGCGAAGCCGGGGAGCGAAGAACCAGACCCACACGAGGCGATGCGCGATGCGGAGGGGCGATCCGCGATCGACGTTTCGCCGTCTCGCCGACGGGCGCGGCCAACCGCCCGCGCCGCGACGTAGGTTCGAACCGCACCCGTTTCTCCCGGGAGAGGGCCATGGCCCAGAGTGATCAGGAAGTCCCGACGGCGGGTGACGCCGCTTCGGAAGCGCACGAGACGCCCATCGACAAGGCTCCCGCGGCACCGGCGACCCCGGCCGACGGCCCCTGCGCGCCCGCGGCCCCGGCCGACGG
>DBMN01000008.1 GCA_002298965.1 Rhizobiales bacterium UBA697 | reverse complement strand
CGAGGCCGAGCACCGCGGCGCCGACGCCCAGCACGAGGCCGCCGCGCGAGCCGGCGCCGATCATGCAGACGATCGCGGTGACCGACACCAGCGCGTGCCAGGCCCGCGGCCACGCCCGGTCGTGCGCCTGGAATCGCGTCGCCGAGAGATAGAGCAGGATCGCCGAGACGATGCCGAGCGTCTGCTTGTGGTCGTAGACGCCCGACCATTGGCCGGCATGCATCCAGGTCGTCAGGACGCCGATGTCGGGCCGCAGGACGACGATGACGACCGAGGCGATGTCGAGCACCGCCAGGGCGGCGATCGTCGCCTCGACGATCTCGTCCCAGCGCCGCGTCGAGAACAGCACCCAGGTGGCGAAGGCGTTGAAGGCCAGCACCGCGCCCTTGGTCGGCGCCGCCAGTCCGACCGCCGGGATCGCCCACAGCGACGACAGCACGGCGTAGCCGATCAGCGCGGCGACGAGGCCGGCGCGGCGGTCCCAGCGGACGCGGTCGAGCGCGAGGTCGGGCAGAGACACCACGACGATCGTCACCCACATCGCCTCGATGACGAGCTGCTGCATCATCTCGGAGCGGTCGGCGCCCACCAACCCGGGGGCGAAGGGGCCGACGCCGACGATCACGATCAGGAAATAGGCCGCGATCGCCACCCAGCGCGCCGCGACCTTCCGCAGGGCGGCCGGGTCGTGGAGCGCGATGGACGGATCCTGCGAGGTCATCCGACGTCGTCCCGGTCGGCCGTTCAGTCGAAGCGCGTCTTCGTCCGTTTGGCGAGGCGATACTTGGGTTCGTAGAAGAGTTTCTGCTTGAGCTTCTCGGTCAGCAACTCGGCCCGTCCGGCCAGACGGCTCTCGAAGGGGATCGGCTCGCCCTCCGCGCCGTGGTCGTCGGCGAGCCCCTCGAGATGGGGGCGCGCCCAGCGGTGGAAGTTGGTGTCGTGCCGCCGCACGTCGCCCGGCGTCAGGCCGCGGGTGTAGCGCGACGAGCGCCCGTCCCACAGATGCGTCGCCCAGGTGTCGGGAAAGACGATCGGCGCGGTCGAATCGAAGATCAGCTCCAGCTGGTCGAGCAGCCAGATCGGATGGAAGAAGGCGCGCGGGCCGAGCACGGTGATCTCGTCGGGGTGGCGGCGGGCGAGCACGCTCGGCAGCAGCACCGAGTGTTCGCTCCAGTACTTGTCCGGCCGGCCGCGGAACGTGTCGTAGTGGGCGTACCAGCGCTTCAGGAAGGGCGCGTCCTTCTCGGCGAGGATCACGGCGTTGGCGGTGCCGTAGACCGTGTCGCCCATCGCCTCGGTGCCCAGCACCACGGAATGATCGAGGAGATCGTCGAAGGAACGGTGCACCACCACGTCGGTGTCGAGATAGATGCCGCCCTCGCCGATCAGTCTCTGGAGGCGGATGACGTCGGCGCGGTGGGCGGGATGTTCGATCGGGTTGCCGAAGATCTCGCGTGGTGCCGTCACCTTCACCAGCGTGACGAGCCTGCGCGTCAGTTCCCACCACGGACCGCTCGGTTCGGTCTCGTAGTAGAACAAGATCTTGTCGGGACGAATGTTCGCGATCGCGCTCGCGACGCAGACGTGCGCCGCCAGGCCCCAGGGCTTGTCGCGTCCGTTTTCGGCAAGACCGAAGCAGTAATGCAGAATTCTAGGGATTCGCGCCATTCGGGCCCCTCTCGGACTCCTCGGAGTCGATCATTCAAAACTTAGTTTTCTGTAAAACGGGGCTCGGTTTCGTCGGGGCGCGGACCGTGGCGTCGGGCGATCTCGGCCTGCCGCTCCGCGTCGCGACCGGCGAGCAGCGGTGCCGTGACGATCGAGGCGACGGTCGGGTCGATGCCGAAGCGGCGGATGCAGATGGCCGAGACCGCGATCACCATCGGGATCAGCGACAGGGCGACCGCGCCGATCGCGCCGCGGATCTCGAAGGCCGGCGCCAACACGACCAGCGCCGCGATGCGCACGACGAGCGCGCCGCCGACCAGCTTCATGTAGAGCGCGTCCGCCCCCATGAAGAGCATCAGCGTCGGCCCCGGCCAGGCGAGGCCCTGCACCGCCAGGATCACGCACATCAGGATCAGCTCGACCTGCAGCCCGCGGTATTCCGGGCCGAACACCGACAGCAGCAGCGGTCCTGCGAACAGGATCGGCAGGAAGGCGACCGTGGTGGCGCCGAGCGTCAGCATCGAGATGTGGGCGATCAGGCGGCGCAGATCGGCGAGGCGGCCGGCGAAATAGAGCGTCGAGATCTTCGCCGTGGCGTAGTTGTGGATGCCGCCGGCCAGCATCGAGAAGATCGCCGCGATCCGCATGATGACGAAATAGCCCGCTGCCGCGCTCGACCCGAGGAAGTGGCCGATCAGGATGAGGTCGGCATACTGGTGCCCGGCCTCCGCCAGCGCGGCGAGCCACATCGACAGGCTGCGCCGGGCCCAGACGCCGACGAGACAGGTCGGCCGCGCGGCCCGCAGCGCCGGCGGCAGCGCCGCCACGATCCGCAGTGCCAGATGGGCGATCGACAGGATCTGCGCCGCGGCCGCGGTGGTGAAGAAGAGCGCGATCGACATGTGGCCGTCGGAGACCGCCGCGGCGCCGGCGGCGACGACCAGCGGCAGACGCCAGAACAGCTCGCGCGGCGCTTCCGAGATGCGCGTGCCGCAGACGACGCGGGCGACGTTCGAGGTGAAGTGCAGCCCGGTCTGCGACAGCAGGAAGGCGCCGGCGGCGAGGATCTCCGCCGCGGTCAGCCGCCCGTCGACCCAGTGCGCGCCGACGACGAAGAGGCTGCTGGACACGAGCGCGCCGACCGAGGTCACGGCGAGGCCGAAGCGCAGTGCGCCGGCGGCGAGATCGGGCCGATGTCCGACATATTCGCCCCAGGCGCGCTGGATCAGGATGTCCTGTCCGAGCACCGAGATCACCGCGGCGAGCGACACGATGGCGAAGACGACGGCGAGTTCGCCGAAGTCCGAGATCCCCATGGTCCAGGACGACAGGGCGAACATCACCAGCGCGGCGATCGACCCGCCCGCCTTCATGCCGAGCGCGTAGAGCGCGCCGAGGATGGTGTGACCGCGGAAGCGGTCGAGGAGCCGCGCGATCATGCCGGGCTCCGCGGTTCGAAGCGCCGGGCGACCAGTCGGTCGATCGCGTCCCATTTCGGCCGCACCACGGCGCCGTCGACGACCTCGAGCCGGCCGAGCCGGCCGACGGTGTGGAGCCGCCCGCCCGGCCAGTGCGGTCCGGGCGCCAGGGTGAAGCGGATCGTCTGTTCCAGTGCCGTCTCGTCGAGCCGCGTCGTCTCGACGACGTGGACGGCGCCGCCGTAGGTGCGGCTGCAGTCCTGCACCGGGCGGAAGAGCCGCCCGTCGCGCACGAAGGCATGGCCGGCGGGTCGTGCGATGCGGGCGTCGATCGGCATCGGCATGCCGTCGAGCCGCCGCCACGGCCCCATCGGCGACGGGGCATGGTGGATCATGCCGAGATCGGACCAGCCGCCGCGGCCGTCGTCGAGGGTCGAGAACATCCACCAGCGTCCGGCGTGTTCGACCACCGTGGCGTCGGCGATCGGCTCTTCGACCAGCGTCGCCACCCGCTCCCAGCGGTCGGGGAAGGCGATGCAGCGATAGAGGCCGAGATCGCCCACCGTCGAGCTCTCCGGCATGATGTGCAGGACGCCGTCGATGGTGATCGGGAACGGATAGGAGAGGTGCCACGGCTCCTCGAGCACCGGCATCGCCGGGCCGCAGGGGCCGTCGTCGTCGAAGGGGATGGCCGCGATCCGCCCACGGTCGGTGGCGTGGTCGAGATCCTCGACCAGCACCCAGGTCCGCCCGTCGACCTCGACCGCGAAGGGATCGGCATAGAAATGCGTCCCCGGATCGGCGATCGGCCGGAAGGCGGGTCCGGAAAAGCCCGCGCCGTCGAGGAGGCCGGGGCCGTCGATCATCCGCCAGCCGACCCGCCAGTGCGGCGCCCGGCAGGCGAGGTGATAGATGAGCCGCACCAGCCGCATCGCGGTCGCCTTCGCCGTCGGAGCGAGGTCGGGCCGCCGTGCGGGTGTGAGATCGATCCGTGTGCCGTCGGGCCGGCCGCGTTCGCGGCCGCGCGCCCGGGCGGCGAGACGGGCGGCGATC
>DBMN01000118.1 GCA_002298965.1 Rhizobiales bacterium UBA697 | reverse complement strand
CGGCCGGGGCATGGGCCGGCGTCGGAGCGGGCGTCGCCGGGGCGGCGGGGGCGGGCGGGGTGACGACGATTCGCTCGGTGCCGACCTTCTTGGCCGGGCCGGCGTCCTGCGCGAAGACGGTGGACGAGAGGCCCGGGACGGACGCCAGCGCGACGACCAGCGTCGCCGCGAGGAGGCGCCGCCGTCGTGAACCGGTCGTATGGCTGTGCAACGTCATGAAAACCGACCCGCTTGACCGTGACGCGGGCTCGTGGTCGAACCCGCTTCGGTGCCGAAGCACCGGCCGGCATGTTATCCATGAGGGGCGGCCGCACAAGCGACCGTCGAACCGAAACCGAAGAAGAGGGACCGCGCCGCGATGTCGAGCCTGCCGCTCCTCCTCACCGGTCTCGGTGTCGGCGTCGTCTTTTCCGCCCCCGTCGGTCCGGTCAACATCCTGTGCGTCCAGCGCGCCTTCCGCTCGGGCTTCCTCTCCGGTCTCGCCGCCGGTCTCGGCGCCGTGACCGCCGATGGACTCTTCGCCGCGGTCGCCGCCTTCGGCATCACCGCGGTCTCGGGTTTCGTCGAGGGCCATTCGTTCTGGCTGCAGCTGATCGGCGGCCTGTTGCTGATCGCCTTCGGCATCCGCACCGCCCGCGCCCATCCCCATCTCGACGCCGACGACGGCGACGGCGGCACGCCCTGGGCGACCGCGGCGGCGACCTTCGGCATGACCATCACCAACCCGGCGACGGTTCTCGGCTTCCTGGCGCTGTTCGGTTCGCTCGGGAGCTGGGCGCCGCAGCCCGGCGACTGGGTCGCCGCCGGCATGTTCGTGATCGGCGTGGTGTCGGGCGGTTCGGGCTGGTGGCTTCTGGTCGCGACCGCCGTTGCGGCGCTGCGCGACCGCATGACCGACGCCATGCTGGCGCGAATCAACCTCGTCGCCGGGTCGATCCTGGTGGTCTTCGGGGTCGCGGTGCTGGGACGGCTGGCCTTCGGCGGCCTCGCCTCACTGTAGCTGACGGTTGATCGTGAACTCGCCGGCGAGCACGCGGTCGACCATGCGCTCGACGAAATCGGCGACCTCGACCTCGCCCCAGGTGGTGACGAGATCGGAGACCACGGCGAACAGCGCCGCCTGGGCGACGATGTCGCGATCGATGCCCTCGGCCTCGGCCTCGGCCATGGCGTCGGCGACCATCTCGTAGGCGGCGCGCTTCTTCTCCGCCAGCGTCGGCTCGATCTCGTGAAGGCTCGTCTCGTCGAGCATGTCGGTCTCGTCGTGTCCCGTCGGCGCGCAGCCGACCATTGCCGCCGTGAACGGGTCCGGCGGCGTGTCCCTCGGGATGCTTCGTCGGCATCCCCTCCCGACACGAGAAATAGCACGGCGTTACCCTGCGGTCGCGCCGTCCGGGGCCATATTCTTAACGAGTGTTAAAATTCGTGTCGAAATGGTTAACGCCGTGGTTCGAATGCCACGGAACCGTCCGACGTGCGGTCAGGTGTGGCCCCAGCGCGTGAGGATGTCGCGCCCCAGCGCCTCGCCGCGCTTGCGGTAGGTCTCGGCCAGGAGACGGGCCGCGGCCGTGCAGCCGCGCTGCGCCGCGACGCTGCCGCGATAGGACTGGTTGAAGCGGTCGACGATCGCCAGCCGCTTCTCGCGCGTCGGCTGGACGGCGTCGAGCACGGCGTTCATCTGGTCGCGCCAGGCGTTGCCGTCCTGGGCGCCGCACAGCGGACGCAGATGCTGCAGCGCGCCGAGCGTCTCGGCGAGATTGGCGAGCGTGTCGTCGAGCGAGGCCTCTTCCGCCGCGCCGACCGGTGCGATCGTCGAGGCCGCGACGAGGAGACCCGCCGCCCAGCGTGCCGCCCGTCGGCGCAAGCTCGTCTCGCCCTCAGCCGTCTTCGCCATCTCGCCCTCGTCCCTCGGCCGCCTCGCCGGACACCGCGTTCCTTAACCCGTTCGCGGCGCGATATCCATCATGGAGGCGAAAGGCCCGTTCGAGCCAGGGCATCAGTCCGGCGACGAGGTCGAAGTCGGCGAGCGAGTGGCGGGGCACGAAGCGCGCCTCGGCCGCATCGTCGCCGGGGATCGGTTCCTCGGGGCCGGCGAGGGCGACGAAGACGGCGATGGCGAAGAGCGTCGGCGTGCCGTCGGCGTCGTGGCTCGCGACCTCGCGGATGCCGAGGTCGCCGATGATCTCGGCCGTGAGCCCCGTCTCCTCGCGCAGTTCGCGAATGGCGGCGTCATGCGCCGTCTCGCCGGTCTCGATACGCCCGCCCGGCGGTGCCCAGCGACCGGCGGAGGGCGCGCGACCGCGCCGGACGAGCAGGACCGTGTCGTCGCGACAGACGACCACCGAGACGGCGTCGCGGCGGCGGGGCGTGGCGTCGTCGTCCACGGCGATCAGTGGAAGAGTTCGTCGATCGCCGCCTGCGCGCCGGGATCGGTGCCGTCGTCGAAGCCGGCCCGCTGCGCGGCGGTGCCGTTGACGATGGCGGACGCGGTGGCGATCAGCGGCTTGAGGCGGCCGACGACGCAGTCGCGCAGCCGTTCGCCGGCTTCCCCGTCGGTGCCGTCGCAGCGCTCGGCGAGGCAGATCGCCTCCGCCATGGCGCAGTCGAGGTGGGTGACGGCGGCGTCGAACTCCGAACGCACGTCGGGATCGGCGTTCTCCCAGGCGAGAACGGCGAGCTCGCGTTCGCGGAAATGGGAGTTGCGGAAGTAGTCGTCATAGGTGACGGGCACCCAGCCCACCACGTCCTCGATACATTCCGGCATGTCCGGAACGAGCTCGAGCATCATGACGACGTCGTTGAAGTGATTGAGATAATCGGTCGCGAGCCGGGTCACCGGGTTGATGTTCGCAGCGGCGAGTTTCTCCGGCCGAAGACGGTCGGTCGGATCCTCGTCGATGGTCGCGTGTGCCGGTCCCATGTCTTCCTGCTCGGTCGTTCTGTTTCCGATTTTGGTTTCCAGGCGTTACCATTTCGCTTACGCGACAGCAGTCCGACAGAGATTCCGTCGAGGAGAGAACGACATGTGCGGACGCTTCATGCTCGCCGCGCCGCCGGAAGAAGTTCGCCGGCTCTTCGAATACGAAGACCGGCCCAACTTCCCCGCCCGCGACGACATCCGTCCGACCGAACCGATCGCCGTCGTCGTGCTCGCCGAGGGGCGCCGCCGCTTCCGTCTGGTGCGCTGGGGCTTCTGGCCGTCCTGGGTGAAGGACCCCGCCGCCTTCTCGCTGCTGATCAACGCGCGCGCCGAGACCGCGGCGGAAAAGCCGTCGTTCCGCGGGGCGATGCGCCATGGCCGCTGTCTGGTTCCGGCGACCGGCTTCGTCGAATGGCGCCGCGACGGCAATCGACGCACGCCGTTCCACCTCGTGCCGCGCGGCGGCGGCATCGTCGCCTTCGCCGGCCTCGCCGAGACCTGGTCGTCGCCCGACGGCTCGGAGGTCGACACCGCGGCGATCCTGACGGTCGACGCCAACGCCACCGTCGGCGCCATCCACGACCGCATGCCGGCGGTGATCGCGCCGGAGGACTTCGCCGCCTGGCTCGATCCGACGGTCGACGTCAAGGCCGCCCGTCGCCTGCTGGTGCCGGCACCCGACGAACTCTTCGATCTGGTCGAGATCGCGCCGCCGCCGAAGCCGCCGCGCCCCGTCGCGCCGCGACGGACCGCGAGCGGGGGCGGGGAGGGCGGCGCGAACGGCGGCGGACAGCTCGATCTCTTCTGAACCGCACCGCCGGCGCCGCTCGCGTCATCGTGCGGCACCCTCCTGCTTGCGGCTCCCGGACGCCCGTGTCATAGAACCCGCCACGAAAACGGAAGAACGAAGGGCAATTCGATGGCCGACACCAAGGGCCTCATGGCCGGCAAGCGTGGTCTCGTGATGGGCGTGGCCAACAACCGCTCGATCGCCTGGGGCATCGCCAAGGCTGCGCGCGACGCGGGTGCGGAGATCGCGCTGACCTACCAGGGCGATGCCCTGAAGAAGCGCGTCGAGCCGCTCGCCGCCGAACTCGGCGGCATCGTCGTCGGCCATTGCGACGTCACCGACCCGACCACGATCGACGCGGTCTTCGCCGAGGTCGAGCGCGTGTGGGGCAAGATCGACTTTCTCGTCCACGCCATCGCCTTCTCCGACAAGGACGAGCTGACCGGCCGCTACGTCGACACCACGTCGGCGAACTTCGATCGCACGATGAACATCTCGGTCTATTCGCTGACCGCGATCGCCCAGCGCGCCGAGAAGCTGATGCCGGACGGCGGTTCGATCGTCACGCTGACCTATTACGGCGCCGAGAAGGTCATGCCGCACTACAACGTCATGGGCGTCGCCAAGGCCGCGCTCGAGGCGTCGGTGCGTTATCTCGCCGTCGACCTCGGCGCCAAGGCCATCCGCGTCAACGCGATCTCCGCCGGCCCGATCAAGACGCTGGCCGCCTCCGGCATCGGCGACTTCCGCTACATTCTGAAGTGGAACGAGTACAACGCCCCGCTGAAGCGCACCGTGTCGATCGAGGAAGTGGGCGCGAGCGCGCTCTACCTCATCTCCGACCTCGGCCGCGGCGTGACCGGCGAGATCCACCACGTCGACGCCGGCTACCACGTCGTCGGCATGAAGGCGGTCGATGCCCCGGATATCTCGGTGGTCAAAGAGTGAGGCGCGGTCCCGGCGACCGCGACACGAAAGCAAGGCGCTGCCGGTAACGGCGGCGCCTTTTTCATGTGCCGTCGCGGTTCTGATCTCGTCGAAAGGGAAGTTCAGCGAGGCGCCGGCATCAATGCTGCGGCGTAATTGCCGTAGATCCCGTCGAGCACACTCGCCACGAAGGGTGAGACCGGCAGCCATCCCCGCCGGGCATTGGTGTGAAGCGGCGCATAGACCAGAATCAGCGCGATCGACAGTGCCCCGAGGGTCTTCTTGAACTTGCCGACGACCGCATGGGCCGTCATCTGACGAGCGACGTCGCGCCCAGCCTTCTCGGCGTCGACGATGATCGATTGCGCCCACGCCATCAGCGTGATGGTCAGAGCGGCGTTGAGCATGTTGACGATCGGCAGAAGCGACGAGTTCAGGAAATCGAAGGCGACGAGGACCGTCAGCACCGGCAGGATCGGTTCCGCGGAAAGACTGTTGCCGATCGCTGCCGGCCACCACGTGACGGCCCCGGTCACCGCCAATCCCCCAGCCGAGGCCACGACCAAGGCCCAATGCCACCACTTCTGCAGATGGTCGGCCTTCAATCCGCGCGTGCCCTCGGAAATGTCCGGTGCGCCGCCGAGGAAGAGCCCGATCCACCAGAACCACATCGTGGATTTCAGGACGAAACGATAGGCCCAACCGGGGATGAACCAGATGGGGATGATCAACGCCAGACCCATGCCAATGATGCGCACTTCAGCGTTGTTCGAAGACAGGCGAGTCGAGCATGCTGCGCACATCTCCATGACTCGGAACCCGCGCCCAGACGGAATGCCTGGCAACAGATCGGGTGCATGTCCGGGGGCCGTGAAGAATGTCAGCCGTCGGATGTTGACCGGCAGCGCCACCAACCCCGCGACGGGGTGACGGAGGGTGGCGAGGAAACGGATCGTCACGGATATGAGCCAAATGCCGAGAGCGAGCGCAGGCAAGAGGTATACCGCTACCACCAGCGCTCTCGCTCTCGCTCTCGCTCTCGCTCTCGCTCTCGCTCCCGCTCTCGCTCTCGCTCCCGCTCTCGCTCTCGCTCTCGCTCTCGCTCCCGCTACTGCTCCCGCTCCCGCTCCCGCTACCGCTCCCGCTACCGCTCCCGCTCCCGCTCCCGCTCCCGCTCCCGCTACCGCTACCGCTACCGCTGCAGCTGCCGCCGCTGCCGCTGCCGCTACCGCTACCGCTCCAGCTACCGCTGCCGCTCCCGCTGCCGCTCCCGCTCCCGCTGTCGCTCCCGCTGCCGCTCCCGCTGCTGCTCCCGCAATCACGACGCTGATCACGCTGACTGCCGCTCCACGCCAGAAGGCAGGCCAGCCCTCGAGGCCGACGAGAAACGTGATGGACAGCCGATGGGCGGTCATCGCCCCCAGGACCAACCCGATCAGGCCTCCGACCCACAGAGCCCGACGTTCGAACCTCTGCTCGGCCGCCGACCTCTCGTCTGCGTCATCAGGCCACGTCCAGCCGAGGAACCCGTTCTCGAACCAATCCACGCCCTGCTTCACCGACGCCTCCGAGCGCAGCAGCAGGAGGGGGGCGACGAACAGGCTGGTCCAGAAGATCGTCCAGGTCTCGACCGTCAGCGTCACCCACCAGAAGGCGACGATGGCGATCCCCGTCTCGACGATCGCCCACAGGTTCGACTGCCCGCGCGCGACGCTTTCGTCGGTCGTCACGAAGCTCAGGAACCCGACGCTTCGGGCGGGTGGCGGTGGCAGAGAAACGTCGTCGGTCATCGGGCATTCCTGTCGGATCGTTCGGAGCTTACCGGGTGGGCGCGCATCGTCACAAGTCCGGGTTGCCGCGTGCCGATGGTCCCCCCTCCGCACCTCGCGCCGGTCGGCTCCGCGTCGATCGGCCGGCATCCCTCGTTGAGACCGTCACGCATCCGCGCTAGATCTTCTCGCAGGCGCGAACGGGCAGGGCCGACGAGGACGACGTGACGAGAACCATCTTCCACATCCGCCACGGCCAGACCGACTGGAACGCCGCCGGCCGCCTGCAGGGTGTCCAGGACATTCCGCTGAACGAGACCGGCCGCGCCCAGGCCGACGGCAACGGTCGCGCGCTCGCCGCCCATTTCGCCGCGAACGGTATCGATCCGGCGTCGCTTTCCTGGTTCGCGAGCCCGCTCGGGCGCACCCGCGAGACGATGGAGCGCGTGCGGATCGCCGGCGGGCTCGATCCGAAGGCCTACACCATCGTTCCCGACCTGCGCGAAGTCACCTTCGGCCTGTGGGAGGGCAAGACCTACGACGAGGTCGCCCGCGACGATCCCGAAGGCTACGAGGCGGTGCGCGCCGACAAGTGGAACTTCGTGCCGCCGGAGGGCGAGAACTACGTCCAGCTCTCCGCCCGCATCGCCCGTTGGCTCGACCTGACCTCGGGCGACATGGTGATCGTCTCGCACGGCGGCGTCTTCCGTGCGCTCCGCCACGTGATCGAGGCGAACGACGACCACACGCTCGCCCATCTCCTGGTGCCGCAAGATCGCATATTCGTGTGGAACGATCGCGCCGGTTCGTGGTTATGATCGTCCCGCCCGGATGACGGGCGCGGAGGAACGACCCCGCCAGAGGGTCTCAAACGTCGGATGGTTGCCTCATGTGCACGCTCGAAGGCTGCGGAAGCCACGCCCACATGCCGCCGCTGGTGATCCCGGAGGCCGATCGTCGCGCCTTCCTCAAGGGGCTCGCCGGTCTGCCCATCGCGGCGGTCCTGTTCGACCCGAAGCTGGCGGCGGCTGCCGCTTCCGGCGTCGAGATGATCCAGATCCCGGTCGAGGGCGGCGCGCCGATGTCGGCCGCGATCGCCTACCCGGCCGCCGAGAAGGCGCCGGCGCTGGTCATCATCCACGAATGGTGGGGCCTCAACGACCAGATCAAGGCGGTGGCGGCCGAGTTCGCCGCCAAGGGCTTCCTGGTGATCGCCGTCGATCTCTTCGGCAAGGTCGCCGCCGACGCCAACGAGGCCAAGGCGCTGATGTCCGGGCTCGACCCGAAGCGCGCGACCGCCGCCATGGTCGCCGCCGTCGCCTTCGCCCGCGGCCATGCCCGCTCGACCGGCAAGGTCGGCACCTGCGGCTGGTGCTTCGGCGGCGGCTGGTCGCTCGAGACCTCGACCGCCACGCCGGTCGAGGCGACGGTCATCTACTACGGCAACGTCCGCAAGCCGGCCGAGCAGCTGAAGAAGCTCGTCGGTCCGGTGATCGGCCACTTCGGCACTCGCGATCAGTCGATCAACGCCGCCATGGTGGCCGACTTCGAGCAGGCGATGAAGGAGGCCGGCAAGTCCGAGCGCCTCACCGTCTACTGGTACGACGCCGACCACGCCTTCGCCAATCCGACCGGCGCCCGCTGGGATGCCGAGGACGCGGCGCTCGCCTGGGAACGGACGCTGGCCTTCCTGAAGGCGAACCTCGGCTGAGGCACGGCCCTCTCCGGTTCGCGATTTGACCGACACCCGGCGATCCCCTAGACGTCGAGCACGTTCTGGGGATCTTCGCCGCGATGTCGCACAACACCTTCGGTCACCTGTTCCGCGTCACCACCTGGGGCGAGAGCCACGGTCCCGCCATCGGCGCGGTGGTCGACGGCTGCCCGCCCGGCATCCGCCTCGACCTCGAGGCGCTGCAGGCCGAATGCGACCGCCGCAAGCCGGGTCAGTCGAAGTTCGTCACCCAGCGCCAGGAGGACGACCGCGTCGAGGTGCTCTCCGGCGTCTTCGAGGACGACGCCACCGACGGTCTGCGCACGACGGGGACGCCGATCGCGCTGATGATCCGCAACACCGACCAGCGCTCCAAGGACTACGGCGACATTCGCGACAAGTATCGCCCCGGCCATGCCGACTGGGCCTACGACACCAAATACGGCCTGCGCGACTATCGCGGCGGCGGACGCTCCTCGGCGCGCGAGACCGCGTCGCGCGTGGCGGCCGGCGCGGTGGCGCGTCAGGTGCTGAACGCGCTGGTCCCCGGCGGCGTCACCATCCGCGCCGCCCTCGTGCAGATCGGCACGGAAGCGATCGATCGCGCCAACTGGGATTGGGAAGAGGTCGACCGCAATCCCTTCTTCTCGCCCGATGCCGACAGCGTCGCCCGCTTCGAAGAGTATCTCGATGGTATTCGTCTGGCGCATTCTTCGATCGGCGCCATTCTCGAAGTCGTCGCCGAAGGTGTTCCCGCCGGCTGGGGCGCGCCGCTCTACGGCAAGCTCGATCAGGACGTCGCTTCCGCCCTCATGTCGATCAACGCCGTCAAGGGCGTCGAGATCGGCGCCGGCTTCGAGGCGGCGGAATTGACCGGCATCGACAACGCCGACGAGATGCGCATGGGCAACGACGGGCCGATCTTCCTGTCGAACCACGCCGGCGGCATTCTCGGCGGCATCTCGACCGGCCAGCCGATCGTCGCCCGCCTCGCCGTCAAGCCGACCTCGTCGATCCTGACGCCGCGGCGCACGATCGATCGCGCCGGACACGACGTCGAGCTGATCACCAAGGGCCGCCACGACCCCTGCGTCGGCATCCGCGCCGTGCCCGTGGTCGAGGCGATGATGGCGATCACGCTCGTCGACCACGCGCTGCGCCATCGCGGCCAGACCGGGCGTTGATCCGGCCGGAAGAAGCGACATCGGGCCGTCGCCTCCAATAAATCATGGAATTCTAATATATCAAATATCAAGATCAGTGATGCATTTGCAGATGGCTGATCTATTTCTTCTGCATGATGATCATACGTAGCAATACCAAAGTCGTATCATTTGACTGGGGTAACTACATGCCGGTAAGTTTTTGTTGATGATTGTGGAACAGCTTCGGCGCAACTCAGATTGCGTATCGGGAGCTGAACATGCGCATCGTCGACGTGGCCATTCCGAAGAAGATCGTGACCGGTCTGGTGGTGATGGCGCTGGTTGCCGGAGGAGCCGTGTTCTTCGGAGCCCGCACCGCCCGGGACGTGTCCGAACGGGCGCAGGCGGTGACCATGGGCGAGTCGCTCGCCGCGACCCTGCTCGCCCGCGCCAACCAACAGGCCTTCCGCTCCGGCGACATCGCCTATCGCGGCCTGTCGCGCGAAGACCCCGCGATGGTTCGCGAACTCTTCGGCCGCTTCGAAGGCGCCCGCCAGGAGTTCGCCCGCCTCGCCCGCGAGGCCGCCGCCGCCCTGCCGAGCCGTGCGGCCGAGATCGAGGGCTTCGTCACCGCCTTCGACAAAGTGGTCGCGACCGGCCGCCGCGCCGGTGAGATCGCCGTCGAAGGCCGCCGCGACGAGGCGCTGGTCATCTTGATCGGCCGCTTCGACGGACCGCTCGACACGCTGAAGAACGACGTCGCCAAGACCATCGACGCCATGACCCGCGACGCGATCGCCGCCGCCAAGGTCGCCGACGAACGCGCCGAGACGGCGATCCTCGCCAACGAGATCGCCGTCGGCGCCGCCGCCGCGCTGGTCTTCGGCCTCGCCCTGTGGGTGGCGGTGGCCGGCGTGTCGCGGCCGCTCCGTCGGCTCGCCGATCGCATGGAGAGCCTCGCCGCCGGCGATGCCGATGCGCCCGTCGACGGTGCCGATCGCGGCGACGAGGTCGGCCTGATGGCCCGTGCCGTCGAGGTCTTCCGCAACGACGCGATCGCCAAGCGCCGGCTCGAGGCCGAGAGCGCCGAGGCCGCCTCGCGGCTCGCCGCCGAGCGTCATCGCGCCATGGTCGAGCTCGCCGATCGCCTCGAGGCCTCGGTCTCCGGCGTCGTCGAACAGGTCGCCGCCGCCGCCACCGAGCTGCAGGCGACCGCCTCGACGCTCACCGCTTCGGCCGAAGAGACCACCAACCAGTCGCTCGCCGTCTCCTCCGCGTCGGAAGAGGCGACGCAGAACGTCCGCACCGTCGCCGCCTCGGCCGAAGCGCTGGCGGGTGCCGCCCGCGACGTCGGCGAGCGCGTCGGTCGCCAGACCGAGATCGCCGGCAAGGCGGTGCAGGAGGCCGAGGTCACCAATCGCCGCGTCGCCGAACTCGCCCACACGGTCGAGAAGATCGGCTCGATCGTCGGCCTGATCGAGGACATCGCGGCGCAGACCAACCTGCTCGCCCTCAACGCCACCATCGAGGCGGCGCGGGCCGGAGAGGCGGGTCGCGGCTTCGCCGTCGTCGCCGCCGAGGTCAAGGGCCTCGCCGAACAGACCGCCAAGGCGACCGCCGAGATCGCCGCCCGCATCGACAGCGTCCAGTCGACCACCCGGCTCGCCTCCACCGAGATCGCCGAGATCGGCCGCACCATCGTCTCGATGAACGAGATCTCGTCGGCCATCGCCGGCGCCGTCGTCGAGGAGGAGGCGACCACCGAGGCGATCGCCACGGCGATCGATCAGGTCGCTACCGGCACGGCGGAGGTCTCCTCCAACATCGTCGGCGTCTCGCGCGCCGCCGAGGAGGTGAGCGCCGCCGCCTCCCAGGTCCTCGCCTCGGCCGGCGAACTCGCCCGCCACTCCGAGCGCCTGCGCGCCGACATCGACGGCTTCGTCGCCGGCATCCGTGCCGCCTGATCGAACGATCGTCGCGAGATCGAGGAGACCGTCGCCACCACGGCGACGGTCTTTCGCGTTCATGTGATGAAATCGCGGATGCATTTTCATTGTCACTGAAAGGTCGGGGCGCTATTCATCGTCGTCATGCGCTTGGACCAATGGCTCGCCCGTACGAAAGAGACCCGCAGCGGCTTTGCCCGCCGCGTCGGCCTGTCGCCGGCGGCGATCACGGCGCTGTGCAACGATCCCGGCGTCTGGGTCTCGCGCGAGACCGCCGAGAAGATCGCGACCGCCACCCGCGGCGCGGTGACGCCCGATGACTTTCTGGGGCTGGACACGAAGTCCCGCGCCCGCGAGGAGACGATGATGAACCAGTCCCGTGTCGCCGCTGCCCTGCGCGCCTTCGAGCGCGGCGAGATCGTGGTCGTGACCGACGACGACGATCGCGAGAACGAAGGCGATCTGATCGTCGCGGCGGTCCACGCCACGCCCGAGAAGCTGGCCTTCATCGTGCGCCACACCTCCGGCATCGTCTGCACGCCGATCCCGCGCGACCTCGCCCGCAAGCTCCATCTGGAGCCGATGATCGCCGCCAACGACGCTCCGCTCGGCACCGCCTTCACGGTGACGATCGACTACCGCCACGGACTGACCACCGGCATCTCGGCCGAGGAGCGCTGCAACACCGCGCGCGCACTGGCCAATCCCAACGTCGGCCCGATGGACTTCGTCCGTCCCGGCCACGTCTTCCCGCTGATCGCCAAGGACGGCGGCGTGCTCGTCCGCTCCGGTCACACCGAGGCCGCGGTCGATCTCTGCCGCCTCGCCAATCTGCCGCCGGTCGGCGTCATCTGCGAGCTGGTCAACGACGACGGCACCGTCAAGCGCGGCCCCGACGTCGCCAAGTTCGCCGAGGAGCACGGCCTCGAGATCGTCTCGGTCGCCGACCTCATCGCCTATCGCCAGCGCAACGAGCGCCTCGTCGAGCGCATCGCCGAATTCGACGTCGAGACCCCGGCCGGCCGCGCCCGCGCCATCTCCTATTCGACGCCCTTCGACCCGATGCATCACCTCGCCATCGTCTTCGGCGACATCCGCGACGGCCGTTCGGTGCCGGTGCGGCTCCATCTGGAGTCGGTGGTCGAGGACGTCTTCGGCAAGTCCGGCACCGTCGACGCGCTGATGGCGCGCATGGCGCGCGAGGGCCGCGGCGTCGTCGTCTACCTGCGCGAAGGTTCCGTCGGCGTCGCCAAGCCGGTGCGCGAGCCCGAGGCCGGTGCCGATCCGCTCGCCGCCGCCGAGGTCGAGGCCCATGTCTCGGCCTCGAGCCGGGCCGAGAACTGGCGCGAGATCGGCGTCGGCGCCCAGATCCTCAAGGACCTCGGCGTCTCCTCGATCCGCCTGATCGCCTCGAAGGAGCGCCGCTACGTCGGCCTCGAGGGCTTCGGCATCGCCATCGAAGGCACCGAGACGCTGGAGCGCGCGCGATGAGCGAGAGCGAGACCCGTCCCGCCGTCGAGACCTCGGAAGAGGTCGAGATCCTCGCCCCCGGCACGATCGTCGCGATCGTCGATCCGCTCTGCGGCTGGTGCTGGGGCGCCGCCCCGGCGCTCGCCCGGATCGAGGCGGCGGGCCTGCCGCTGGTGGTGCTCGCCTCCGGCCTCTTCATCGGCGATCGGCCGATGACGCCGGAGTTCGCCGACTACGCCTGGAAGAACGACCGGCGCATCGCCGAGCTGACCGGGCAGGTCTTCTCGGAGGTCTACCGCGAGAAGGTGCTCGGCGACTTCGAGACCAAGTTCGACAGCGGTCCGGCGACGCTGGCGCTGGCGACGGTGCAGCTGCGCGCGCCCGCGAAGGCGCTCGCCGTGCTCCATGCCCTCCAGGCCGCCCGCTGGGTCGACGGCCGCAACGTCGTCGACGAGGCGACCTGCGCCGCGGTGCTGCGCGAGACCGGCATCGCCGAGGACGTCGTCGAGGCCTTCCTGGCGGAAGAGGACGGCGCCATCGACCTCCTCAACCAGCGCGCCGCGCTCGCCCGCGAGTTGATGTCGGCGGTCGGCGCCCGTGGCGTGCCGACGGTGCTGCGCGTCACCCACATGGGGATCGAGCCGGTCGAGCCGCGCGCGATCTTCGAAGACGTCGACGGCCTCGTCGCCCGTCTGGTCCCGGCGGCCGGCAACGCCTGATCACCCCTCCGGCGGGCGTCGCGCCAGATCCTGCGCCGCCCGCCGCATCTCGCGCTCCATCGACTGGAGGAAGGCCTGCCGTTCGCGCGGGCCGAAGGGGCGCGGCCCGCCGGTCGTCTGGCCGGCCGAACGCAGATCTTCCATCAGGTCGCGGGTCGCCAGCGCCATGCCGATCGAGGCGGCGTCGAACACCCGCCCCGACGGCGCCACCACCCGCGCCCCCGCCTTCACGCAGCGATCGGCGAGCGGCACGTCGTTGGTGACGACGACCGCGCCCGGCCCGACGCGCTCGGCGATCCAGTCGTCGGCGACGTTCAGCCCTTGCGGCACCACCACCCGCTCGATCGTCGGATCGTCGGGGATGCGCATCCAGGTGTTGGCCACGACGAAGGTCTTCGCCTTCCAGCGCGCCGCGACACGGAAGGTCTCGTCCTTGACCGGGCAGGCGTCGGCATCGACGTAGACCTCGGGGATTTTACGCAAGCTCATTTGATTTCCCCGAGGGAAGTTGTGTCGGTTCGTCGCGTCAGCGCAGTAAAACCGACATTTCACCGTATCACGAACGCTTCGTTAATCTCGAATATGCACCATTCCGGCCGAAGATCGGATGGAGCGGACGTTCATGCATCTGAAGACGCGCCTCGCATTGGGTATCGGTACCGGCATGGCGTTCGCCGCGGCCGGTTGCGTCGCCGCCGGCCTGTGGTTCGGCGGCCACTTCGTCGAAGTCGGCACCGCCCGTCAACTGGAGAGCGGCGCCCGCCAGCTGACGGCGGAGATCGTCACGCAGGGCCAGCGCGCCCGCTCGCTCGCCCGCTTCGTCGCCGCCCAGCCCGACCTCGCCGCCGTCTTCGCCGGCCGCGACCGCGACGAGCTCGTCGCGCGACTGGCGCCGACCTTCGAGGGCATGAAGCAGGACGGCTTCGACCAGTTCCAGTTCCATCTCGCCCCGGCGACCTCCTTCCTCCGGCTCCACAAGCTCGACAAGTTCGGCGACGATCTCTCGTCCTTCCGCCACACCGTGGTCGAGGCCAATCGCGACGGTCGCGAGGTGGTGGGGCTTGAGTCGGGCGTCCAGGGCATCGGCATCCGCGCCGTGGTGCCCGTCCGTGTCGACGCCAAGCCGGTCGGCACGGTCGAGTTCGGCCTCGCCTTCGGCAAGTCCTTCGCCCGCGACTTCGCCGCCCGCACCGGTCTCGAGATCGCGCTGGTGATCGATCCGACCAAGCCCGGCGCCGCGCCGGAGGTGTTTGCCTCCGGCTTCCCCGCGAGTTTCGATGCCGCCGCGGCGGCGCGTTCCGGCGAGACCCGGCTCGGCACCGTGACGATCGACGGCCGCAACTGGTCGGTCGAGTCGCGCGTTCTCGCCGACTATTCCGGCAAGCCGATCGGTCGGGCGATCCTCGCCGCGGACCGTTCCGCCCTCGAGGCGACCCGCGACGGCATGGTCGCGGTCTTCGCCGCCATCGGCGCCGTGCTGCTGGTCATCGGCGGCGGCCTGATCTGGTGGCTCGAGCGCGACATCGGCCGGCCCGTCGTCCGCGTCACCGAGGCGGTCGATCGCATCACCGCCGGCGACGTCGAGGCCGCCACGCCGAAGGTCGACGGAATCGACGAGATCGCCGCACTCGCCCGCGCCGTCGACGCGCTGAAACTCGCCCTGACGGCCGAGGCCGGCGTCGAGGAGCAGGCCCATCGCGAGGAGGAGGCCCGCCACGAGCGCGGTCGCCGCCGTCAGGCGATGACCGAGACCTTCGTCTCCACCATCGGCCGCCTGCTCGACGAGATGAACCAGGCCGCGACGCGGATGGAAGAGACCGCCGCCGGCATGCACACCGTCGCCGAGCGTACCACCGAGCGCTCGAGCGCCGCGCTGCGCGAGGCCGACGAGACCTCGACCACCGTCGGCGCCGTCGCCGCCGCCGCCGAGGAACTGGCGAGTTCGGTGCGCGAGATCCTGCGCCGGGTCGACCATTCCGCCGAGATCGCCGGCCGCGCCCTCGACGAGGCCGGCCGCACCGACGAGGTGGTGCGCACGCTCGCCGCCTCCGGCGACACGATCGGCGAGGTCGTCTCGCTGATCAACTCGATCGCCGCACAGACCAATCTCCTCGCCCTCAACGCCACCATCGAGGCGGCCCGCGCCGGCGAGGCGGGCAAGGGCTTCGCCGTCGTCGCGGCGGAGGTCAAGCAGCTCGCCAACCAGACGACCGGCGCCACCGAGGCGATCGCCGCCCAGGTCTCCCACATCCAGGGCGAGACCCGCCGCGTCGTCGAGGCGATCGCCTCGATCGGCGGGACGATCCGTGACCTCTCGACGCTCGCCCGCGAGATGTCCGGCGTCATGGGCGATCAGGAGATCGCCACCCGCGAGATCGCCGAGAACGTCCAGCGTGCCGCCGGCGGTGCCCGCACCGTGTCGGTCGCGGTCGCCACGGTCCGCGAGGACGCCACCGCCACCGACCGCGCCTCCGAAGGCGTCGTCGCCACGGCGCGCGAACTCGGCCGCTTCCGCCAGGACCTCGACCGCGAGATCCACGCCTACATCGAGGATCTGCGTCGGGCGTGATCGCCCGCGCCTTCGAAGTTTCGACGAGCGGTTCCACGGCGTTCCCTCCCCCCGTGAGGGGGAGGGACAGGGAGGGGGGCATGGAGCCCCTCTGCGACGCCGAACTCGATGGAGACGCCCGGCCCCCCCCTCTCTGTCTCTCCCCCTCCGAGGGGGAGAGGACCGGATGAGAGGACCTTCGGATCACGGGCGACACGGCGGGGCGAGGCGCCCGCTCACACCACGACCGTCTGCCGTTCGAAGCCTTCCGCGCCGAAGACGCGCAGGTAGCGGGCGATCTCGTCGGCCGGGCCGGTCGCCTTCTCCGGATTGTCGGAGAGCTTGACCGCGGGCCTGCCGTCGGCGGCGATCACCTTGCAGACGATCGAGATCGCCTCGAGGTCGGGATGGCTGCCGGCAGGCGCACAGCCGGCGAAGTCGTTGGTCAGATGCGTCCCCCAGCCGATCGAGAAGCGGCAGCGGTCGACGAGATGACGTGCCGCCTTCTCGATCGTGTCGATGTCCATGCCGTCGGAGAGCACGATCAGCTTCTCCTTCGGGTCGCGCCCGCGCGCCTCCCACCAGGCGATGATCTCGTCGCAGGCGGCGATCGGCTCCTTGCTGTCCGGGCGCACGCCCTTCCAGTCCGCCGCCCAGTCGGGCGCGTCGCGGAAGAAGGCGGTCGAGCCGAAGGCGTCCGGCAGGATCACCAGCAGATTGCCGTGATACATCCGCGCCCAGTCCTCCAGCACGCGGAAGGGCGCCTGCCTGAGCTCCGCGTCGTCGCGGGCGAGCGCGGCGTAGACCATCGGCAGCTCGTGGGCATTGGTGCCGATGGCTTCGAGTGCCGCGTCCATCGCCATCTTGACGTTGGACGTGCCCGAGAAACTCGCCCCCAGCCCCTCCTTCAGCGCATCGACGCACCATTGCTGCCACAGGAAGCCGTGGCGGCGACGGGTGCCGAACTCGGCGACCGGCACGCTCGCGCCGATCTCGCGCTCGAGCGTGCGCAGCCGTTCGATCTTCGCCCAGACCTTGGCCTTGGCACGCGCATAGAGCACGTCGAGCTCGAAGCGGTTCATGCCCTTCATGGCGGCGCGGGCGCGCAGCTCGTTGACGATGGCGAGCGCCGGGATCTCCCACATCGAGACGTCGGCCCAATCGCCCTCGAAGGTCAGCTCGTACTGCCCGTCGTCGGTGCGGGCGAGCTCGTACTCGGGTAAGCGGAAGCGGGCGAGCCAGTCGAGGAAGTCGGCCGA
Organism: Rhizobiales bacterium UBA697; assembly: GCA_002298965.1. GTDB lineage: Bacteria > Pseudomonadota > Alphaproteobacteria > Rhizobiales > Ancalomicrobiaceae > Pinisolibacter. Next base: position 3,193 of record DBMN01000118.1, on the reverse strand, counting down.
GAAGATCTGGCGCACGCCGTAGAACGTGTTGCCGGCGAGCCAGATCAGTTCGTTCTTCTGGAAGCGGATGGTGCGGGCATGGTCGAGCTGATCGCGCAGCTCGCGTTCGTCGACGATGTCGGCGAGCCGCACGCTCCTCGTCCTGTTCTGCAGCGCGAAGGTCGCCCGCGTGGTCGGCGCCACCTTGCGGATCAACTGCACCATCAGGAACTTGTAGAAGTCGGTGTCGAGCAGCGTCCGCACGATCGGGTCGATGCGGAAGCCGTGGTCGTAGACGCGGGTGGCGATGTCGAGGGTCATGGGTGGAGATTACCCGTGACCCTCGACGATGCAACCGCCACCGCCGTCACGGGTCTCATGCGGCGAGATCGGCCCACTTGACGACGTGGTCCTTGTGGGCGGGTTTGCCGCCGACGCGCTTCACCGCCTCGATCACGTCGTCGAGGGTCAGGCTCGCGGGCACGCCCTCGACCTCGTAGACGATGGCGCCGCCGCTCGTCAGACCGGCTTCCGCATTCTTCAGCGCCTTGGTCACCGCGCCTTCGTAGGCGACCTTCACCATGTGTGTGGCCATGCTTTTCCCCTTCGTTCGACAAACGCGTCGACACGACGACGCTCCCTGTCGCAAACCGGACGGACTCGGGCACCCGTGTCGGTCGACTGAGGTGTAGAGGCAAAGGCCGTGCCGCCCGCTTTGCCGGCGCCGCCCGATGGCGTAGAATGGCCCCCATGAACGACGTCGCCCTCGGGGCCGAACCCCGCACGCCCGCACCTGCCGTGCCGCGCCCGCTCCTGTGGCTGGGCGTGCCGGTGCTCGCCGTGCTGGTCGGCGTGGCGCTGTGGGCCTGGGGGCGTTTCGGCGACGGCGTCTTCTTCGACACGATCGCCGGCGGCATGGCCGCCTGCCTGTGAGCCATCCCCGACCATGACCCGTCAACGCCTCGACCTCGCCCTCGTCGAACGCGGCCTCGCGCCGACCCGTGCGCGGGCCCGTGACGCCGTCGCCCGCGGCACCGTGACCGTCGACGGCCGGATCGAGACGCGCCCCGCCGCCCCCGTCGCCGCCGACACGGTGATCGCTCTCGACGATCCCGCGGCGCGCTGGGTGTCGCGCGCGGCGCTGAAGCTCGTCGGCGCGCTCGACGGATTCGCGTTGTCGCCCGCGGGCTGCGTCTGCCTCGACGTCGGCGCCTCGACCGGCGGCTTCACGCAGGTGCTGCTCGATCGCGGCGCGAAACACGTCACCGCGATCGACGTCGGTCACGGTCAACTGGCCGAAGTGGTCGCCGCCGACCCCCGCGTCCGCTCGATCGAGGGGCTGAACGCCCGCGATCTCGGCCCCGAACATCTCGACGTGGCGCCCGACTTCGTCGTCGCCGACGTCAGCTTCATCTCGTTGACGCTCGCCCTGCCGCCCGCCCTGCGGCTCGCGGCACCGGGCGCCAAGGGCGTCTTCCTGGTCAAACCGCAGTTCGAGGTCGGCCGCGAAGGGCTGGGCAAGGGCGGCATCGTCCGCGACGAGGCGGCGGCACTGGCTACCGTCGACCGTATCGCCGATCTCCTCGCCACCGAGGGTTGGCGCGTCCTCGGCCGGGCCGAAGCGGCCATCGCCGGCGGCGACGGCAACCGCGAGCACGTCCTCGTCGCCGTGAAAGACGGGGAATGAAACGCGGCATACGCGCGGTTCCCTATCGCTAATCGGCGCCACTTCGTGCAAAAGGGCGCCCGTGACATTCGAGGACGATACCCCCGTGAACGCCTCCGCTCCCCGCGACGACCGGCTGACCGTCGCCATATCGGACATCGCCCACAAGGGCGACGGCCTCGCCGTCTTCGAGACGGAAGCGGGCGAGAAGAAGCTCTTCGTCGGCGGCGCCCTGCCGGGCGAGACGGTGTCGATCGTCATCGACGGCGAGGGCCCGAGCGAACGCGGCCGCGTCGTCGAGGTGCTGACGCCGAGCCCCGACCGAGTCGAGCCTGCCTGTCCGGCCTTCGCCGCCTGCGGCGGCTGCTCGCTGCAGCACTGGGACCAGACGCCCTACCTCGCCTGGAAGCGGGCGCAGGTGCGCGCCGCCTTCGCCGATCGCGGCCTCGAACCGGAAGTCGCCGAGACCATCGCCACCGGCCCCGCCTCGCGCCGCCGCGCCGTGATCGCGGTGCAGCGCCGCACGGGCGCCCCGGCGGTCGGCTTCCGCGCCCGGCTGTCGCACGACGTCGTCGACGCCTCCGCCTGCCTCGTCGTGTCGCCGCGCATCCGCGCCGCCATGCCGAAGCTCGCCAAGATGTCCCATCTGCTGACCTTCGGCGCCAAGGGCGCGGTCTTCACGGTGATCGACACCGAGACCGGCCTCGACGTCTCGGTCGCCGACGCGACGCTCGCCCCGGAGCGCCGCCAGCAGGCGATCGCGCTCGCCCTCGAACTCGGCTTCGCCCGCTTCGCGCTCGAGCGCGAGATCGTCGTCGAGGCGACGCCGCCGGTCGTCCGGTTCGGTGCCATCCCGGTGATGCCCCAGCCCGGCGCCTTCCTCCAGGCGGTGCCGGAGGCCGAAGAGGCCATGGCGAAGCTGGTGGAGAAGGCGATCGACGAGGCGCTCGCCACCCGCCCGAAGCGCGCCAAGGGCCCGGCCCGCGTCGCCGACCTCTTCGCCGGCTGCGGCACCTTCGCCCTGAGGCTCGCCCGCAAGGTCCAGGTCCACGCGGTGGAGAGCGAGCGCTCGGCGCTGGAGAGCCTCTCCTTCGCCGCCCGCCACGCCCAGGGCCTGAAGCCGGTGACCGTCGAGGTGCGCGATCTCTATCGCCGCCCGCTGATGGGCAAGGAACTGGCCTTCGACGCGGTGGTGATCGACCCGCCGCGCGACGGCGCCGCACCGCAGTTCAAGGAACTGGCGAAGTCGTCGGTGCCGGTGATCGTGGCGGTCTCCTGCAACCCGGCGACGCTCGCCCGCGACGCCCGCTATCTGATCGACGCCGGCTGGACCATGGGCGAGGTCACCCCCATCGACCAGTTCCTGTGGACGCATCACGTCGAGGCGGTGGTGGTCTTCACGCGCAAGGCGTGAGGGGGAGGGGCGTCAGCCACGGTTCGACGACGGTGCGCGATGCTTCGAGACGGCGTTCTTCGAACGCCTCCTCAGCATGAGGCGCTTGGTTTTTGTTCGGAAATCACTCGGGCGCCTCATGCTGAGGAGGGCTG
>DBMN01000228.1 GCA_002298965.1 Rhizobiales bacterium UBA697 | reverse complement strand
GGAGCCGCGGTGCGGCCGGCGAGAGAACCGCGACGCCGCGTCGGACGACGTGGCGGTCGGACGAGGCGGCTTCGACCATCGGTCTCGTCCGACGCTCTGGCGAGCCCGGCCCCGCGCGCGGCCATGCTCGAGTTCCCGGCCCTTGCCGACCTTCTCTCGTTCCCGCTCTTTCGCACCTGCCTTCCGCCCTCCTCCGCGCCGCTCCCTCGGACCCCGGCCCTCACCCTCCCGGCCTCTCCGCGCCCCGTCGCCCGCCTCCCAACGGCTCCTCCACCTCCCGGCACTGACCCGCCCCCCCTCCCCGCCCCTGTCCTTGACCCCCGCTCGCGCTCGTCCTATTATGCGCATGTCCGCATTTGCATATTCGAGAATGAGGCCGCGATGCACCCGACGAACCTCATGTCCGCGCTCTCCGATCCGACGCGTCTCGAGGCGTTGCGCCTGCTGTGGGACGGCGAGGAGCACTGCGTCTGCGAGCTGATGCGCAAGCTCGGGGCGAGCCAGTCGCGGATGTCGCGCCACATGGGCGCGCTCAAGATCGCCGGGCTGGTGACCGATCGGCGCGATGCCCAGTGGGTGCGCTACCGCCGCCGGCCGCGGCTCGATGCCGCCGTCGTCGCCGTCGTCGACGCGGTGCTGGCGCTGCCGGTTCCCGCCCTCGAAGAGGAGGACGCGGCATGACCACCTGTTGCGCCGTTCCCAAGGCCGCGCCCCCGCCCAAGCCGAACACCGCGCTCTGGCTCGCCGGCACGGCCGCCTTCGTCGCGGCCTGGTTCCTGGTCTACGGGCAGCTGCCGACCTTCGCCGCGGCGGTGACGGCGCTCGTGCCGGTCGAACCGGGCAGTCACGCCGCCGACGCCCTCGCCTTCTTCGTCTACGACACGCCGAAGGTCCTGATGCTGCTGACCCTCGTGGTCTTCGCCATGGGCATCGTGCGCAGCTTCTTCTCGGCCGAAAGGACGCGCGCCCTGCTCGCCGGTCGGCGCGAAGGCGTCGGCAACGTCGCCGCCGCGAGCCTCGGCATCGTGACGCCTTTCTGCTCGTGTTCGGCGGTGCCGCTCTTCATCGGCTTCGTCTCGGCCGGCGTGCCGCTCGGCGTGACCTTCTCGTTCCTGATCGCCGCGCCGATGGTCAACGAGGTGGCGCTCGGCCTGCTCTTCGCCCTGGTCGGGTGGAAGGTGGCGCTCGCCTATCTCGTCTTCGGGCTGGCGATCGCGATCGTCTCCGGCTGGGTGATCGGTCGGCTGCATCTCGAAGGCTGGCTGCAGGACTGGGTCCGCAACGTGCGCGCCGGTGCGATCGATCTGCCGGTCGAGACCGTCACGGTCGTCGACCGCATCCGCGCCGGCATCGAGGCGGTGAAGGACATCGTCGGCAAGGTGTGGATCTGGATCGTCGTCGGCATCGCCGCCGGCGCCGCCATCCACGGCTGGGTGCCGGTCGATCTGATCGCCTCGATCATGGGGCGCGAGGCGTGGTGGTCGGTCCCGGCCGCCGTGGCGATCGGCATCCCGATGTATTCCAACGCCGCCGGCATCATTCCGGTCGTCGAGGCGCTGCTGGCCAAGGGCGCGGCGCTCGGCACCGTGCTCGCCTTCATGATGAGCGTGATCGCGCTCTCGGCGCCCGAGATGATCATCCTGCGCAAGGTTCTGACGACGCGGCTGATCGCCGTCTTCGTCGCCGTGGTGGGGCTCGGCATCCTCGCCGTCGGCTTCCTCTTCAACGCGCTCTTCGCGTGAAGCATCGACAGAAGGACAGATCCCATGAAGACCGTGAAGATCCTCGGCCCCGGCTGCAAGCGCTGCCAGACGACCGCCGAGATGGTCCAGGCGGAAGCCGACCGACTCGGCGTCGAGATCGCGCTGGAGAAGGTCACGGACTATGCCGCGATCGCCGGATGGGGCATCGCCGCCACGCCCGGAATCGTCGTCGACGGCAAGGTCGTCCATGCCGGCGGCCTGCCGAAGAGCGACGACATCCCCGGGTGGCTGATCGGGTGACCCTCCGCCTCGGCACGCCGAGGAACGCCGGCGGCGGCGAGCGCTCCCGGCCGGCATGCCGGCGAGAGTGACGTCGACGCCGCACCCGGCGCACGGCCGGAGACGGCGGGTTCGCCGGTGTGCTCTCCGCCGACGGCGGGCGTCGGAACGACGACGCCCGCGGCCGAGCGGCACCGGGATCGGCCGTGCGACGCGGTGTCCCGCCGGGCACGCCGAAGATCGGAAGGGGGGCCTCCGACCCTCGGCGTTCGATCGACCGACGGCGGATGGTCGATCGACGTCTCGTCCGTGTCAGTAGCGATAGCGACAGACGCGATGGCCGACGGCACGGCTGTAGTAGCAGTAGCGGCCGGCGTGATGCGGACGCGTCGCGTCGGCGATGACGGCGCCGGCAGCGGCACCGGCGACGCCGCCGATCAGAGCGCCACCGACGCTGTTGGAGGCGGCACCGCCGATGATCGCACCGCCGACGCCGCCGATGCCGGCGCCCTCCGCCATGCGGGTGTCACGGGCATTGGCGCAGGCGGCGAGGCCGAAGGCGACGACGGTCAGGATGGCGAAGGTCTTCAGGGGGGTCTTCATGGGGAGGTCCTCTTCGGGATCGGAGTGGCGCGACGACCGGAGCGGTCG
>DBMN01000168.1:3016-3288 GCA_002298965.1 Rhizobiales bacterium UBA697 | reverse complement strand
GTCGCCATCGCCGAGAAGGCGACACAGAAGGCGCGTGCCTACGCCCTCGAGCGGCGGCAGGGCCGGGCCGAGGGCTTCCCCGCCCCGGCGCCGATCGCCGCCCACCCGGACGTCGCCCGCACGCTTTCCCGGATGCAGGCGCTGACCGCGGCGGCGCGGTCGATCGCCTATTGCGCCGCGACCGCCATCGACCGCGCCCACGCGGCCCCGACGGCGGAAGCCCGCGCCGCGGCGGATCTCCGCGCCGGGCTGCTGACGCCGATCGTCAAGGC
>DBMN01000168.1:0-2950 GCA_002298965.1 Rhizobiales bacterium UBA697 | reverse complement strand
ACTTCCGCGACATCCGCATCGCGCCGATCTACGAGGGCACCAACGCCATCCAGGCGATCGACCTCGTGATGCGCAAGATCGGCCGCGACGGCGGCGCCGACGTCGCCCGCCTGATCGCCGAGGCCCGCGCCGACGTCGAAGCCGGCCGGGCGATCCTCGGGGCATCCGCCGCACGTCTCGACGCGGCGCTCGACGCGCTGGAGGCGGCGACGGCGCATCTTCTCGCGGGCGAGACGAAGGACGCCGACCGTCTCCTCGTCGCCCAGACCCATCTCCGCCTCTTCGGCCTCGCGCTCGGCGGCGCTCTCCTGACCCGAGGCGCGGTCGCGGCGGGTGCCGGAGGGGCGGAGACCCGAACCATGATCGAACCGGGGGTGGAGACCAGGTGGAGCCGCATGGCGCGGATCTTCGCCGAGGATCTGGCGGTCGAGGCGCCGAGCCTTCTCGCCCGCATCGTCTCGCCGCACGCCCGCCTCGACGACTACCGCGCCCTCGCCGGCCTCGCCTGAGGCCGGCGGCGTATCTCGCCAATCAGCCCTCCGCCGTCTTCGCGGCCGCGCTCTCGCGCACCATGCGGGTGACGGTGAGATGGTCGGTCTTGCCGGTGCCGAGCAGCGGCATCGTCTCCCAGACGGCCACTTCCGACGGGATCATCAGTTCCGAGGCGCCGATCAAGCGTGCCGCCGCCTGGATGTCGGCGCGGGAGGCGCCGGGGTGGGTGGTGACCAGGATCACCCGTTCACCCTTCTTCGGGTCGGGCACGGAGGCGGCCGAGGCCGGGGCATCGGGCCAGGCGATCGCAGCGAGCTTCTCGATCGCGGCGAGCGACACCATCTCGCCGCCGAGCTTGGCGAAGCGCTTGGCGCGGCCGAGGATGGTGACGAAACCGTCGGCGTCGATCGAGACGATGTCGCCGGTGTCGTGGCGGCCGTTCGCCGGCGGCTCCAGCACGCCCGGCGCCTCGGCGCGGAGATAGCCGAGCATGACGTTCGGCCCTTCGAGATGGAGGCGTCCGCCCACCGCGACGCCCGGCACCGGCTCCAGCGTCGGCACCATGCCGGGCAGCAGCCGGCCGACCGTGCCGAAGCGGTTGAACATCGGCGTGTTGAGGGCGACGACCGGCGCCGTCTCGGTGACGCCGTAGCCCTCGAGGATGCGCAGGCCGAACTTCTCCATCCAGGTCCGCCGCGTCGTCTCCTTCACCGGCTCGGCGCCGGCCACGACGTAGCGCAGCGAGCGGAAGTCGTAGGGATGGGCGGCGCGGGCATAGCCGGCGAGGAACGTGTCGGTGCCGAAGAGGATCGTGGCGTTGAAGCCGTAGACCAGTTCCGGCACCACCCGGTAGTGCAGCGGCGAGGGATAGAGGAACACCGGCACGCCGGAGACCAGCGGCAGCACCAGACCCGCCGTCAGGCCGAAGGAATGGAAGATCGGCAGCACGTCGAGCACCTTGTCGGCGCGGCCGAAGTCGATGCGGGCCGCCGCCTGGGCGGTGTTGGCCAGCATGTTGCGCGACGACAGCACGACGCCCTTGGGGGTGCCCTCCGAGCCCGACGTGAAGAGCACCGCCACCCGGTCGTCGGGCCCGCGCGGCACGATCGGCCGCTTCCAGAACAGCAGGGCGCGGAGCTTGTCGAACGTGCCGATGGTGCCGCGCACGTCCTCGAGGAAGAGGAAGGCGACCTGCCCCGACAGCGCCTCGAGGAGGGGCGCCAGACGGGCCTTCTCGACGAAGGCGCGCGAGGTGACGATGGTGCCGATCTCGGCCGCCTTCACCGCCGCGCCGATGTTGGCGGCACCCGCGGTGAAGTTGATCATCGCCGGCACGCGACCGGCCGAATGGATGCCGAAGAAGGCGGCGACCGCGGCGTTGGCGTTGGGCATCATCAGGCCGACCGCGCCGTCGACCGGGGCGAGGGCGGCGAGCTTCTCGCCGAGCACGCGGGCGCCGATCAGCAGCTTGCGATAGGTGAGGGTACCCGAGACCGGGTCCTCCAGCGCCACCCGCGACGGGCCTTCGTGCAGGGCGGCGTCGATCAGCGCGTCGATCACCGAACGGTCGACGTGGGCGGTGCGATAGAGCAGGTCCGACATCACGTCGTAGAGGGCGGAGCCCGCGGCGCGGCGACGCGCGCGACCGGCGAGCGTCGGGTCGACGCTGAGCGGCCGGCCCGGCAGCACGGTCACCCGCACCTTGGGGAACAGCCGGCGGCGCACCAGCGAGCCGTCGAGGCGGGTGAGGAAGGTCTGTTCCAGTCCCTCGATGCGGACCGGGATGACGTCCGCGCCGGTCTTGGAGGCGACGAGGCCGGCGCCGTCGTAGACCTTCATCAGCGAGCCGGTGACGGTGAGCCGCCCTTCCGGGAAGATGACGAGCGGATCGCCGCTCTCCACGCCGTGGATCAGCGTGCGCGTCGCCATCGGCTTCAAGGGATCGAGCGGCATGGCGCGCGCGACCTTGAGGAAGGGCTTCACCCACCACTTGCGGGCGATGCCGCTGTCGATGGCGAAGACCGGCTCGCGTTCCATCAGGGCGAGGGCGAGGCCGGCGTCGAGGAAGGAGACGTGATTCAGCGCCACCACGGTGCGCGGTCCGAGCTTTTCGAGATGCTCGGCGCCCTCGACCTCCAGCCGGAAGAAGATGCGGTAGAACAGGAACAGCGCGTCGCGCATCGGGTGCGACGGCAGCGTCCGCCAGGTCACGACCGAGACGACGAGGCCGACCACGCCGACCGCGATCCACACCGCCGGGAAGCTCGCGCCGGCGGCCTGCGCCGCGGCCACCGCGAGCGCGGAGACCGTCATGATCGCGGCGTTGAGCACGTTGACGGCCGCGACCACCCGGGCGCGCGCCGCTTCCGGCGCCCAGCCCTGCAGGGCGGCGAAGACCGGGACGATCCACAGACCGCCGGCGACGGCCAGCGCGAACATGTCGATCGCGAAGCGCCGC
>DBMN01000271.1 GCA_002298965.1 Rhizobiales bacterium UBA697 | reverse complement strand
TTCGGCGCCGCGGCCGGGGCTTCCTCTTCCGCCTGCGCCGCCGCGATCGACGGCAGCGCGACGAGCGCGAGCGCGGCGATCACGCCGGCCGCGACGCCGCCGCGCAGCGTGGAGAGAGCCGAACGAAGGGTGCTTTCAGCCATGGATACCACATCCTCGAAAAGAACCGTCGCGACGGCACGGGAAGAGATCGGTGCGATCCGATACCCCCGACCGACGACGACGACAATCCCTCATCCGTCGGTCTCGCCCCGAAACCGCGTCGGACGGCTCCCGGCGTGACGACGGTTCGCCGGCGGGAATGCCGGTCGATCTGGGCGAAAGCGTGTCCGCCCGGCGTCGCACGATCCATAGCCGCTCGCACGCGGGATTTCCACCCTTCGCGAGACCGTCGACGGCGCTTTCCCGCGCCCCGTCGCGCCGCCGCACGGGGACGCGCCGCGGCCGTGCTAGCATCGCGCCGAAGAATCGCCCGACGGTCGGAGACACGACGCCTTGATCGGCCCGAAATCAGCGCCGGATGACCGGTCCCGACGCCCGCGAAGGCGGTCGCGGGCGTCGGCGCGCGCCCTCGCCTTCCTCGCCGCCGTCGTCGGCTGCGCCCTCGCGCCCTCGGCCGATGCCGCCCCGCGCGCCGCGATCGCCATGCACGGCGAGGCGGCGCTTCCCCCCGGCTTCGACCATTTTCCCTATGCCGACCCGGCGGCCCCCAGAGGCGGACGGGTGACGCTCGGCGTCGTCGGCTCGTTCGATTCGCTGAACCCCTTCGTCTTCAAGGGCAACCCGGCCGCCGGTTTTCGCGGCGGCGCCGAAGGATCGAACGTCTACGAGAGCCTGATGGAGCGCGGCCTCGACGAGCCCTTCGCGCTCTACGGACTGATCGCCGAGACGATCGACGTCGCCGACGATCTCTCCGCCGTCACCTTCCGCCTGCGCCGCGAGGCCCGCTTCTCCGATCGCACGCCCGTCACGCCGGAAGACGTCGTCTTCTCCTTCGAGACTCTGCGCGAGAAGGGCCTGCCCTACATGCGCGCGAACTATCGCGACGTGAGCGCGGTGGAGAAGGTCGACGAGCGCACCGTGCGCTTCCGCCTGAAGTCGGCGGAGAACCGCGAGCTGCCGCTGATCCTCGGCCTGATGCCGGTCCTGCCGGCGCACGACTGGAAGGACCGCGAGTTCGAGGCGACCCGGCTCGACCCGCCGATCGGCTCCGGCCCCTACCGCGTCGCCAAGGTCGAACCCGGCGCCCGCGTCGTCTTCGCCCGCGATCCCGACTACTGGGCGAAGGACCTGCCGGTGCGTCGCGGCCTCTACAACGCCGACGAGCTGCGCTTCGAGTATTTCCGCGACCGCAACGCCATGATCGAGGCCTTCAAGAAGGGCCTGCTCGATCTCGCCGTCGAGACCGATCCGGGGCGCTGGACCAATGCCTATGCCTTCCCGGCGGTGACGGACGGCCGCGTCGTCAAGGAGACCTTCGGCCTCGACCTGCCGCGCGGCATGACCGGCTTCGCCCTCAACACCCGCCGACCGCTCTTCGCCGACCGCCGCGTGCGCGAGGCGCTGACACGGCTCTTCGACTTCGAATGGGCCAACCGCAACCTGTTCTATTCGCTCTACGAGCGGCAGGTCGGCTATTTCGACGCCTCCGAGCTCTCGGCCTATGCGCGGCCCGCCGACGCGCGCGAGAGGGCGCTGCTCGCCCCCTTCCCCGGCGCCGTCGCCCCCGCCTTCCTCGACGGGACCTGGCGCATGCCGAAGACCGACGGCTCGGGCCGCGACCGCAGGGCGCTCGCCGATGCGCTCGATCTCCTGAAGCAGGCCGGCTGGCGGCTCGACGGCGCCCGGCTGGTCGACGCGGGCGGCCGCCCCTTCGCCTTCGAGATCCTGACCCAGACCCGCGAGCAGGAACGCCTCGCCATGGGCTGGCAGCGCACCATGGCGACGCTCGGCATCGACGCCCGCATCCGCACCGTCGACGCGGCGCAGTACGAGATGCGCCGCAAGACCTTCGACTTCGACGTGACGATGTGGGTCTGGGCCGCCTCGGCCTCGCCCGGCAACGAGCAGATCCACCGCTGGTCGTCGCGTGCGGCGAACGACGAGGGCTCGTTCAATCTGCCCGGCGTGCGGGTCCCGGCCGCCGACGCGGCGATCGCCGCGCTGATCGGCGCGCGCACCCGCGACGACCTCGTCGCCGCCGCGCGGGTCCTCGATCGGGTCCTGATGTCGGAATTCTTCGTCGTTCCACTGTTTCATTCACCCGGACAGTGGGTCGCCCACTGGACGCGAATCGAACATCCGGCCAAGACTCCGGGATCGGGTTGGCATCTGCCCGCGTGGTGGGTCCGCGCCGGGGAGAGGCAAGAAGGGTCGAAGCCATGATCGTCGCACGCGAGGACGAATCCCGCGCTCACGCCGCCACGGGCGCCTGGGGCCGCGTGACGCTCGACCAGATCGTCGCCCGCAATGCCGAGACCCGCGGCGAGAAGGTCGCCGTCGTCGACGTCTCCGACCGCCCCGACTGGACCGGCGGTGCCGCCGAGAGCCTGACCTGGGCCGGGCTGAACACCCGGGTCGAGGCGCTCGCCGCCTTCTTCGCCGCGGTCGGCCTGCAGCCCGATCAGGTGCTGGTCTTCCAGATGCCGCCGACGGTCGACGCCGTCGTCGCCTTTCTCGCCGCCTCGCGCGCCGGCCTGATCGTCGCGCCGCTGCCGCTCTCGGCCCGCGAGGCCGACGCCATGGTGCTCGCCCGCCGCCTCGGCGCCCGCGCCATCGTCACCGTCGCCCGCACCGAGACCGAGACCCACGGCGAGCGCATGCGCGACGTCGCCGCCGAACTGTTCCAGATCCGCTTCGTCTTCGGCGCCGGTGGCGAGCTGCCCGACGGGCTGGTCGACCTGTCGATGGTCTTCGACGAGGCCGCCTCGCTCGGCGCCGCCCCCGACATCGGCCGCAAGGGCAACGCCGCCGATCACGCGCTGACCGTCGAGGTCGTCGCCATGCCGGCCGAGGCCGGCGAGACCGCCGCCGCGGCACACCCCGGGACCGAGGGCGACAACGGCCGCATGATGCCGCTGCCGCGCTCGCACAACCACTGGATCGCCACCGGCCTGATGACCCTGCTCGAGGCCGGGATCGGCGCCGATTCGGTGGTGCTGTCGCCCTTCTCGCTGTCGGGTTCGACCGGCATCGGCGTCGCCGTCGTGCCGTGGCTGGTCGCCGGCGCGACGCTGGTGCTCGGCCTGCCGCGCTCGATCGACGGGCTCGCCGGCGAGGCCGCC
>DBMN01000359.1 GCA_002298965.1 Rhizobiales bacterium UBA697 | reverse complement strand
GGCGGCCCGCTCGCCGAAGCCGCCCGCGGTCTGGCGCTCGCCGGCGTCGCGATCGTCGAACCGGTGCCGGCGGCGGTCGCGGCCGTGATGGCCGCCCTCGGCCGTCGGCCGCCTGCGGCGCCCACGAAAGAACGCTAGACTGGGAACGGCCGGCAGGCGCGCGCCCGTCGGGATCGATCGACGGAGAAGCCGATGTCTGCAGCCGAGATCGCCGTCGCCACGGCGGAAGAGGTCGAGCAACTGGTCGAATGGGCCGCCACCGAGGGCTGGAACCCCGGCCTCGGCGATGCCGGCCCGTTCCGGGCGAGCGATCCGCAGGGCTTTCTGGTCGCCCGCGTCGACGGCCGTCCGGTCTCCGGCGTCTCGGTGGTGACCTGGGACGACGCCTACGCCTTCCTCGGCTTCTACATCTGCCGCCCGGAGCACCGCGGTCGCGGGCTCGGCTGGGCGGTGTGGCAGGCCGGTCTCGCCCATGCCGGCGCCCGCACCGTCGGGCTCGACGGCGTCGTCGCGCAACAGGCGAACTATCGCCGCTCCGGCTTCGACCTCGTCCATCGCAACATCCGTTACGGCGGTCGGGTCGATCTTCCGGCCGTCGCCCATGCGGCGGTACACCCGATCGAGCCGGCCGATCTCGCCGCTCTGGCGGTGTGGGATGCGCCGCGCTTCGGCGCCCGGCGCGACGGCTTCCTCGCCGCCTGGTGCGACGGCGGCGGCGGTCGCATCGCCCGCGTCTTCGTCGAGGACGGGCGGATTCGCGGCTGGGGCGCGATCCGGCCGTGCCGCGAAGGCCACAAGATCGGCCCGCTCTTCGCCGAGGAGCCGCGCATCGCCGAAGCGCTGTTCGCGACCCTCGCCGGTGCGGTCGGCCCGACCCTGCTGTTTCTCGATCCGCCCGAACCCAACGCCGCCGCCCGCGCACTCGCCGAGGCCCACGGGCTCGAGCCGGTGTTCGAGACGGCGCGGATGTACCGCGGCCCCGCCCCCGACCTGCCGCTCGGCGAGATCTGGGGCATCACCACCTTCGAGCTCGGCTGAAGCCGTCGCGGCTCAGGGCTCGAGGCGGCGGACCAGTCCGACGTCCTCGGCATGGGCCCGCAGCGTCATCTCGCGGTACCAGGGCAACCAGTGCCGCGCTTCGGCCTCGGTGGCGGCGGCGACGTCGGCGCGGGCGGCGAAGAGCGCGCGCACTTCCGCCCGGAGCGCCTTCTCGTCGATGCCGAGGACGCGCTCGCCGTCGAACACCACTCTGCCGGCGACCATGGTCAGGCGCACCGCGCTGCCGGCGCCGCAATAGACGAGTTGGCGGGCGAGATCGTTCAGCGGCGTGAAGGGCAGGCTGTCGAGATCGAGCAGGACGAGATCGGCCTCGCGGCCCGGCTCGATCGCCCCCAGCCGATCGGCCTCGCGCATGGCCCGCGCCCCGCCGGTGAACAGGCAGTCGAGCACCTCGTGCGCCTTCGGCCAGCGCTCCCAGTCGACGTCGGTCAGGTTGTGGACGAGGCCGGCGGCCTTGGCGACGCCCCACATGTCGACGGTGTCGTCGGCGATCGCCTCGTCGGAGCCGAGACAGATCGGAATACCGTGCTCCCGCAGCGCCCGGAACGGCATGATGCCGGACCCGAGCCGGAGGTTGGAGACCGGATTGTGGGCGATCACCGTGCCGGCCTCGGCGATCAGCGCCATGTCCGCTTCGTCGAGCCAGATGCCGTGGATCAGGTTCATCCGATCCGACAGCAGGCCGAGATCGGCGGTGTAGCGGACGAGCGAACGGCCCTGGAACCGGGTGCGGCCGAGCACCCGCTGCACCTTGGTCTCCAGCATGTGAGCGTAGAAGGGCAGATCGTGGCGCTTCGACAGATCGTCGAGCGCGGCGAAATAGGACGGCGTCACCCGCTGCGGCGCCGAACAGGAGACGGCGACGCGGATGCGGCCCTCGGCCGTGTCGTGCCAGCGGTCGATGTGGCGGCGATAGGCGTCGAGCAGCGCGGCCTCGTCGAAGGTCGGCGGCACGGCGAGTTCGTCGCGCAGGTGCGGCGGCAGGATCTCGGCGAGATGCGGCAGCTTGATCAGCTCCGGCACGTTGGGCTGGTCGAGCGCGACGCGGGCGCGGATGCCGACGTCGGTATAGGCCTGCATCACCGCATCGACCACGTCCGGCGTCGGATGCGGCACGAAGAAGGCGTCGTCCTGCACCGCGGTGACGCCGAGGCGCAGCATCTCCACCGCCGCCAGCAGGGTGCGGACATAGGCCTCGCGCGGGCTCGGCAGGGCGTCGGCGAGATGATGCGGCGATTCCCACAGCATGAAGATCTCGAGCGGCAGGCTGTCGAGCGAGCCCTTCATGTGGTTCACGGGCGAATGGAAATGGCCGTTGATCAGGCCGGGCAGCACCAGCCGCCCGGCCGCTTCGATCACGGTGTCCCCTGCCTCGACCGGCAGATCCGGCGCGACCGCGACGATCCTCGTGCCGGCGATGCGCACGTCCGCCCGCCGCGTCGTGACGCCGGTCGCCTCGAGGCGGAAGACCTCGCCGTTGCGGATCAGGGTGGTCGGGATGGGCGGAGACATGGATGGGAGCCCTCCGGGCGTTCAGCTGTGTGACGACTGGCCGTAGAACGGCGTCGGTCGTTCGGAGATGTAGCCGTCGTAGAAGGCCTTGACGTGCGGGAACACGGCGCGGCCGAGCTCGCGGCGGGCGACCTCCTCCGGCGTGCGGGGCTTGCCCAGGAGGCCGGCGATCTCGGCGAGCACCGCCTCGCGATCGACCTTGGTGAAGCGCCCGTCGGCGTAGACCAGCTCGCCGTCGATGTAGACGGCGTCGACCGCCTGCGACTTGGCGCGTTGGACGAGCGCATCGAGCATCGGGATGTCGGGATCCTGGTAGGGATAGGTCGCCTTCTGCCAGTCGATCAGCACCGCGTCGAAGAAGCGGCCGGGATCGAGACGGCCGATCTGATCGCCGAAGGCGGTGGTCTTCGCGCCGCCCTCGGTCGCCATGCGGACCACCTGCGACGGGCTCGGCACGTCGTCGTCCTCCATCCCCGGCACGCGGTGGGCGCGCAGCACCAGCCGCAGTTCCTGCAACATGTCGCGGTCGTCGTTGATGCCGGCCTCGTCGAGGCCCATGCCGACGGTGATGCCCTTCTTCTCGAAGGCGTTGAGCGGCGCGATGCCGGAGCGCAGGCGGAAGTTGGACGAGCAGTTGTGGCAGATGCAGGTGCCGGTCTCCGCCGCGATGTCGACGTCCTCGGCGGTCAGCCAGACGCCGTGGCCGAGCGTCATCCGCGGCGACAGCGCGCCGAGATCGAAGAGATGGCGCACGGCGGTCTTGCCGGTCCGCCGCTTGGCATATTCCTTCTGATAGGCGGTCTCGAGCAGATGCATGTGCATCGGCGCGCCGGTCTCCTTCGACTTGGCGGCGAGTTCGCGGATGCCGTCGTCGGAGACCCAGTGGAGATTGGCCGGGGCGAGCTGGACGCGGGTCAGCCGTTCGCCGGCGTTCTCGGCGGTCAGCACGTCGAAGAGCCTCAGGAAGTCCTCGAAGGGCATCTTCTGCGTGCAGAGATACTTGTAGAGCTCCTCGCCGAGCGGCTTGGGCAGACCGGCGCAGAATTCCTCGTCGGCCTGATAGACCAACCGGTTCTGCTCGCGCACCGCGTAGCAGTAGGAAGCGCGCATGCCGATCTCGCGATAAGCGCCGAGCACCTTGGAGGCGGCACCGTGGATCGCCTCGAAGCCGCCCGGCATCCAGCCGTGGATGTGCTGCACCGTGGTGACGCCGGAGGCGATCATCTCGAAGGCCGAATAGAGCGTGTCGAGATGCAGGTCGAGGCGGCGACCGGGGATGCGCGAGGCGAACCACAGTTCCAGCGCGTAGTCGGGCGAGCCCATCTGCAGCGGCGTCATGCCGACGTGGTGATGGGAATTGACGAAGCCCGGCAGCAGGGCGTGGTTCGGATGGGACTTCACCGCCGCGTCGGGGGCGAGCGCCTTCATCTCGGCGAGCGGGCCGACGGCGACGACGACGCCGTCGCGCGACAGCACCGCGGCATCGTCGTGGACGATCGGCGTGTTGCGGTCGGCGATGCCGGTGACGACCCAGCGGGCATGGACGATCAATGCGGTCATGACGGGTTCCTCGCGGCGAACAGCGGTTCGAACGGGGTGAGGCGCAGCCGCGCGGCGGTGGCGCCGAGCGTGCGGGCGGCGGCGGAGAGCGTCGGGTCGACGGCGACGAGGAGCGTGCCGCCGGGGGCGGCGGTCTCCAGCACGGCGCCGTCGGGGCCGATCGCCATG
>DBMN01000342.1 GCA_002298965.1 Rhizobiales bacterium UBA697 | reverse complement strand
GCCGCGAAGGGCGCCGCGGCGAGCGTCGCGAGGAGGAGAAGACGAAGCGTGCGGCGCGGGGCCATGGCGATCAGGCCTCCGCGAGGCGGCGGGTCGCCTCTTCGAGGGCGGCGACGGGCCCGCGCGGGTCGGCCCAGATCGCGTCGCGCAGGGCGACGAACTCGGCGCCGGTGGCGGCGGCCTCCTCGAGCGAGGCCAGCGTCGAACCGGCCATCAGCACGACCGGGGGCTCGAACAGCGGCACCCACCAGGTGGCGAGGTCGAGGGCACGGGGATCGGCCTCGGGCGCCTCGGGGCGGTCGAGGCTGCCGAAGAAGACGTAGTCGACCTGGGTCTCGCCGGCTTCCATCGCCTCGTGGCGGGTCTCGAGACCGCCGACGCCGACGATGCCGGCGGGGTGGAAGGTCTCGAGCGCGGAGCGCAGGTCGGCGATGCCGGTGTCGACATGGATGCCGTCGGCCTTGGCGCGGCCGGCGGTGCGGGTGTCGTTGCGCACGGTGACGGCGACGTCGTGCTTCTGGGCGATCGGGGTGAGGAGCTCGGCGATGCGCTGGCGCGCCATCTCCGATCCGGCCTCGAGCGCGACGATCAGCGAGGCGACGTCGCCGGCGGCGAGCGTCTGGTCGAGCACCGCCGGGAAGGTCGAGACGTCGACGTCGCGCGGGGTGACGAGGCAGAGACGGGGCACGGGCGATATCCTCGGAAAGAGCGGCGCGGCCGGCATGGCCGCGCGTGGTGTCTTCCTATGGGATTTCGGCACGACGGTGGCAAGGGGGAAGGGTGTCGCTCGGGCGACGCGATGCGCGGTGAAATATCCGAAAAGAAACGGCCCGGGATCGCTCCCGGGCCGCATCTTCATTCGTGTCGACCGCGTCTCACGCCTTGCGCAGGCATTCGACGCCCGGAAGGGCCTTGCCCTCGAGCCACTCGAGGAAGGCGCCGCCGGCGGTCGAGATGTAGGTGAAGTCGTCGGCCGCACCGGCGTGGTTCAGCGCCGAGACGGTGTCGCCACCGCCGGCGACCGCGACGATCGCGCCCTTGGCGGCGAGCTCGCCGGCCTTGCGGGCGACCGCGTTGGTCGCGGCGTCGAAGGGCTCGATCTCGAAGGCGCCGAAGGGGCCGTTCCACACCAGCGTCTTGATCGTGGTGTCGAGCAGACCGATCACCGCGGCGACCGAGGCGGGACCGGCGTCGAGCACCATCTCGTCGGCCGCGATCTCGCCGTTCTTCACGACGCGATTGGCGGCACCGGCCTTGAACTCCTTCGCGGCGACGCCGTCGACCGGCAGGACGACGGTGCAACCGGCGGCCTTGGCCTTCTCGACGATCTCGCGGGCGGTCGGGGCCAGATCGTGCTCGCACAGCGACTTGCCGACTTCCACGCCCTGAGCGGCGAGGAAGGTGTTGGCCATGCCGCCGCCGATGATCAGGTAGTCGACCTTCTTGACGAGGTTGCCGAGCAGCTCGAGCTTCGAGGACACCTTGGCGCCGCCGACGACCGCCGCGACCGGACGGGTCGGGGCCTCGAGCGCCTTGGTCAGCGCGTCGAGTTCGGCCTGCATGCAGCGACCGGCATAGGCCGGCAGCTCGTGGGCGAGGCCCTCGGTGGTGGCATGCGCCCGGTGGGCGGTGGCGAAGGCGTCGTTGACGAAGACGTCGCCGAGCGCGGCGAGCTTCTTCACGTGCGCCGGATCGTTCTTCTCCTCGCCCTTGTAGAAGCGGGTGTTCTCGAGCAGGAGGACGTCACCGTCGGCCATCTCGGCGATGGCGGCTTCCGCCACCGGGCCGATGCTGTCGGCCGCGAAGGCGACCGGACGGCCGAGGCGCGAGGCCAGCGGGGCGACGACCTGTTCCAGCGAATACTTCGCTTCCGGCCCGTCCTTGGGACGGCCGAAGTGGGCGAGCAGGATCACCTTGCCGCCCTTGTCGGCGATCTCGGTGATGGTCGGCAGGACGGCACGGATGCGGGTGTCGTCGGTGACGACGCCGTTTTCCATCGGGACGTTCAGATCGACGCGGACGAGGCAACGCTTGCCCTTCACCGCGGCGTCGTCGAGGGTCTTGAATGCGCTCATGACGAAATTCTCCGGTCGGAGGTGGATGAATGGGCCGGCCGCGACGCGGCCGACCCTTCTTTTCGCCCCAAACTCGGTCGTGGTCAGATGAGCTTGCCCATCGCGACCGCGGTATCGCTCATGCGGTTGGAGAAGCCCCACTCGTTGTCGTACCAGGAGAGGACCGACACGAAGGTGCCGTCCATGACCTTGGTCTGGTCGGTGTGGAAGATCGACGAGTGCGGATCGTGGTTGAAGTCCGACGAGACGTTCTTGTCGTCGGTGTAGCCGAGGATGCCCTTGAGCCCGCCGTTGGCGGCGGCGCGGATGGCGTCGTTGATCTCGGCGACCGTCGTCGCGCGCTTGGCGATGAACTTGAGGTCGACCACCGACACGTTCGGGGTCGGCACGCGCACCGCGAAGCCGTCGAGCTTGCCCTTCAGTTCCGGCAGAACCAGGCCGACGGCCTTGGCCGCGCCGGTCGAGGTCGGGATCATGCTGAGGGCCGCCGCGCGGGCGCGGTAGAGGTCCTTGTGCATGGTGTCGAGGGTCGGCTGATCACCCGTGTAGGAGTGGATCGTCGTCATCATGCCCTTCTCGATGCCGATCGTGTCGTTCAGCACCTTGGCGAAGGGCGACAGACAGTTGGTCGTGCACGAGGCGTTGGAGACGATCAGATGATCCTTGGTCAGCTTGTCGTGGTTGACGCCGTAGACGACCGTCAGGTCGGCGTTCTCGCCCGGGGCCGAGATCAGCACGCGCTTGGCGCCGGCGGTCAGATGGGCGGCGGCCTTCTCCTTGGCGGTGAAGAGGCCGGTGCACTCGAGCGCGATGTCGACGCCGAGTTCCTTCCACGGCAGGGTCGAGGGATCGCGCACGGC
>DBMN01000341.1 GCA_002298965.1 Rhizobiales bacterium UBA697 | reverse complement strand
GGCAGCGGGCGCGCCGTCTTCGGGGGCGGAGGGCTCGGGCGGTGCGGGCGGCGTCGGCGACATGGGCAGGCGGGGTCCGGCGGGCTTGCGAGGAGCGACGAAGAGACGCGAGCCTAGCATGCCGCCGCATGGCCCGCGCAGCGTCGTCCGCCGATCCGCCGTGCAAGGTCGCCAGCCGAACGGCGAGGCGTCACGGGAGGGGCGCAGCCGCGTGGACGGTGGCGAGGCGTCACGGACGGCGGCCAAGCCTCGCGGGCGGCGTCATCGAGCCCGACGAGCGGGACCCTGGCGCGATGGGCGCCGAAGGGGCGGCGCCCGATCGTCCATGATCGCGTGCCCCACGGCTCGCTCGATCGTCTGCGATCGGGCAGCGCGGCGGCTCGTGTGGCCGCGTGCGATCGGGCGACGCGAGGGCGGAGCGGCACCTCCCCCGCGTCGCCGTCGCTCACTCGGGCAGATGGCAGACCGCCTCGATGTTGTGGCCGTCGGGGTCGAGCACGAAGGCGCCCCAGTAGTTCGGGTGGTAGTGCGGCCTGAGACCGGGGCCACCGTTGTCGATGCCGCCGGCAGCGAGGGCCGCGGCGTGGAAGGCCGTCACCGCGGCGCGGTCGGGCGCGGTGAAGGCGACGTGGATGCAGCCGGCGATCGCACCGCCCGAGGAGAGCCAGAAGTCCGGCTTGCCGTCGGCGCCGAAGCCGACATGGGCCGCCCCGCCGGTCTCCTCGGCGCTCACCGCCATGATCACGCCGTAGCCGAGCGGCGCCAACGCCTTCTCGTAGAAGGCGCGCGACCGCGCCAGATCCGCGACAGGGAAGCCCAGATGATCGATCATGTGTCTCTCCTCGTTTTTCGTTCTTTGCCCGTGTGAGGGCGATACCGGGTCGGCCTGACGACGAACGACGCAACCGCACGCTCGCCCCGCCCGCGCGACGGGCGAGGCCGAAAGACCGCATCGATACGTTCACGCCGACAGGTCCACGCCGGCGAGAGCGGAGCCCTCTCCCGCAACGCGTCGAGCCATGAACCGTCTGCCGCCGGGAGCCGGGAGCCGGGAGCCGGGAGCCGGCGGCGATGAACCGTCAGATGACGACCACCTCCTGCGAACCGCTACCTCCGAACATCGCTTCTTCGATGCCCCTCAGCATCGAACAAATCATGAACATCGTCAAGTGCGGCCGATCGACGCCGCGAGCGTAGTCGGAACAACGAGGCTCCGGGGACACGCGGCGTCGAGCGGGCGGAGGCCTCGAACGTTGGGGAGCGCCTCGCCCGGTCGAAGTCCCCCCTCATCCGGCCCTGCGGGCCACCTTCTCCCGCGAGGGGAGAAGGAAGAGGTGCCGACCGCAGGGTCGTGCGAGCACATGGGGTGGCGGCGACGGGCAAGGACGGGGGCGGAGGATCGGCGCCCTGCGCGATGCTTCGAGACGGCGTTCTTCGAACGCCTCCTCAGCATGAGGCGCTTGTTCTTGCTGAGGAAATCTCCAGCGCCTCGTCCCGAGGAACGCCGCTGGCGCGTCTCGAAGCATCGTTCAGGCGTCGACCCGAGCCTCTGTGGCGTTCCGCAAACGCCCCGCGAGGAGAGAAGGACAGACCCGCCCCGCCGTGGGCCCATGCTCGCTCATCGGTGGAGGCGGCGGGTCGAGCAGATGTGCGGCGCCTTTCGGACCAACGGCCGCTCCGACCGCAATCGCCCTCCCCGACCGCATCGCCCGCCCCACCGCAGAAATGCAAACGGCCCGCCGTGGGGCGGGCCGTCGTTCGTTCGTCGCGACGCCGGATCAGTGCCGGGTCGGTTCCTTCTTGACCACCGCGCGGGTCTTGGCGGGGACCGGCAGGCCGGTCTTCGGCTTGCGGGCCTTGGCGGCGGCCGGCTTGGACGCGGCCGCCTTGGCGGTCTTACGGCCGGCCTTGACCTCGGGCTCGGGCGCCGGAGCGGCCACCGCGGTCACCGCCGGGATCGCCTCGAGCTTCAGCTCGTCCTTGCCGTCCTCGCCGGGGCCGACGGTCACCTTGACCACGCCGCCGCGCTTCAGCTTGCCGAAGAGGACTTCGTCGGCGAGCGGCTTCTTGATGTGCTCCTGGATGACGCGGCCGAGCGGACGGGCACCCATCTGGCGGTCGTAGCCGTGGGTGGCGAGCCAGTCGGTCGATGCCTGGTCGAGCTCGAACGTGACGTTGCGGTCGGCGAGTTGCGCCTCGAGCTGCATCACGAACTTGGAGACGACCTGACGGATCACCTCCATCGGCAGGTTCTGGAAGGTCACCACCGCGTCGAGACGGTTGCGGAACTCCGGCGTGAAGAGGCGGTTGATCGCCTCGGTGTCGTCGCCCTTGCGCTCGACCCGGTTGAAGCCGATCGGCGCACGGGCGAGATCGGCGGCACCCGCATTGGTCGTCATGATCAGAATGACGTTGCGGAAATCGACCTTCTTGCCGTTGTGGTCGGTCAGGCTGCCGTGGTCCATGACCTGCAGCAGGATGTTGAAGAGGTCCGGATGGGCCTTCTCGATCTCGTCGAGAAGCAGGACGCAGTGGGGATGCTGGTCGACGCCGTCGGTCAGCAGGCCGCCCTGGTCGAAGCCGACGTAGCCGGGAGGCGCGCCGATGAGGCGACTGACCGTGTGGCGCTCCATGTATTCCGACATGTCGAAGCGCAGCATCTCGACGCCGAGCAGCGTGGCGAGCTGCTTGGCGACCTCGGTCTTGCCGACGCCGGTCGGACCCGCGAAGAGGTAGGAGCCGATCGGCTTCTCCGGTTCGCGCAGGCCGGCACGGGCGAGCTTGATGGCGGAGGCCAGCGCCTCGATCGCCTTGTCCTGGCCGTAGACGACGCGCTTCAGGTTGGCGTCGAGATGGGCGAGCACCTCGGCATCGTCCTTGGAGACCGACTTCGGCGGGATCCGCGCCATGGTGGCGATGGTCTCTTCGATCTCCTTGACGCCGATCACCTTGCGCCGCTTGTTCTCCGGCACCAGCATCTGCGCCGCGCCGCTCTCGTCGATCACGTCGATCGCCTTGTCGGGCAGCTTGCGGTCGGAGATGTAGCGCGCCGCCAGTTCCACCGCCGCCTTGACGGCGTCGTTGGTGTAGCGGACGTGGTGATGCTCCTCGAAATAGGGCTTCAGCCCCTTGAGGATCTCGATCGCGTCGGGGACGGTCGGCTCGTTGACGTCGATCTTCTGGAAGCGGCGGACGAGCGCCCGATCCTTCTCGAAGAACTGACGGAACTCCTTGTAGGTGGTCGAGCCGATGCAGCGCACGGTGCCCGAGGAAAGGGCAGGCTTGAGCAGATTGGAGGCATCCATCGCGCCGCCCGAGGTCGCACCGGCGCCGATCACCGTGTGGATCTCGTCGATGAACATGATGGCGCCGGGATAGTCCTCGATCTCCTTGACGACCTGCTTCAGCCGCTCCTCGAAGTCGCCGCGATAGCGTGTGCCGGCGAGCAGCGCGCCCATGTCGAGGGCGAAGACGGTGGCGCCGAGCAGCACGGCGGGGACGTTGCCCTCGACGATGCGACGAGCGAGGCCTTCGGCGATCGCCGTCTTGCCGACGCCGGGATCACCGACATAGAGCGGATTGTTCTTGGAACGGCGGCAGAGCACCTGGATGGTGCGCGAAATCTCGGCATCGCGCCCGATCAGCGGGTCGATCTTGCCCTTCTTGGCCTTCTCGTTGAGGTTGACGCAATAGGCCTCGAGGGCGTCGGTCTTCTTCTTGGTCTCCGCGGCATTTTCGGTGGTCGACATGTCTTCCTCCGCTCCGCGAGGAGGCTTCGCCTCCGACATGCCGGCCCGCTTGGCGATGCCGTGGCTGATGTAGTTGACCGCGTCGTAGCGGGTCATGTCCTGCTCTTGCAGGAAATAGGCCGCATGGCTCTCGCGTTCGGCGAAGATGGCGACGAGCACGTTGGCGCCGGTCACTTCCTCGCGACCGGAGGACTGGACGTGGATCACCGCGCGCTGGATGACGCGCTGGAAGCCGGCCGTGGGCTTGGCCTCGTCGTCGCCGTCGGTGACGAGATTGTCGAGCTCGGTGTCGAGATATTCGACGAGGTTGCGCTTCAGGACGTCGAGATCGACGTTGCAGGCGCGCATGACGGCGCCGGCGTCCTGGTCCTCGATCAGCGACAGCAGCAGGTGCTCGAGCGTGGCGTATTCGTGATGGCGTTCGTTGGCGAGATGGAGGGCGTTGTGAAGGGCCTTTTCCAGGCTGCGCGAGAAGGACGGCACGTGGGGAACCTCACTGCTTTTCCATGACGCACTGCAACGGATGCTGGTTCTTCCGGGCGAAGTCCATCACCTGGGTGACCTTGGTCTCGGCCACCTCGTAGGTGAAGACGCCGCATTCCCCCACACCGTGGTGGTGGACGTGCAGCATGATGCGGGTCGCCTCTTCACGGCCCTTGGAGAAGAAGCGCTCGAGGACCGCCACGACGAATTCCATCGGCGTGTAGTCGTCGTTCAGCAGCAGCACGCGGTACATGCTCGGCCGCTTCACCTTCGGTCGCGTCTTCGTCACCACGCCGAGATCGGGATCGTCTTCGCCGGGGTGACGGGGGTCCTGTGCCATGATCTTCTTCGACACGCATCGCTTCGCCGTCGAACGCTCGTCCGGAGCGGATACGGCAGGGGTTGAACGTGGCCCGAAGGCCGGTGAGACGTCCTGAAACGCCGCCCCTCCCGGAGACGCGGCTCCGGTACAGATGGGGATGACATCACCGACATTGTAGGGCATCGCCGCGCACTCGCAACGGCCCGCCGTCGACGTCCCCCCCGATCGGGGCGAGAAAAGCCATGCATCCTCCGTGCCGCGATGCCCTCGCCCGGGCGCGTGCGGACACGAAAAAGGCCCGGCCGTCGCCGGCCGGACCTCTGATCGCTGGATCGGAGAGCGAGAGCCCTCGACGATCACTTCTTCGGGATGAAGTTCTCGAAGGGCTTGGCGATGTCCTTGGCGATGTCGGTGTAGAGCTCGCCGATCTTGGTCGACTGGGCGACGAGGCCCTCGTAGACCTTCTTGGCGTAGTCCGACTGGATCTCGACGACCTTGTCGAGGCTCTTCGCGCCGGAGAGCTGCTCGAGCAGGGCGGAGCCTTCCTCGAAGGACTTCTTCGAGTAGTCGGCCATCTCGGTGGCGATGGTCTGGAGACCCTTGGAGAGGGTGCCGAAAGCCTTCTGGGCGTTCTCGGCGTTTTCCTTGGCGAGCTTCTGCAGATCTTCGACGGACGTCATCGAGCATTCCTCCAATGGATCGTTCCGCGTTCGGCCATCCCGTTCGCGGCATCGCCGACGGTCGGAGCCGATCGCCGATGTTGCGGTGCAATATGCCTACATTTTGCGCTGCGGTCAATTTCCTTTTGCGCCGCAACAATACGTAATTCGGCCTCGCCGGTTTACCGATCATCAACCTCGACGGCGGCATCTTGGAGACTGTGGACGGGAGATCACGCTCGCCGTCGCGTTTCCGGCGTATCGGAGGCGCGCGGCCGACCCTCGCGGGTCGTGCGAACGGGCAGACCTTCCGATCGAACGGCGTCCGCCAGAAGGCGGACTGCGGCTTCGAGGAATGGAACAGTGCAGTATCCGCGTATCTTCGAGCCGGCGCGCCTGGGCAAGGCGCTCCTGGTCGGCATGGCCCTGTGTCTGGTGACGGTCGGATCCGCCGAAGCGAAGCGGAAGATCCGCCATCCGCATCAGAGCCATCACGTCTCCCGCTCGGCGCGCGACGACGGCGGCATCACCTCGTCGCCGCGTTACGCGGCCTTCGTGATCGACGACAAGACCGGCCGCGTTCTCTACGCCAAGAACGAGAACGAGCTGCGCCACCCGGCCTCGCTGACCAAGATGATGACGCTCTACGTCCTGTTCGAGGACCTCGAGCGCCGCCGTTTCACGCTCGGTTCGCGCTTCACCGCCTCGGCCAAGGCGGCGGCGCAGTCGCCCTCCAAACTCGGCATCCGCCCGGGCCAGACCATTTCCGCCGAAGACGCCATCCGCGCGCTCGTCACCCGGTCGGCCAACGACGTCGCCGTGACCATCGCCGAGAACGTCGCCGGTTCCGAACAGGCCTTCGCCAAGCGCATGACCGCGACCGCGCGTCGCATCGGCATGAGCCGCACCACCTTCCTCAACGCCTCCGGCCTGCCCAACGGCGACCAGTGGACCACCGCCAAGGACATGGTCACGCTCGGCCGCGCGCTGCAGGAGCGGTTCCCGGTCTACTATCGATATTTCAACACGCGTTCCTTCGCCTGGGGCGGCGAGGTGATCGGCAACCACAATCGCCTGCTCGGCCGCGTCGAAGGCGTCGACGGCATCAAGACCGGCTACACCCAGGCCTCGGGCTTCAACCTCGTCTCGTCGATCCGCCGCGACGGCCGCCATCTCGTCGCCTCCGTGCTCGGCGGTTCGTCGGGCCGCGAGCGCGACGACCACATGGCGTCGCTGCTGGCCCGCCACATCGGCTCGGCCTCGGCCGGCGCCAAGGTGTCGTCGGTGCTGCGGCTCGGCAAGTCGGCCGACGCCTCGG
Source organism: Rhizobiales bacterium UBA697 (assembly GCA_002298965.1). Lineage (GTDB taxonomy): Bacteria > Pseudomonadota > Alphaproteobacteria > Rhizobiales > Ancalomicrobiaceae > Pinisolibacter. Next base: position 105 of record DBMN01000341.1, on the reverse strand, counting down.
ACGACTTCGGCGCCGACGACTACGTCGCGGCCGATCCGATCGCCACCGCCTCGATCCCGCCGGCCTCGGCCGCGCCGGTCGCCCTGCCCGTCCCGGCGCCGACGC
>DBMN01000172.1 GCA_002298965.1 Rhizobiales bacterium UBA697 | reverse complement strand
TCCTCCATGCGCAGCAGCTTCTCCCGCTCGCCCTCGAGCATGCGGTCGACCGGGACGCCGGTCCAGCGCGAGACGACCTGCGCCACCATGTCGGCGGTGACCGCCTCCTGGACCTTCTCGCCCTCGCCCTTGGCCTCGATCTCCTTCAGCCGCGCCTCGAGCCCGGGGATCACGCCATAGGCGAGTTCGCCCGCCCGGTCGAAGCGACCGGCACGCTGCGCCTGTTCCAGTTCGAGGCGGGCCTGATCGAGGCTCTCCTTGATCTTGTTGGCCGACGCCAGTTCGTCCTTCTCCGACTGCCACTTGGCGGTGAGACCGGCGGACTCTTCCTCGAGTTCGGAGAGCTCCTTCTCGAGCCGCACGAGACGATCGCGCGAGCCCTGGTCGGTCTCCTTCTTGAGCGCCTCACGCTCGATCTTCAGCTGGATGATNNTCGGGCTTGGAATCCACCTGCATGCGCAGCCGCGCCGAGGCCTCGTCGACGAGGTCGATCGCCTTGTCGGGCAGGAAGCGGTCGGTGATGTAGCGGTTCGACAGCGTCGCGGCGGCGACGATCGCCGAGTCGGCGATTCTGACGCCGTGATGCAGCTCGTATTTCTCCTTGAGGCCGCGCAGGATCGAGATCGTGTCCTCGACCGTCGGCTCGGAGACGAAGACCGGCTGGAACCGCCTGGCCAGCGCCGGATCCTTCTCGACGTGCTTGCGGAACTCGTCGAGCGTGGTCGCGCCGACGCAGTGCAGCTCGCCGCGGGCGAGCGCCGGCTTCAGCAGGTTGGAGGCATCCATCGCCCCGTCCGACTTGCCGGCGCCGACCAGCGTGTGCATCTCGTCGATGAAGAGGACGATGCCGCCCTCCGCCGCCTGCACTTCCGACAGCACGCCCTTGAGCCGCTCCTCGAACTCGCCGCGATACTTCGCGCCGGCGATGAGCGCGCCCATGTCGAGCGCCATCAGCTTCTTGCCCTTGAGGCTCTCCGGCACGTCGCCGTTGAGGATGCGCAGTGCCAGCCCCTCGACGATCGCCGTCTTGCCGACGCCGGGTTCGCCGATCAGCACCGGGTTGTTCTTGGTGCGGCGCGACAGGACCTGGATGGTGCGCCGGATCTCCTCGTCGCGGCCGATGACCGGATCGAGCTTGCCGTCGCGCGCCGCCTGGGTCAGGTCACGGGCGTATTTCTTCAGCGCGTCGTACTGGTTCTCGGCCGAGGCGCTGTCGGCGGTGCGGCCCTTGCGGATGTCGTTGATCGCCGCATTGAGCGTGTTCGGCGTGACGCCGGCCGCCGCCAGGATCTTGCCGGCGTCCGAATCCTTGTCGAGCGCGATGGCGACGAGCAGCCGCTCGACGGTGACGAAACTGTCGCCCGCCTTCTCGGCGATCTTCTCGGCCTGATCGAAGAGGCGCGCGGTCGGCGCCGCCAGATAGAGCTGGCCGGAGCCGCCGGACACTTTCGGCAGCTTGTCGAGCGCCGCATCGACGGCCTTCAGCGCGTCGCGCGAGCGCCCGCCGGCGCGATCGATCAACCCGGCGCAGAGCCCCTGGTCGTCGTCGAGCAGCACCTTGAGCAGGTGCTCGGGGAGAAACTGTTGATGGCCCCGCGACAGGGCCATGGTCTGCGCCGACTGCAGGAACCCGCGGGCGCGTTCGGTCATCTTCTCGATGTTCATGACTTCCCTCCTGGCCCGTCGCCCCGCCGCCCCGATCGGGCACGGCCACGCGACGTCTGGATCATGGGCGGACCCCGGCCATGGACCGAGATCTCGTCTTCGAAGGCAAATGTGGGGAGCGATCACCCCGCTGTGAAGAGGCGGAATGCAGCTTTGCGACAGCCCCGCTTGACGTTCGCGTGCCGATCGTCCGAATGGACGGCCCGGACGACCGAAACGGAGCCACCCCATGACCGCACGCGTCGCCACCCTCTGGCGTTACCCCCTCAAGGGCTTCTCGCCCGAGACCCTCGAGAGCGTCGATCTCGAAGCCGGCGAGACCATGCCCTTCGATCGCGCCTTCGCCATCGAGAACGGCCCCTCGGGCTTCGATCCCGCAGCCCCCGCCCATCTGCCGAAGATCAAGTTTCTCTGCCTGATGCGCAACGCTGCGCTGGTCAAGCTCCGGACCCGTTTCGATGTCGAAACGAATGAGCTGACCATCGCGGAAGGCGGCGAGACCCGTCTCGTCGCCCGGCTCGACACCGAAGCGGGCCGCACCGCCGTCGAGGCCTTCGTCACCGAACGCTTCCCCGCCGAGCTGCGCGGCGCGCCGAAGCTCCTGCGCGCGCCCGGCCATTCCTTCTCCGACGTGGCGAAGAAGGTGCTGCATCTGGTCAATGCCGAGACCATCCGCCGGATGGAGCGCGACCTCGGCGCGTCCGTCGATCCGGTCCGCTTCCGCCCCAACATCGTCGTCGAGGGCCTCGAGGCGCGTGCCGAACTCGACTGGCCGCGCGAGATGCGCCTGACCATCGGCGGCATCCCCTTCGAGGTGGTCAAGCGCACCGAGCGCTGCGCCGCCACCACGGTCAACCCGGCGACCGCCGAGCGCGATCTCCAGATCCCGCGCCATCTCATGCAGACGCTCGGCCACACCGACTGCGGCATCTACGTCCGCGTTCTCGAACCCGGCCGCCTGTCGCTCGGCGACGCGCTGGTGGTGTGAGATCGCGCAGATCGTCGGCGCCGCTCCGTTCGAGCTCGTGCGGCAAGAGCCGAACGGCCTCTTCCCCCCTCCCCTCAGGGGAGGGG
>DBMN01000076.1 GCA_002298965.1 Rhizobiales bacterium UBA697 | reverse complement strand
GCTGAGGCCGGGGCGGGCTCCTCCGCGACGACGGTCGCCGCGACCGCGGCGGCCGTGACCACGGCGGCGGCGGCCACGACGGGCGTGACGGTCGGTTCGCTCTCGGCGACGGGGGCCGGTTCGGCCTCCGGTTCCGCAGCGCTCTCCGGTTCGGGCAAGGGCTCCGGCGCAGGCGCTGGCTCGGGCACCGGCGCGGCCTGCGGTTCCTCGATCTGCGTGCCGGGCACGAAGGCGTCGAAGGCGGCCCAGACCTGTTCGCGGTAGAGATCGCGCTCGTGCAGCAGCTCGTGGCGGGCGCCGGGGATCACCATCAGTTCGGTCATCCGGGTCGAAACCACGAAGCGCTCGGCGGCACGGCCGTCGACGACCTCGTCGCGGCTCGCCGTGAGGACCAGCGTCGGCATGCGCCAGGCATCGAGTGCGTCGGGGGTGAAGACGCGTTCCTGCGCGGCGAAGGCGGCGGCGAGCCAGCCGATGGTCGGCGAGCCGATCGCCACCTGACGCAGGCGGCTCGACAGCTCGGCGGCGCGGGCGTGACGGACGGGATCGGAGGTCAGGCGGTTGCCGGCGAAGGGGCGGGTGTGGACGGCGGTGGCGCCGCCGCCGAAGACCCAGCCGCGACCGAAACCGAGGTTGCGCAGTGTCTTGGCGAGCTTCCGCGCGAAGCCGACCGGCACGCCGAAGTCGCCGAGGCCGAAGAAGGGCGAGGCCATGACGATGCGCGAGACGTGCGGCGCGAGGCGGCCGATCTCGGCGGCGGCGATCAGGCCGCCGGTCGAATGGGCGAGGACGAAGAGCGGACGCGGCAGCGCGGCGACCGGTCCGGCCAGCACGGCCTCGAGGTCGAGGCCATAGGCGCGGAAGGAGCCGACGTGGCCCTTGTGCGGGTGGCGGGTCTGCCGCTCCGAGCCGCCCTGACCGCGCCAGTCGAAGGTCGCCACGGCGAAGCCGCGGACCTGGAGGTCGCGCACCGTCTCGAACCAGCGCTCGATGTATTCGCCGCGTCCCTGGAGCAGCAGGATCGTGCCGCGTGGGCGGGCGGCGAGCGGCGGGAAGGTCGCCCAGCGCAGGCCCTTGCCGTCGGCCGCCGTCAGCGCGCCGCAGGCGGCGCCCGGCGGGATCGGATTGTCGGGATGGTCGAACAGGCGATCGAGGGCCGGCATCGTGGGTCGCGTCTCCGGGGCTGCCTTCGGACATAGCGCGGGGGCGATCGCTCCACAACCGAGCGCGCGGTCGCGCGCGTGAGGATCGGCGAAATTCCGCGAAGGCCTCTTGAAAGGTCTCGCCCCCCTTCCCAGATCAGTCCAGCGGACGCCGAACGGGTCCGCGAGAGTGTTCGCCTCTCCCGGCGGCGCCGGAGAAAGACCGGAAGGTCAGAGGGTCGCACGAGGAGAAGACGGCGAAGACTCGATCCATGTCGCTCGACTTGAAGGAGGACATCCCATGCGTATCGACTTCTCTCCGCTCTATCGTTCCACCGTCGGTTTCGATCGTCTGTTCTCGCTGATGGACACGATCGGCTCGGGCGAAACCTCGCAGCCGAACTGGCCGCCCTACGACATCGCGCGCACCGACGAGAACGCCTGGCGCATCACCATGGCGGTGGCGGGCTTCGGCGAGGCCGAACTCGGCATCGAACTCGAGCAGAACGTGCTCGCGGTGAAGGGTGCCAAGGAGGCGAAGACCGAAGGTGGCGACTATCTCTATCGCGGCATCGCCGCGCGCAGCTTCGAACGCCGGTTCCAGCTCGCCGATCACATGATCGTGCGCGGGGCTCGTCTGGAGAACGGGCTGCTCCACATCGATCTGGTCCGGGAAATTCCCGAGACCCTGAAGTCGCGCCGCATTCCGATCGCCACGGCCGCCGAAACCACCTCGGCGAAGCCGATCGAGGCCTCCCCCACCTCGCCCGCGATCGAAGCAGCGCCGACCGTCGCCGCCGCCTGACGGCGAACGGGGGTCGCGCCTTCCTCCCCCCGGAGGCTCGACCCCGAGACCCGATCGCCCCCCGGTCGGTTTTCCGCGCCCCGTCGTCCCCCACGGACGGCGGGGCGCCTTCGTTTCGCGGCACCTCGCCCCCTTTGAAAGCCCGACGGGACCGGATAGAGGTGTTGCCCGCAACGCCCCGATCGAGCCGAGAGGCCGCATCTTGATCCGACACGTCGTCTTCTTCACCGTCGCCGATCCGGCGAACCGCGCCAAGGTCGAGGCGGGGTTGAAGCTGCTCGAGACCAATCCCCACGCCCGCCGGCTGGTGGTCAGCGCCAACATGAAGCGCGACATCTGGTCGAACGAGGTCGACTTCGTGGTCTACGGCGAGTTCGACGACGAGGCGGCGCTCGCCGCCTACAAGGCGCACCCGGTCTATGCCGAATCGACGGCGCTGGTGCGCCCCCTGCGGGATCAGCGCTTCGCGGCGGATTTCGCGATTGATTGAGGGCGAGGCGGTGGACTGCGGGGCATCGCGCACGGCCTTCGTCCGAGGCCGGAGTGCACCCGTGTCTCACCCCCGCAGCAACTTGGCGAAGGCGGCGACTTCCATCTCCGTCGTGGCGAAGGACGTGACGAAGCGCCAGAGCTTCTCGCCCGGCTCCGGACGATCCTCGGGGCCGAGGGCGGCGACCGACCAGTCGTAGAAGCGGGCGCCGGCCGCCTGCAGACGCTCGGCCTCCGCCGCGGTCATGAAGGCGAAGACCTCGTTGGCCTGCGGGCGCCAGGCGAGACGGGCGCGCGGTGCGGCGGCGATCGCGGTGGCGAGCCGGTCGGCCATGGCGTTGGCGTGGGCGGCGGCGGAGAGCCAGCGGTCGTCGGTGAGCCAGGCCTCGAACTGGGCCGAGATCAGCCGCTGTTTGGAGACGAGTTGGCCCGACCGCTTGCGCAGGAAGGCGAGCTTCTCCTTCAGAGCCGGATCGAAGGCGACGATCGCCTCGGCCATCAGGCAACCACCCTTGGTGCCGCCGAAGGAGAGGACGTCGACGCCGGCCTTCCAGGTGGCTTCCGCCGGGGTGCAACCGAGCCGGGCGACGGCGTTTCCGAAGCGGGCGCCGTCGAGATGGACGGCGAGGCGATGGGCCTTGGCGACGTCGCAGAGGGCCGCGAGCTCGCCGGGCGCGTAGACGAGCCCATATTCGTTGGGCGAGGTCAGCGACAGGACCGAAAGTTCGCCGTGGTGGAGCCCGCGCGGGATCTCGGCGAGGCGGGCGGCGAGGCCTTCCGCATCGAGTTTGCCGCGCTGGCCCGGCAGGCGCAGCGTGCGGGTGCCGGCGAAGAATTCCGGCGCACCGCATTCGTCGATCGCCAGATGCGCCTCCTCGTGCGCCAGCACCGCGCCCCAGGGCGGGGCGAGGGCGGCGATCGCGAGCGCGTTGGCGGCGGTGCCGGTCGTGACCAGCAGCACGGCGACCTCGTGCTCGAAGAGTTCGGCGAGGCGCGCCTCGAGGCGGGCGGTCGTCGAATCGTTGCCATAGGCGGCGGCGGGGCCCTCGCGGCCGATCGCGGCGACGGCGTCGAGGACGGCGGGGATGGCACCCGCCCAGTTGTCGGAGGCGAAGATCATGCGCCGACCTTGGCACCCCGACGGAGCGCCGACAAGTCGGACGGTCGTGCAGCACCCGCCCGCCGCGCACAGTTTGGAGGCATTCTGACGATGCCCTCGGCATTTCTTCCTTTTAACACTTCTTGCGAAGGACGCGGTTTTCTGCGATGTTCCGGGCGAACCCAATAGGACAGTCTTGCTGACCTATTTTCTTCGAAGACACGAAAAACGGCGGATTTCAGCGGTTTTTCGAAGGTCACGAAGGGGGCGAGCGACGCGCCGGAACGGGGTGGACCCGAAACGGCCCGAGGCTTGCGAATGGGTGGCTCCCGGAAGCGGGGGGTGTTCCGGCGATCCCGCGGGTCTCGTGAGAGGCCTGCGGCAGACCCGTCTCCGCCCCGTATGAACTGCCGCCGCGACCCGACGGGTCCGGCCAGAAGCGAGGATGGATCCCATGGAACGGATCGCGTCGGACAGCATTTCGCCCCTGCCCGAACTCGAAGGCGCGGGCCTTCCCGAGACGACCGCGGCGGCCGAGGCCAAAGTGTCGGCGCTGCCGCCGGCTCAGGGCATGTTCGATCCGGCCGAGAACCGCGACGCCTGCGGCGTCGGCTTCGTCGCCGACATCAAGGGCCGCAAGTCCCACGGCATCGTCAAGGACGCGCTCTACGTGCTCGAGAACCTCGAGCATCGCGGCGCCGTCGGCGCCGATCCGCTGATGGGCGACGGCGCGGGCATCCTCGTGCAGATCCCGCACGACTTCTTCGCCGCCGAGTGTTCCAAGGCGGGCTTCACCCTGCCGGAGGCCGGCCGCTACGCCATCGGCCAGTTCTTCCTGCCGCGCGACGCGGCGGAGCGCGAGCGCGCCATCGCCATCATCGAGCGCGTGGTCGCCTCCGAGGGCATGTCGATCCTCGGCTGGCGCGACGTGCCGGTCGACAACTCCAAGCTCTCCGAGGGCGTGAAGGCGACCGAGCCGGTCCACAAGCAGATCTTCGTCGGCTGCACCCAGCCGCTCGCCGACCAGGAGGCCTTCGAGCGCAAGCTCTACATCGCCCGCAAGCTGCTCTCCGGCGACGTCTACGAGGCGGACTGGAACGGCGCGACCAAGCGTGACCAGGACAGCTTCTACGTCGTGTCCTTCTCGTCGCGCACCGTCGTCTACAAGGGCATGTTCCTGTCCTACCAGGTCGCGGCCTACTACCCCGACCTGTCGGACGAGCGCTTCGTGTCGGCGCTGGCGTTGGTGCATCAGCGCTTCTCGACCAACACCTTCCCGTCGTGGAAGCTGGCGCACCCCTACCGCATGGTCGCCCACAACGGCGAGATCAACACGCTGCGCGGCAACGTCAACTGGATGTATGCCCGTCAGGCGACCACCACGTCGAAGCTCTTCGGCGCGGACATCGAGAAGATCTGGCCGATCTCCTACGAGGGTCAGTCGGACACCGCCTGCTTCGACAACGCGCTCGAGTTCCTGCTGCGCGGCGGCTATTCGCTGCCGCACGCGGTGATGACGCTCGTTCCCGAGGCCTGGGCCGGCAACGACCTGATGGATCAGGACCGCAAGGCCTTCTACGAGTATCACGCCGCCATCATGGAGCCGTGGGACGGACCGGCCGCGGTCTGCTTCACCGACGGCCGCCAGATCGGCGCGACGCTCGACCGCAACGGCCTGCGTCCGGCCCGCTACGTCATCACCGACGACGACCGCGTCATCCTCGCCTCGGAATCCGGCACGCTGCCGATCCCGGAGGAGAAGATCGTCGCCAAGTGGCGCCTGCAGCCGGGCAAGATGCTGCTGATCGACCTCGAGGCCGGTCGCATCATCTCCGACGACGAGATCAAGAAGACCATCTCGACCGCCAACCCCTACGGCAAGTGGATCGACGAGACCCAGCTGGTGCTCGAAGACCTGCCGGAGGTGCCGGCGCGCGCGCCGAAGACGCTGGAGAGCCTGCTCGATCTGCAGCAGGCCTTCGGCTACTCGCAGGAGGACCTCAAGGTCCTGCTGCCGCCGATGGCCGTCACCGGTCAGGAAGCGGTCGGCTCGATGGGTACCGACACCCCGATCTCGGCGCTCTCCGACAAGTCGAAGCTGCTCTACACCTACTTCAAGCAGAACTTCGCGCAGGTGACGAACCCGCCGATCGACCCGATCCGCGAAGAGCTGGTGATGAGCCTCGTCTCCTTCATCGGCCCGCGTCCGAACCTGTTCGACCTCGAGGGCGCCGAAGCCCAGAAGCGTCTCGAGGTGCGTCAGCCGATCCTCACCAACGAGGATCTGGAGAAGATCCGCACCATCGAGAACGTCGAGGGTTCGGGCTTCAAGTCGATCACCATCGACGTGTCCTATCCGGCGGCCAACGGCCCGGCCGGCATGCGTCCGGCGCTGGAGGCGATCTGCATCCAGGCGGAGGCGGCCGTCCGCATCTCGGCGACCGGTCAGGTCTACAACATCATCGTGCTCAGCGACCGCATGGTGGGGCGTGAGCGCATCGCCATTCCGGCGCTGCTCGCCACCGCCGCCGTGCATCATCACCTGATCCGCAAGGGTCTGCGCACCCGCGCCGGTCTGGTTGTGGAATCGGGCGAGCCGCGCGAGGTGCATCACTTCGCGCTGCTGGCCGGCTACGGTGCCGAGGCGATCAACCCCTATCTCGCCTTCGACACGCTGATCGCCATGAAGGATCAGTTCCCGGAGAACGTCGACGAGCACGAGATCGTCTATCGCTACATCAAGTCGATCGGCAAGGGTCTGCTCAAGGTCATGTCCAAGATGGGCATCTCGACCTACCAGTCCTATTGCGGCGCGCAGATCTTCGACGCGATCGGTCTGTCGTCGAAGTTCGTGAAGCAGTACTTCTTCGGCACCGCGACCAAGATCGAGGGCATCGGTCTCGACGAGGTGGCGAAGGAGACGGTCGAGCGTCACACCAAGGCGTTCGGCGCCGACCCGGTGCTGGCCAACATGCTCGACGTCGGCGGCGAATACGCCCAGCGCATGCGTGGTGAAGCCCACGTGTGGACCGCCGGTACCGTCGCCGGTCTGCAGCACGCCGTGCGCAAGAACGACTTCGAGACCTTCCAGAAGGAGTTCTCCAAGCCGATCGACGAGCAGAACGAGCGTCTGACGACGATTCGCGGCCTGTTCCGCATCAAGTCGGCCGACGAGATCGGCAATGCGCCCATCCCGCTCGAGGAGGTCGAATCGGCCGCCTCGATCGTCAAGCGCTTCGCCACCGGCGCCATGTCCTACGGTTCGATCTCGCGCGAGGCCCACACCACGCTCGCCATCGCGATGAACCGCATCGGCGGTCGGTCGAACACCGGTGAGGGCGGCGAGGAGGCGGATCGCTTCGTGCCGCTCGCCAACGGCGACAGCCTGCGTTCTGCCATCAAGCAGGTCGCTTCGGGCCGCTTCGGCGTGACGACCGAATATCTGGTCAACTCCGACCAGATGCAGATCAAGATGGCGCAGGGTGCCAAGCCCGGCGAAGGCGGTCAGCTGCCCGGCCACAAGGTCGACGCGGTGATCGGCAAGGTGCGTCACGCCACCCCCGGCGTGCAGCTGATCTCGCCGCCGCCGCATCACGACATCTACTCGATCGAGGATCTGGCCCAGCTGATCTTCGACCTGAAGAACGTCAACCCGACGGCGGAAGTCTCGGTCAAGCTCGTCTCGGAAGTCGGTGTCGGCACGGTCGCCGCCGGCGTCGCCAAGGCGCGCGCCGACCACATCACCATCTCCGGCTTCGAGGGCGGCACGGGCGCGTCCCCGCTCACCTCGATCAAGCACGCGGGTTCCCCGTGGGAGATCGGTCTCGCCGAGACGCAGCAGACGCTGGTCATCAACGGTCTGCGTAGCCGCGTCGAGCTCCAGGTCGACGGTGGCGTGCGTACCGGTCGCGACGTCGTCATCGGTGCCATGCTCGGCGCCGACGCCTTCGGCTTCGCCACCGCGCCGCTGATCGCCGCCGGCTGCCTGATGATGCGCAAGTGCCACCTGAACACCTGCCCGGTCGGCATCGCCACGCAGGATCCGGTGCTGCGCAAGCGCTTCCTCGGCCAGCCCGAGCACGTCATCAACTACTTCTTCTTCGTCGCCGAAGAAGTGCGTCGCATCCTCGCCAGCCTCGGCTTCCGCAGCCTCGGCGAGATCACCGGCCGCACCGACATCCTCGACAAGAAGGCGTCGATCGCTCACTGGAAGGCCAAGGGTCTCGACTTCTCGCGTCTGTTCTACCTGCCCAAGGCGGACCGGACCGAGATGTTCCACACCCAGAACCAGAAGCACCCGATCGACGACGTGCTCGACCGCAAGCTGATCGCGGAGGCCAAGGTGGCGCTCGAAGAGCGCAAGCCGGTCCGCATCGAGACGGGCGTCATCAACGTCAACCGCTCGGTCGGCGCGATGCTGTCGGGCGAGGTGGCGAAGCGCTGGGGCCATGCCGGTCTGCCGGAAGACACGATCCACGTCACCCTCACGGGCACCGCGGGTCAGTCCTTCGGCGCCTGGGCGGCGCGCGGCGTGACGCTGGAGCTGGTGGGCGACGCCAACGACTACGTCGGCAAGGGCCTGTCGGGCGGTCGCCTGATCGTCAAGCCGAACCCGGCGTCGAAGATCGTGCCGGAGAAGTCGATCATCGTCGGCAACACCGTGCTCTACGGCGCCATCGAGGGCGAGTGCTACTTCCGTGGCTTCGCCGGCGAGCGCTTCGCCGTCCGCAACTCGGGCGCCATCGCGGTGGTCGAGGGCGTGGGCGACCACGGCTGCGAGTACATGACCGGCGGCATCGTCGTCGTGCTCGGCCAGACCGGCCGCAACTTCGGCGCCGGCATGTCGGGTGGCATCGCCTACGTGCTCGACGAGGACGGTTCCTTCGTGAAGCGCGTCAACCTCTCGATGGTCGAGCTCGAGCCGGTGCCCGAAGAGGACATCCTGCTCGAGAAGCTGCACCACCAGGGCGGCGACCTCGACTTCAAGGGCAAGGTCGACGTCACCGGCGACATGACCCGCCACGACGACGAGCGTCTGTGGCAGCTCATCTCCAGCCACCTCCACTGGACGGGTTCGGCCCGCGCCAAGGAGATCCTGGAGCACTGGGAGGTCTTCCGTCCGAAGTTCGTCAAGGTCATGCCGGTCGAGTACCGCAAGGCCCTGCAGCGGATGGCGGCGGAGCGTCAGGCGGCCGAGTGATCCTCGGCCACGGGTGAACGGAGGGCCGACCACGGTCGGCCCTCGACATCAGACAACACCCGGCGGCGATCCCCTCGCGAAGCGAAGGGCGGGTCGACCGAGCCGGACGAAACGATGATCGGAGTGACACGATGGGTAAGGTCACCGGCTTTCTCGAGTACGACCGTCAGGAGCTGAAGTATCAGCCGGCGGCGGATCGCATTCGCCACTACAACGAGTTCACGCTGCCGCTCGGCCAGCCCGACGTCGAGCGTCAGGCGGCGCGCTGCATGGAATGCGGCGTGCCCTATTGCCACCGCGGCTGCCCGGTCAACAACCAGATCCCGGACTGGAACGATCTGGTCTACGACGGCGACTACGAGACCGCGTCGAAGAACCTGCACTCGACCAACAACTTCCCGGACTTCACCGGCCGCATCTGCCCCGCGCCCTGCGAGGCGGCGTGCACGCTGAACCTGTTCGACTCGCCGGTCACCATCAAGACCATCGAGGCGACCATCGTCGAGAACGCCTGGGAGAAGGGCTGGCTGGCGCCGGAACTGCCCAAGACCAAGACCGGCAAGAAGGTGGCGATCGTCGGCGCCGGTCCTGCCGGTCTCGCCGCTGCCCAGCAGCTCGCCCGCGTCGGCCACGAGGTCCACGTCTTCGAGAAGAACGCCCGGGCCGGCGGTCTGCTGCGCTACGGCATCCCGGACTTCAAGCTCGACAAGAACGTCGTCGAGCGTCGCGTCCAGCAGCTGGTGGCGGAAGGCGTCGTCTTCCACTTCGGCAAGAAGGTCGGCGTCGACGTCGATGCCGCCGCTCTCGTCGCCGATCACGACGCGGTGCTGCTGTCGGGCGGTGCCGAGAAGCCGCGCGATCTGCCGGCGCCGGGCCGCGAGCTCTCGGGCATCCACTTCGCCATGGAGTTCCTGCCGCAGCAGAACCGTCGCGTCTCCGACGAGCCGCTCGGCGACGTCGAGCCGATCCTGGCGGCCGGCAAGCACGTCGTCGTCATCGGCGGCGGCGACACCGGTTCGGACTGCATCGGCACCTCGGTGCGTCAGGGTGCCCTCTCGGTGACCCAGCTCGAGATCATGCCGCGTCCGCCCGAGAAGGAGGACAAGCTCGCCACGTGGCCGAACTGGCCGCTGAAGCTGCGCACCTCGTCGTCGCACGAAGAGGGCTCCGAGCGCATCTTCGGCGTCACCGCGACCAAGTTCGAGGGTGTCGACGGCCGGGTGAAGGAGGTGACGATCCAGGAGGTCGACGCCAGGTTCCAGCCGGTTCCGGGCACCGAGAAGGTGATCAAGGCCGATCTGGTGCTGCTCGCCATGGGCTTCGTCTCGCCGGTCCACGAGGGCATGCTTCAGTCGCTCGGCGTCGCGCTCAACGGCCGCGGCAACGTCGAGGCGAACGAAGAGGCCTACAAGACCTCGATCCCCAAGGTCTACGCGGCGGGCGACATGCGTCGCGGCCAGTCGCTGGTCGTCTGGGCGATCCGCGAGGGCCGTCAGGCCGCCCGCGCCATCGACCTCGACCTGATGGGCAAGACCGAACTGCCGCGCTGATCGGCCAAGGTCCTCGCCAAACGATCACGGCGCGTCCCACGGGGCGCGCCGTCTTCGTTTTCGGGGCTGCTTTCGGCCTCACGCCAGCCCGTTGTCCTTCAGCGCGTCGAGGAAGCGCTCCAGGCGGGACATGGTGCGGCGGTTGGCTTCGTCGGTGTTGTAGGGCGCCGAGACCTTCGCGCCTTCGATCACCGAGGTCATCCAGCTCGACCAGTCGAAGTCCTTCGACGAGAAGTCGACGGCCGTGGTCGTGGAGCCGTCGACGGAGGCCGCCGGGAAGGCGAGATTGGCGACGAGCATCAGGGCATCCTGCGAATCCATGCCGTCGACCGTCGCGGTCCAGGCGGAGCGCAACTGCGGCGAGGCGTCGGGCGGCGGGAAGGAGATCGTCCGGGCGACGCCGACCTCGAGCAGGCCGTCGTGGTTGCGGTCGATGCCTTCGGTCGGCTTGACCAGCAGGTTCTCGGCACCCTCCTCGGAGAGGTTCGACGTCGAGATCGGGTCGGCGAGGCAGGCGGCGTGTTGCAGCACCTGCAGGGACGAGGCGTCGAGCCCCTTCAGATAGGACAGCGCCGAGCCGCTCGCCACGGCGTCGCGGGCGCCGCTCCAGATCGTGGCGGCCGCGTCCTGCTCGGTGGTCGACAGGCCGCGCATCGTCATGATGGCGCGATCGTCCTCGCCGAGCGCGAAGGGGGTGGAGAAGTCGGGGTTGTAGCGGCCGCGGATGGCGGCGGCGAAGCCGGCGCGTTCGACCGGGCTCATGGTGGTGGTGGACATGGACGCGAAACTCTCCCGTTGCCGGCATTTCCTGCCGAGACCGCGCGAGAACGGCAGCATTTGCCGGGATCTCGCCCGGATTTCGGCCGGTCGACGGGAGAATTAGCAATCCGCGTGCCGGGATGGCGCGCGTCGGGGGCGTGTCAGCGCAGGGCGACCAGCGTCGCGCCGAGGGCGATCAGTCCGACGCCGGCCCAGTTCAGGCCCGAGAGGCGTTCGCCGAGGAAGGCGGTCGCCAGAACCGCGACGAAGACGACGCTGAGCTTGTCGATCGGCGCGACGCGCGCGGCGTCACCGAGCGAGAGCGCATGGAACCAGCAGAGCCAGGACGCGCCGGTCGCCAGCCCCGACAGCGCCAGCGCGATCCAGGTCCGCGAGGAGAGGTCGGGCAGGTGCCGCCAGTCGCCGGTGACGGCGAGGAGGCCGGAGAGCAGGGCGACGACGACGAGAGTGCGGATCCACGTCGCCAATCCGGACGGCACGTCGGCGACGCCGATCTTGGCGAAGAGGGCCGTCGCTGCGGCGAAGACCGCCGAGGCGAGCGCCCAGACCAGCCAGGGCGGGACGATCTGGGACATGCGCTCGCCTCCTCGCGCCCTCAGGGCAGGCGTCGGGCACCGGCGTCGACGCGGCCGGGCGGGGGATCGAGCGGCAGGCCCTCGACCATCAGGCGGCGCGCCGGCGTGGCG
>DBMN01000014.1 GCA_002298965.1 Rhizobiales bacterium UBA697 | reverse complement strand
AGACGCCGCCGATCCGGCGACGCGCGGTCGCCGCGGCGCGCGCGCCGGCTCCGGCCGGGTGACGCTGTCGGACGTCGCCAAGCGGGTCGGCGTCTCGGCGATGACGGTGAGCCGCGTCCTCAACCAGCCCGACACGGTGTCGCCCGACGTGCGCGAACGCGTCCGCGCCGCGGTCGACGAACTCGGCTACGTCCCCGACATGCTGGCCGGCGGTCTCGCCTCGTCGCGCACCAAGCTGATCGCGGCGATCGTGCCGACGCTCGCCCACATGATGTTCTCCACCACGGTGCAGTTCGCCGCCGACCGCCTGGCGGTCGAAGGCTATCAGGTGCTGCTGGGGCTCTCCGGCTATCCCGAGACGGTCGGCGAGGAGGAATTGGTGCGTGCCGTGCTGTCGCGCCGGCCCGACGCGCTCTACCTGACCGGCACGTTCCACTCCGCCGCCACCCGCCGCCAGCTGCGCGCCGCCCGCATTCCGATCGTCGAGACCTGGGACCTGTCGCGCAAACCGATCGACATGGCGGTGGGCTTCTCCCACGCCGCGGTCGGCGAGGCGGTCGCCCGCCTGCTGGTCGCCAAGGGCCATCGTCGCTTCGCCACCATCTCGGCCGGCGACGAACGCGCGCTGATCCGGCGCGACGCCTTCGTCACCACCGTCACCGAACTCTGCGGCCAGGTGCCCGAGAACCACGTCACGCCCGCCCCGACCAACGTCCAGATGGGTCGCGAGACGATCGGCGCCATGCTCGACCGCGGCTTCCGCGGCGCGGTCTTCTGCTCGTCCGACGCGCTGGCGCTCGGTATCGTGACGGAAGTGCGCGAGCGCGGCCTCTCGGTGCCGGGCGACGTCGCCGTCATCGGCTTCGGCGACTTCGACTATGCCGCCAACACCTCGCCGCGGCTGTCGTCGGTGCTGGTCGATCGCCGCCGGGTCGCCGACACCGCCGCGGAGATGCTGCTCGCCCGGCTCGCCGGCAGGCCGGTGGCGAATGCGATCGTCGACGTCGGCTTCGAGATCATCGAACGCGAGACGACCTGATCGATCGCGTCGCCGGCCGGCGTCACACCGGCCCGGCCAGTTCCGCCGAGACGGCCTCGTCGATGCGCTTCAGCCGTTCGCGGCTGTTGGTGAGGTGCATGCGCATGGCGGCCCGTGCCGCCTCCGCGTCGCCGCGCTCGATCGCCGCCAGCACCGCCTCGTGCTCGAGATTGGTCCGCCTGAGATAGTCCGGGCCGAAGTCGCCCGGCAGCGCCCGGAGATCGAGCCGCGTGCGCGGCAGCGTCGTCGTGCCGAGATCGTGGAAGATGGTCTCGAACCAGCGGTTCCGCGTCGCCTTGGCGATGCTCATGTGGAAGCGGAAGTCGGCCTCGACGCCGCTCTGGCCGAGGCCGGCGTCGGCGGCGAAGTCGTCGAGCGCCGCCCGCATCGCCGCGAGATCGTCGACGTCGCGCCGCCGGGCGGCGAGCGCCGCCGCCTCGGTCTCGAGGCTGATGCGCAGCTCCAGCATGGCGAGCACGTCGCGGATGGTCAGCACCACGCCGGCATCGAGCCGCGACCGTGGCGGCGGTTCCAGGACGAAGGTGCCGATGCCGTGCCGGGTCTCGACGAGGCCTGCGGCCTGCAGCCGCGAGATCGCCTCGCGCACCACCGTGCGGCTGACGCCGTGTTCGGCGGTCATCTCCGGTTCGGTGGGAAGGCGCATGCCCGGCGGCAGGTCGCCGGAACGAATGCGGGCGGAGAGAATGTCCACGATCCCCTCGGCGAGCGAGCGGCGACGCGGCGACGTCCGGGCTGGCGGCATGACGGCCTCTGTTCGGTTCGCCGGCACGCGCGGGAGCCGCGCGCGATCGACGAACGATGACGGCGAAGGCATTCGTCGCGCCACGGACGACTCGCCCGCGAAGCGGCGCGCTTCACTCTCCACAAAGTATGACATCATACCACATCGGGGCAAGTACGGAGATCCGCGCAGATCTCATCCATTCGCAGTGCAGCAGCGAGCAATTTCAATATTTTACACCAGAATGTCCAGCGAAACCCGTGATGCGCCGCAGCGACGAATCCGCCTTGTGTCATCATAAGAGTCGGCTATAGTCCGGCCATGTCATATGATGACTAATGACACGGCGAGCCGGATGCCACCCTCGCCCGGACGAGGACGGCGCGACCGCGCCCCACCGAAGGTTTCGCAGCGATGACTCACGACCGACCCTACACGGCCTTTCCCAACGGCTTCCGGGAAGCGCTGAAGCAGCGCGAGCGCCTGATCGGCGTCTGGTGCTCGCTCGGCAATCCGATCTCCACCGAAGTGCTCGGCCTCGCCGGCTTCGACTGGATCCTGCTCGACGGCGAGCATGCGCCCAACGACGTGCTGTCGCTGATCCCGCAGCTGATGGCGCTGAAGGACAGCCCCTCGGCCCCGGTGGTGCGCCCGGCCTGGAACGACACGGTGCTGATCAAGCGCCTGCTCGACGCCGGCTTCCACAATTTCCTGATCCCCTTCGTCCAGTCGGCCGAAGAGGCGAAGGCCGCCGTCGCCGCCACCCGCTATCCGCCCGAGGGCGTGCGCGGCGTGTCGGTCGCCCAGCGCTCCAACAAATACGGCACGGTGCCGGACTACTTCCGCGCCGTGAACGCCAACATCGCCGTCGTCGTGCAGATCGAGAACGGCGCCGGTGTCGAGGCCGCCGCCGAGATCGCCGCGGTCGACGGTGTCGACGGCCTGTTCATCGGCCCCTCCGACCTCGCCGCCGCCATGGGCCACCTCGGCAACCCGGCCCATCCCGACGTGCAGGCCGCCATGGCCAAGGTCTTCGCCGCCGCCGACAAGGCCGGCAAGGCGGCCGGCATCCTCGCCCCGGTCGAGGCCGATGCCCGCCGCTACATGGACCAGGGCGCGACCATGGTCGCCGTCGGCTCCGACCTCGGCGCCTTCCGCGCCGCGACGCTGGGCCTGCGCGACAAGTACCGCTGAACTCGGGCACCCGCCCCCCTTTCCCCTTCCTCGCACGACGGATGCACCGCTTCGGGCGGCATCCGCGGAAATCGGAGCAAACACATGTCCACGTTGGGTTTCGTCGGTCTCGGCATCATGGGCACCCCCATGGCGGGCCATCTGCTGGCCGCCGGCCACACCGTCCATGCCTATGACCAGAAGCCGCTGCCGGAAGAGCTGGTCGCCAAGGGCCTGAAGGCCTGCGCCTCGTCGAAGGACGTCGCGGCCTCCTGCGACATCTTCTTCGTCATGGTCCCCGACACCCCGCACGTCGGCGCGGTGCTGTTCGGCGAGAACGGCGCGGCCGAAGGCCTGAAGAAGGGCTCGATCGTCGTCGACATGTCGTCGATCTCGCCGATCGAGACCAAGCAGTACGCCGCGAAGATCGAGGCGCTCGGCTGCGACTATCTCGATGCGCCGGTCTCCGGCGGCGAGGTCGGCGCCAAGAACGCCACGCTCTCCATCATGGTCGGCGGCAAGGACGAGATCTTCGCCAAGGTCCGCCCGCTGTTCGAGCTGATGGGCAAGAACATCACCCTGGTCGGCGGCGTCGGTGCCGGCCAGACCGCCAAGGTGGCGAACCAGATGATCGTCGCGATGAACATCGAGGCGGTTGCCGAAGCCCTGCTCTTCGCCTCCAAGGCCGGCGCCGATCCGGCGCGCGTCCGCGAGGCGCTGATGGGCGGTTTCGCCTCGTCGAAGATCCTCGA
>DBMN01000124.1 GCA_002298965.1 Rhizobiales bacterium UBA697 | reverse complement strand
GGGAGCCGCGCCCGCGCCTCGTCCGCGTCGATCCGCGCCCGCGCATGGGCGAGGACGATCGCGTCGCACGTGCCCTGCCGGCCGCGGCGATGGAGCAGACGATCGATGCCCGCCGCCCCCGCGCCCGGCACCACCGCCCGTCCGCCGACGACCGCCGCGACCATCCGATCCCGCGCCGCGTTGGAGAGCCGCAGCCGTTCGACGAGCGCCACGGCGTCGCCCTCGGTCCAGGCGGCGAGAGCCGCCAGAAACAACGGAGCGTCCGCGGTCTTCCGCTCCGGTCCGCCGATGAGACCCGCCAGCGCATGGACGCGGGCGAAGCCGCCGAGATCGACGGCGCGGCCGAAGACCCGCTGGGCGATCCCCGCGTCGCTCATCGTCGCCAGCGTCGCCGGCGCCCCGACGGCGGGCACGAGCTTCGTCGTCTCCTGCCCGATCCGCTCCGCCGAGAGACCGGCGAGCCCGTCGCGCGCCGCGATCGAGGCCGCGAGCCCTTCGGCGTCGAGCGGCCCGACCCCGTAGGCGGCATGGAAGCGGAAGAAGCGCAGAATGCGCAGAGTGTCCTCGGCGATCCGCTGCCCCGCCGCACCGATGAAGCGCACCCGCCGGGCGTGACAGTCGGCGATGCCGCCGACGAAGTCGTGGACGACGCCGTCGAGCGAGACGTAGAGCGCGTTCATCGTGAAGTCGCGGCGATGGGCGTCGACCGACCAGTCGCGCCCGAAGGCGACGGTGGCGTGCCGCCCGTGGGTCTCGACGTCCTGCCTGAGCGTCGTCACCTCGAAGGGATGGCCCTCGACGACCACGGTCACCGTGCCGTGCTCGATGCCGGTCGGCACCGGCTTCAGCCCGGCCGCCTTCGCCCGTGCCACCACGACCTCCGGCATCGCGTCGGTCGCGACGTCGACGTCGACGACAGGAACGCCCATCAGCGCATTGCGCACCGCGCCGCCGACCACCCAGGCGGTGTCGCCGTCGCGCGCGATCGCGGCGAAGAGACGATGGAGACGCGGATCGCGCAGCCAGTCGGCATCGATCTTCGTCGCCGTCGCGGCCCGTCTCATGGCGTCCCCCGACGGATGCCTCCGGGCACCAGATGGCCGTTCTCGAAGCGATCGGGCACATAGGTGCCGTCCGCCTCGCCGCCCTCGAAGGCGACCAGCACGAAGAAGGTCGCGATGGTCAGGGCGAGGCCAGCGAGTGTCAGCTTGAACAGCGGCGCACCGTCGAAGACGCGTCCCTCCCGCGACCGCAGCGCATGCACGAGCCCCCAGGCCAGGAAGGGCAGGAGGAAGAGACCGATCTGGATCGCCAGCAGGCGGATCATGGGTAGCCCTCGTCAGTCCGGCGTCGCCTCGCCCGGGGCCGGCATACCCGGCGCCGGCGGCGCACCGCGACCCCAGGTCCGCTCGTAGATCTGGCGGATGATCCCGGCGGTCACACCCCAGATATAGCGATCCCCGAAGGGCATTTCATAGAAATAACGCCGTCGCCCCTGCCACACCCGGTTGCCGACCCGGTGGTTGGCCCCGCTCATCAGGAAGCCGAGCGGCACTTCGAAGACGTCCGCCACCTCGCCGGGGTTGGGGAAGAGCCGCAGACCCGGCCTGACCAGCCCGATCACCGGCACGATGCGGTAGCCGGAGTTCGAGGCATAGGGCGGAAAACAACCGAGCGGCACGACGTCGGCGCGGTCGAGGCCGACCTCCTCCTCGGCCTCGCGCAGCGCCGTCTCGATGGGACCTGCGTCGTCGCGATCGATCTTGCCGCCGGGAAAGGCGATCTGGCCGGCATGGCTCGCCAGATGCTCGGTGCGCTGCGTCAGGATGACGCCGGCCTCGCCCGGATGGGTGACGATCGGCACCAGCACGGCGGCGTCGCGCAGGCGGGCGGGCGGCGCGAGCCCGGGATTGAGCGTCGTGTCGCCGAAGGGCGCGACCGCCGGCAGGAGGCCCGCGTCGTCGACGAGATGCGCCGCGATCCGCGCCGCGAACCCGTCCGCCGTGAAGTCGCCCCCGCTCATGCCAGCCTCTCGAGATCGGCGGCCGGCGCCATGGGGAAGAAGACCCCGGCCGAGCGCACGCCGAACCACGGCACGCCCGCGACCTCGGCTTCCTCGCCGAGTTCGACGAGCTCATGGAGGACAGCCCGGGTCAGCCGCGCCTCCAGCCGGCCGCGCACCAGCACATAGGGCTTCAGCCCCTGATTCGTCGGATCGACGACGAAGCGCAGCGGGTGGTCGCGGTCGACCACGACGACGTCGCCGACGTTGGTGCTGAGCGCCAGCACGGTCTCGCCGTCGCGGCTCTCGGTGGCGAGATCGACGGCGAGGAAGGGCACGTCCTCGACGGTGATGCCGCATTTTTCCACCGGCGTGACGAGATAGGTCCGCCCGTCCTCGTCGCGCCGCAGCACGGAGGCGAAGAGCCGCACCATCGCCTCGCGGCCGATCGGCGTGCCGCCGTAGAACCAGGTCCCGTCGGCGGCGATACGCATGTCGATGTCGCCGCAGAACGGCGGGTTCCAGCGCTCGACCGGTGCCGGTCCGCGCGTCGATCCGTCCGCTCCGAGGCGTGCCGCGAGGCTCGCGATGCCGCCGCCCGCCGCCGTGCCACCCTTCATCTCGACCACGGTCTCGCCATCTCCCCGTCGCAGGGTCGGACCCGTCGGGTCCGGTTTTCGTGGGTGCCTTCCGCCGCCGATCCTGTCAAACTCCGCCGCGTCGGAAAAGCCGTCCGGCCCGCACGCCAACGCCGAGAGTCTTCATGACGTCCACCACCGAGCTCGCGTCCCCCCAAGCCATCGTCGCCCGCGCCGAAGCCGCCATCGAACGTCTGGGACGGGTCCGCGAAGGGATCGGTCGCGTCGTCTTCGGCCAGGAGACGGTCGTCGACCGGACGCTGGCGACGCTTCTGTCGGGCGGCCACGGCCTCCTCGTCGGCGTCCCCGGCCTCGCCAAGACGCGGCTGGTCGAGACACTGGGCACCGTACTCGGTCTCGACACCCGGCGCATCCAGTTCACGCCCGACCTGATGCCCTCCGACATCCTCGGCTCGGAAGTGCTCGATCAGGCCGCCGACGGCACCCGCACCTTCCGCTTCGTCGAAGGCCCGGTCTTCACCCGCCTGCTGATGGCCGACGAGATCAACCGCGCGAGCCCGCGCACCCAGTCGGCGCTGCTCCAGGCGATGCAGGAGGCGCACGTCACCATCGCCGGCCAGCGCCGCGACCTGCCGCAGCCGTTCCATGTGCTCGCCACCCAGAACCCGCTGGAGCAGGAGGGCACCTATCCCCTCCCCGAGGCCCAGCTCGACCGCTTCCTGATGCAGATCGACGTCGACTGGCCCGATCTCGCCACCGAGCGGAAGATCCTGGTCGAGACCACCGGCACCCGTCAGGCCGCCGCCGAGCCGGTCCTCACCGTCGCGGAANNNNCTCCAGGCCCTCGTCCGCCTGATGCCGGTGGGCGAGGCCGTGGTCGAGGCGATCCTCGCCCTCGTCCGCTCCGCCCGCCCGCCCGAAGGCGGCGCCAAGGCCGGCGATCCCGCCGGTGCCGTCGCCTGGGGCCCCG
>DBMN01000194.1 GCA_002298965.1 Rhizobiales bacterium UBA697 | reverse complement strand
GAGACGCATCGGGCGTTCGGTCCTCGAAGAGCCCCACCGGGGCTCTTCGTCTCATCCTCGCGGAGACCCGCGAGGATGAGACCGGACCTCACCCATTGATGTCGTACGCCGCGAGCGCCGCCATGTTGACGAGGTCGCTGTCGCGGGCGCCCAGCGGCACGATCTGCACCGACTTGTCGAGACCCACCAGCAGCGGACCGATCACCGTCGAGCCGCCGAGGATGCGCAGCATGCCGGTGACGATGGTCGCGGCGTGGATCGCCGGCATGACCAGCACGTTGGCCGGACCCTTCAGGCGACAGAAGGGATAGGCCGCCATCTTGGTCGGATCGAGCGCCACGTCGGCCGACATCTCGCCCTCGTACTCGAAGTCGACGCGGCGGCGATCGAGGATCTCGACCGCCTCCTTGACCGACGCCGTGCGCACGCCCGGCGGCTGGCCGAAGTTCGAATAGGCGAGGAAGGCGACGCGCGGCTCGTAGCCGAGACGACGGGCGGCACCGGCCGCCTCCTCGGCGATGTCAGCCAGTTCCTCGCCGCTCGGCAGTTCGGTGATCGAGGTGTCGGCGATCATCACGGTGCGGCCGCGGGCGAGAACCAGCGACAGGCCGATGACGCGATGGTTCGGCCGGGCGTCGACGACGCGACGGACGTCGTTGAGGACCGACGTGAAGTGACGCGTCGTGCCCGAGACCATGGCGTCGGCATCGCCCAGCGCCACCATCGACGAGGCGAAGTAGTTGCGGTCGAGGATCGCGCGGGTGCAGTCGCGCTGGAGGAAGCCCGAACGCTGCTGCCGCTCGTAGAGGTGATCGGTATAGGCCTTGATGCGCGGCGAGGTCGCGATGTTGACGATCTCGACCCCCTCCGGCAGCTCGAGGCCGGCGATCTCCGCCGCCTCGGCGATACGATCCTCGCGGCCGACCAGGATAGCGGTGCCGAGACCCTGGTTGACGAAGGAAGCGGCGGCGCGGATCACCGGCTCTTCCTCGCCCTCGGCGAAGACCACCCGCTTCGGCTTGGCCTTGATCTTGGAGAAGATGCGCTGGAGCGTGCCGGCGACCGGGTCGCGGCGGGCCGAGAGCTGCTGGCGATAGGCGCCCATGTCGACGATCGGCCGGCGGGCGACGCCCGATTCCATCGCCGCCTGCGCCACCGCCACCGGGATCTCGGAGATCAGCCGCGGGTCGAAGGGCACCGGGATGATGTACTGCGGGCCGAACTTCGGCCGCACGCCGCGATAGGCGGCGGCCACCTCGTCCGGCACGTCCTCGCGGGCGAGCTGGGCGATGGCGTGGGCCGCGGCGATCTTCATCTCCTCGTTGATCGTCGTCGCCCGCACGTCGAGCGCGCCGCGGAAGATGTAGGGGAAGCCGAGGACGTTGTTGACCTGGTTGGGATAGTCCGAGCGACCGGTCGCGACGATGGCGTCGTCGCGCACCAGGGCGACCTCTTCCGGGGTGATCTCCGGATCGGGGTTGGCCATGGCGAAGATGATCGGGTTCGGCGCCATCGAGGCGACCATGTCGGGCGTCAGCGCGCCCTTGGCGGAGAGGCCGAAGAAGATGTCGGCGCCGGCGACGGCTTCCGCCAGGCTGCGGGCCTCGGTCTCCACCGCATGGGCCGACTTCCACTGGTTCATGCCCTCGGTGCGGCCCTTGAAGACCACGCCCTTGGTGTCGCAGAGGACGACGTTCTCGTGGCGGAAGCCCATCGCCTTGATCAGCTCGATGCAGGCGATGCCGGCGGCGCCGGCGCCGTTGCAGACGAGCTTGGCATCCTTCATCTCGCGGCCGGTCAGATGCAGCGCGTTGATGATGCCGGCGGCCGAGATGATCGCCGTGCCGTGCTGGTCGTCGTGGAAGACCGGGATGTCCATCAGCTCGCGCAGACGGCTCTCGATCATGAAGCACTCGGGCGCCTTGATGTCCTCGAGGTTGATGCCGCCGAAGGACGGGCCGAGATAGCGCACCGCGCCGATGAACTCCTCGACGTCTTCCGTCGCCACCTCGAGGTCGATCGAATCGACGTCGGCGAAGCGCTTGAACAGGACCGACTTGCCCTCCATCACCGGCTTCGACGCCAGCGCGCCGAGATTGCCGAGGCCGAGGATCGCCGTGCCGTTGGAGATGACGGCGACGAGATTGCCCTTGGAGGTGTAGTCGTAGGCCTTGGACGGATCGTCGGCGATGGCGCGCACCGGCACCGCGACGCCCGGCGAATAGGCGAGCGCGAGGTCGCGCTGGGTCGCCATCGGCTTGGTGGGTACGATCTCGAGCTTGCCCGGCTTGCCCTGCGCGTGGAACTGCAGGGCTTCCTGATCGGTGACGGCGAGGCGACCGGTCTTGGTCGCGGGCTTCTCGTTCGAGTCCATCTGTCACTCCGGGGGCGGGTCGAGGCGCCGCCTCTCTTCTTCGGTGCGGGTTCCACGTGAAACCACCGGGACGATCGATCCCTTCGGGCTCCGCGCAAAAGTCGGGGGACGGCGACCTTATCCCCCGACGATGCCGCGTCAAGGCGGCGCAGGGGCGAAAACACCCCGCTTTTCGTCGTGATCGCCGCAAAAATCGGTTGTTTCCGCGATGCGGCGGTGGACAGCCTCGGCCGGCGGTGGCGAAGCGGTCGCGGCGGGGGATCGCATCGGCTATCTTCGCCCGATCCTTGCCCGTCGCCCTCCCCTGCCGCCGAGCCCTCAGCGCCATGACCGACACCTCGTCCCGCGATGCCGACCAGCGCCCGACGCCCGTCATGGAGCAGTTCCTGGAGATCAAGGCGGCCAATCCGGACAGCCTGCTGTTCTACCGGATGGGCGACTTCTACGAGCTGTTCTACGACGATGCCCGCAAGGCCTCCCAGCTGCTCGACATCTCCCTGACCAAGCGCGGCCAGTCGGCCGGCAGCCCCATCCCGATGGCGGGCGTTCCCTATCACGCCATCGAGGGCTATCTGGCCAAGCTGGTGCAGCT
The DNA here is from genome assembly GCA_002298965.1 of Rhizobiales bacterium UBA697. GTDB lineage: Bacteria > Pseudomonadota > Alphaproteobacteria > Rhizobiales > Ancalomicrobiaceae > Pinisolibacter. The sequence continues at coordinate 1,735 of DBMN01000194.1, read as the reverse complement.
CGGCGAGTCAGCCGCCATCTGCGAGCAGGTGGGGGATCCCGCCACCAGCAAGGGACCGGTGGAGCGCAAGGTCATTCGCATCATCACCCCGGGCACCGTCTCCGACGAGGCGCTGCTCAGCGAGCGGCAGGACAACCTGATCGCCGCCGTCTACCACGATGGCCGCCGCTTCGGCTATGGCACCATGGACATCGGCTCCGGCCGCTTCTTCATCAACCAGTTCGAGAAAGAAGAGACCCTGCTGGCGGAGCTGCAGCGCACCAATCCGGCCGAGCTGCTCTACCCCGAATCCTTTGCCTTCCTGCACCATGTCGAGGGGCGCCGCGGTCTGCGCCGCCGCCCGGAGTGGGAGTTCGAGCTGGGTACCGCCCGCAAGCTGTTGTGCCAGCAGTTCGGCACCCAGGATCTGGTGGGCTTTGGCGTCGACAAGAGCGAGACCGCCCTGTGCGCCGCCGGTTGCCTGATGCAGTACGTGAAAGACACCCAGCGCACCGCCCTGCCCCACATTCGCAGCGTGCGCCTCGAGCAGCCCGATCATGCGGTCATCATGGATGCGGCCACCCGCCGCAATCTGGAGCTGACCCAGAATCTCGCCGGCGGTCATGACAACACCCTCTCCGCCGTACTGGACTGTACCGCCACCCCCATGGGCAGCCGCTTGCTCAAGCGCTGGATCCACCAACCGATCCGCGACCGGGTGATCCTCAAAGGCCGCCAGAGCACCATCAAGGAGCTCATCGAGCAGAACCTCTATGACGAGCTGGGCGGCTTGCTGCGTCAGGTCGGCGATGTGGAGCGGGTGCTGGCGCGCCTGGCCCTGCGCTCGGCCCGTCCGCGCGATCTCACCCGGCTGCGGCAGGCCTTCGCCCAGTTGCCTGAGCTGCAGCGCCTGCTGGCGAACAACGAACACGAAGCGGTGCAGCAGTTGGCCGAACGCGCCAGCACCTTCCCTGAACTGCTCGACCTGCTGGAGCGTGCGGTGATGGAGGTGCCGCCGGTGCTGATCCGCGATGGCGGTGTTATCCGTGACGGCTTCAATCAGGAGCTGGACGAGCTGCGGGATCTGGCCAACGGCGCCACCGCCAGCCTCGCCCGCATCGAGGAGCGGGAAAAGCTGCTGACCGGCATCAACACCCTCAAGGTGGGCTACAACAAGGTGCATGGCTTCTACATCGAGGTGAGCCGCGCCAACAGCCATCTGGTGCCGGCCCACTACATCCGCCGCCAGACCCTCAAGAATAACGAACGCTACATCATCGATGAGCTGAAGAAATACGAGGACAAGGTGCTCACCGCCCAGGCCCAGGCGCTGGCACTGGAGAAACGCCTCTACGAAGAGCTGCTCGATGCCCTGCTGCCCCACCTCGGCGATCTGCAGGAGTCCGCCGCCGCACTGGCGGAGCTGGACGTGCTGGCCAACCTGGCCGAGCGGGCCGAGACCCTCGACTACCGCTGCCCGACCCTCATCGACGAGGATCAGATCCTGATCGAGGCGGGCCGTCATCCGGTAGTGGAGCAGGTGATGACCGACCCCTTTATCGCCAACCCCATCCGGCTGGAGCGGGAGCGGCGGATGCTGATCATCACCNNACCGCGCTGATCGTGCTGCTGGCCCATATCGGTGCCTTCGTGCCGGCCGACAGCGCCCGTATCGGCCCCATCGATCGCATCTTCACCCGCATCGGGGCGTCGGATGATCTGGCATCGGGAAGATCCACCTTCATGGTAGAGATGA
>DBMN01000255.1 GCA_002298965.1 Rhizobiales bacterium UBA697 | reverse complement strand
CGACGGTGGCGGCGATCTCGTCGAGCTGGGCTTCGGCGGCGGCGGTGCGGTCGAGACGGGAAGCGGTACGGTCGGCGGTCGGGCGGCGCATGCGGTCGCCGAGCGCGTCGAGGCGTCGGTCGAGCGCGCCGAGACCCGTTCCGGTGGGTTCGGCGGTGCGCCCGCGACGCGGGCCGTCCTGCAACGCCTGCACGAGCTCGCCGACCGAGAGACCCGATCGCCGTGCCGCATCCAAGACGCGCTGTCGGGCTTCGTCTTCGAACCCGCGTCCGCTGCGAGACATGTCCTACCTCCGCCGGCAGAAGCTCGTCCGGTCGGCAATTCCAGGACGATCGCGGGGTCGTGGAACCGTCCACACGGTTCGCCGACTCGGACGATCATCCGACCGGAGCTTCGACGACAGATTTTTCGAACAGGGTAAACAAGTCGTTAAGGCAGGGCTCGGGAAGTGAGAGAATCGTAATCTTCGTCGATGTTTCCTTGATGTTGCGGGCTCGCGGCACCTCGTTTGGAGGCGACGTGGTGTTTGTCGCGCCCGACCGAGAAGAGCCGATCGCTAAGATTGCCGTCGTCGCGGCAAGCCGACGTTCACGTGCAGTCCGTTGACTGGTCCGACCCGCGTTCGACGCGGGCGTGCCGGCCACCGCCGGTGCCGCGATCCCGCGCCCACCTCGCTTCGGATGGACCCTCAGCACGATGGACGTCGCCGACGATCTCGCCTCGCTGCTCGCCGACACCCCCGGCGACATCGATCGCCTCTGGGCGATCGGCGATCTCGCCTCGCGTTGCGAAGTGACCCTGCGCGCGCTGCGCTTCTACGAGGCCAAGGGGCTGCTCGAGCCGCTGCGCGTCGGCCAGACGCGGCGCTACCGGGCCGAGGACGTGCGCCGGCTGCAGATCGTCGTCGCCGCCAAGCGCATCGGCTTCGGCCTCGCCGAGATCCACGCCATGCTCGACCTGCGGCGGCGCGCCCCCCTCGACGCCCGGCTCGCCGACCTCGGCGAGCGGCTCGCTCTCAGGCGACGCGAGACGCTGGCGGCACGGGCCGAGACCGAGCGGACGCTCGAGCGCATCGCGGTCGAGATCGCCGCGCTCGAGCGCGCCTCGCCCGCCGGCGCCGGGCCGCGCGGGGCGTGAAAAAAAACGGGCTTCCGAGGAAGCCCGTTCGTTTCGTCTCGATCGGCTGAGGGCTCACTTGCCCTGCGAGGCCTTGCGCTGCTGCTCGCGCAGCTGCTCCTCGATCGACTTCTGCTTGTCCTGGATCTCGGCGTTGATCGCCTCTTCGCGCTTCTTCAGCGCGGCCTCGTCCAGCGGCTTGCCCTCGTTCGCCGCCTTGAAGGTGGCGAGCGGGAAGGTGAAGACCACCGGGTTGGAGGCCTGACCCTGCGCCGTGATGGTGATGGTCGAGCCGGCCTTGAGCGAGGCGACGAAGGCTTCGTTCGACACCATCTGCGCGACGCAGCCGTCGGGCGCGCACATGCCGTACTTGGCGTCTTCCGCCTTGTTCTGGTCGACCTGGACCTTGAGGCCCGGCTGCAGCAGCAGGCCGGTCGGCAGGATCATCTCGACCACCTTGCGAGCCTCGCCGCCGACTTCGACGACCGCGACCGAGGCCAGGAACTGGCCGCCGCTGGTGCGCAGGTCGTAGGCGGTCTTGCAGAACTCGCGCTTGGCCTTGTCGTCGTTGCGGCAGACCTTGATCCAGCTGTCGGCGGCGGAGGCCTTGGCCGCCTGCGCCTGGGCCGACGAGACGCCGAGGACCGTCGCCAGGGCGACCGCGGCGAGAGCCGTGACGCCGGAAAGCGGGGCGCGAACGGCGTTCGCTGCGAAATTCGCGACAATGGCGGACATCGTCATTCCCGTTTCTTGAAGGTAATTCGAAAGCGTGGAGCGTGACGACGTCATAGCCTTCCCTCGGGCCCGGTTCAATGGGAGAGAGGGCGGATCGCGCGTCTTCGCGGGAAACGGTCGTGGCGCCTCATTGCGGCGAGACGGTGACCCGATCGACGCGACCTTCGACGCGGACGGGGAGAGAACGACGATGGCGACCATTCGGCACGGCACCGAGGCGACGGGCGAGGCGCTGTTCCAGGCGACGGCGCGACTGTCGGTCGCCACGCGCGGGCGCAGCCTCCTCGACGTCGGCGACGACCTCGCCGGTTGGCTCGACGCCATCGGCGCCGGCGACGGGTTGCTGACGATCTTCCTGCGTCACACCTCGGCGTCGCTGACCGTCCAGGAGAACGCCTCGCCCGAGGTCCTGCCCGATCTCGTCGACGCCCTCGACCGGCTCGCGCCGCGCGGCCACCACTGGCGCCACGCCCTCGAGGGCGACGACGACATGCCGGCCCACGTCAAGGCGACGCTGACCGGCGTGTCGCTCGCCGTTCCCGTCCGCGCCGGGCGGATGGAGCTCGGCACCTGGCAGACGGTCTATGTGATGGAGCACCGCGACCGCGGTTCGACCCGTGAGGCGGCGCTCCATTTTTTCGGCACGCGGGCGCTCACGCCGGGCGGTGCTTGAAGGCCTCCGAGGCCGCGACCATCTCGGCGACTAGCCCCGGCTCGGTGACGGCGTGGCCGCCGTCGTCGATGATCCGGAGATCGGCCTCCGGCCAGGCCTTCTTCAGATCCCAGGCGTTGAACATCGGCGTGCACATGTCGTAGCGGCCGTGGACGATCACCGCCGGGATGTGGCGGATGCGGTGGACGTCGCGCAGCAGCTGGTCCTCGACCTCGAAGAAGCCGCCGTTCATGAAGAAGTGGCACTCGATTCGCGCGAAGGCGAGGGCGAAACTGTCGCCGCCGAAGGCCGCCGCGCGCTCGGGATCGGGCAGCAGCGACAGGGTCGAGCCCTCCCAGGTCGCCCAGCGCCGCGCCGCCTCGAGCCGCAGCGCCTCGTCCGGCCCGGTCAGGCGGCGGTGATAGGCGGCGATCAGGTCGTGTTGCTCGTGCCGCGGGATCAGGTCACGGAAGGGCTCGAACAGATCGGGGAAGATCAGGCTCGCGCCCTCCTGGTAGAACCACAGGAGTTCCTTGCGCCGCAGCATGAAGATGCCGCGCAGGATGATCTCGCTGACCCGCTCCGGGTGGGTCTCGGCATAGGCGAGCGCCAGCGTCGAGCCCCACGATCCGCCGTAGACCTGCCAGCGTTCGATGCCGAGATGCTCGCGGATGCGCTCGATGTCGGCGACGAGATCCCAGGTGGTGTTCTCGGCGAGTTCGGCATGCGGCGTCGACTGTCCGCAGCCGCGCTGGTCGAAGGCGACGATGCGGTAGGCGGCCGGATCGTGCAGCCGTCGCATCGTCGGCGTGATGCCGCCGCCGGGGCCGCCGTGCAGGCAGATCACCGGCTTTCCGGCCGGATTTCCGCTCTCTTCCCAATAGATCTCGTGCAGGTCGGAGACCTTCAGGCGGCCGCTGCGATGCGGCGCGATGTCGGGAAAGAGGGCATGGCGGCGAGTTGACGCGGTGTCGTTCACGGTGGGCTCCGATGCGGACGGGTGGGCGAAAGATGCGAGAGTATCGCAAGTACGGTCGCTGACTACCCCACCACGACAGACCCGCCCGGCGCTCTGTGCGGGGCAAGAAAATTCCAAATTGCAAGAAATCGGCGAAACCCACCAATTTTGCCCTAGTAATGAAGCTTATTCGGCCTCATCCTTTCGGATGACGCTTGCGAAGTTGCGTTGCGGGATCGATAATTCACTCGTCGGCGTCCAGCCGACCGCGACCGGCGCGATTGGGGGATCGTCGCCGACCCGTCGCCGCACGAAAATCCGCGAGTCCGCTCGGGGCGCGCCGGACGAACCTAAAGGAGAAGGGGATTGGCCACCAATCCGGGTTATCGGTTCGTGATCGCGGATGATCATCCGCTCTTTCGCGGTGCATTGCGTCAGACGCTCGAGAGCCTGTTCGAGGGCGTCGTGATCGCCGAGGCGGGGTCGCTCGAGGCGGTCTCCAAGATTCTTGAGGAGGGCGAGGAAGTCGATCTCGTACTGCTCGACCTGAACATGCCCGGCGTGCGCGGCTTCTCCGGCCTGATGTATCTTCGTGCCCAGTTCCCTGCGGTTCCGGTGGTGGTGGTTTCCGCCAACGAGGACCCGGCGACCATCCGGCGCTGCATGGAATTCGGCGCCGCCGGCTTCGTGCCGAAGTCGCTCGGCACCGATTCGATCCGCGAGGCGCTGTCGACCGTGATGAACGGCGATGTCTGGACGCCTGCCGACATCGACCTTTCGGCCGTGCCGGTCGACGACACCGCCAAGCTGGTGCAGCGCCTGTCGACGCTGACGCCGCAGCAGGTGCGGGTGCTGATGATGCTGTCGGAGGGTCTGCTCAACAAGCAGATCGCCTATGAGCTCGGCGTCTCCGAGGCGACCGTCAAGGCGCACGTCTCGGCGATCCTGCAGAAGCTGGGCGTCGAGAGCCGCACCCAGGCGGTCATCGCCGCCTCCAAGATCGAAGCCGGTCAGTGGAGCTCCGTCGGGGTGTGAACCCCGCCGCGGTCGAAGCCGACGAGACACGAGGCGACGCCGTCGGCGTCGCCTTTTTTCTTGGCCTCACCCCCGCCCGACGAAAGGCATCTTGGTCGCCATCACCGTCATGAACAGGATGTTGGAGCCCGGCGGCAGGCTCGCCATGTGGACGACGGCGCGGCCGACGTCGGCGACCTCCATCCGCGGTTCGGCTCGGACCGAGCCGTCGGCCTGCGGCACGCCGAGCGTCATCCGGTCCGTCATCTCCGTCGCCGCGTTGCCGATGTCGATCTGGCCGCAGGCGATGTCGAAGGGCCGCCCGTCGAGGGCGATCGAGCGGGTGAGGCCGGTCACCGCGTGTTTGGTCGCGGTATAGGGCACCGAGTTCGGCCGCGGCGCATGGGCCGAGATCGAGCCGTTGTTGACGATCCGCCCGCCCTGCGGCACCTGGCGCTTCATCAGCCGGAAGGCGGCGCGCGTCACGTTGAAGACGCCGGTCAGGTTGACCGCCACCGTCGCCGTCCAGTCGGCGTCGCTCAGTTCGTCGATCGGGATGGCGCCGGTGCCGCGCCCCGCGTTGTTGAAGACGAAGTCGATCCGCCCGTAGGTCGCCTCGATCGTCGCGAACAGCGCCTCGACCGCGGCGGAATCACCGACGTCCGTCGGCACCACCAGCGCCCGGCCGCCCGCCGCCTCGATCGCCCGCGCCGTCTCCTCGAGCGGTTCGACGCGGCGTCCGGTCAGCACGAGCGTCCAGCCGTCGGCGGCGAGCGCGAGCGCCGACGCCCGCCCGATGCCGCTGCCGGCCCCGGTGACGAGCGCGATGCGGGAGGCGGGAGCGTCTGTCATCGGGGATCTCCGGATCGTCGGGTCGGTGGCCTCGTCACTCCGCCGCGGCGGACTTGGCGCTGCGCCACTGGGTGAGGACGGCGCGCAGCGCCGCCGGCTTCACCGGCTTGTTCAGCACGGTGATCGACTTCTCCGTCGCCTCCTCGCGCACCTGCGGGCCGCGATCGGCGGTGATCAGCGCCGCCGGCAGGTCGGAACCGAAGCGCCAGCGCAGCTGCACCACGGCGTCGATGCCGTTGCCGTCGTCGAGATGGTAGTCGACCAGGAGGATGTCCGGCCCCTGGCCGGTCTCCTTGACGAGATTGGCGAGCTGCTCGGACGCGTCCTTCTGGTCGCGCGCCTTGACCACCTTGACGCCCCAGCCGACCAGCAGTGCCTCCATGCCGTCGAGGATGGTCTCCTCGTTGTCGAGGCAGAGCACGGTCATGCCGTCGAACTTGGCGGCGGTCGGCCGCGGCGTGCCGTCGGTCGGCGCGACGTTGGGCATGGCGGCCGCCGTCGGCACCTCGACGTGGAAGCGCGAGCCCTTGCCGGGTTCCGAGGTCAGCCCGATCGGATGGGCCAGCACCCGCGAGATGCGCTCGACGATCGACAGGCCGAGGCCGAGGCCGCGGGCGATCTTGGCGCCCTGGTCGAGCCGCTGGAACTCCTGGAAGATCACCGTCTGCTGATCGGGCGAGATGCCGAGGCCGGTGTCGAGCACCTCGACCGCCAACCGCCCGCGCCGCCGCCGCACACCGACCAACACGCTGCCGCGCGGCGTGTACTTGATGGCGTTGGAGATCAGGTTCTGGATCAGGCGCCGCAGCAGCCGCCGGTCCGAACGCACCCACAGCGAGCACGGCAGCACGTGGAAGCGCAGGCCACGGTCGCGGGCGATCGGCTCGAACTCGATGGTCAGCGGCTTCAGGATCTCGTCGATGCGGAAGACGGTGAACTCGGGCTTGAGCGCGCCGGCGTCGAGCCGCGAGATGTCGAGCAGCGCGCCGAGGATCTCCTCGACCGCGTCGAGCGACTGGTCGATGTTGACCGCGTGGGTGGCGAGCGGCGAGTGCTCGGTCTTCTCGACCAGCGAGGTGGCGTAGAGCCGCGCCGCGTTGAGCGGCTGGAGAATGTCGTGGCCGGCGGCGGCGAGGAAGCGCGTCTTGCCGATGTTGGCCTCGTCGGCCTCCGCCTTGGCGCGCGACAGCTCGCCGTTGAGCCGGGTCAGCTCCTCGGTGCGCTCGCGCACGCGCCGTTCCAGCGTCTCGTTGGCCCGCGCCAGCGCCTCGGCCGAGGACACGCGTTCGGTGATGTCGGTCCAGGTCGTCACGATGCCGCCGTCCGGCATCGGCGAGGTGCGCACTTCGATCACCGCGTCGGTCGAGGCGAGACGCTCGTGATAGGTCTCCATCCGCCGGACGAGGCGATCCATGCGGTCCTTGATGATCCGCTCGGGATTGCCGGGGCCGAACTCGCCGTGCTCGGCGCGGTCGCGGATGATCGCCTGCAGCGACACGCCGACCTGGGCGAAGCCCGGCGGCAGGTCGAGGATCTGGCGGAACTGGCGGTTCCAGCAGATGAGGCCGAGCTCGCGATCGAAGACCGAGATGCCCTGGCCGACCTGATCGAGCGCGATCTGGAGGAGGTCGCGGTTGTACTGGATGGCGGCGGAGGCGTCGTCGAGCAACTTCATCGCCGCCTTGGTCGACGGATCGCGCCGCTTGACCAGCAGCGACAGCACCAGTCGCGACGAGGCCGCACCGATCGCCGAGGCGAGCAGCTGTTCGGCGAAGCGCAGCAGATGCAGGTCGGCCGGCCGATCGCCGGTGAGCAGCATCGAATGCGAGCGGCCGAACTCGCCGAAGGCGCGCCGGGTGCGCTCCTCGCCGAGATAGCGGGCGACGGTGGAGACGAGATCGTCGACCGTCACCGCGGTGCGCCAACGCCGCAGCGCCGGGGCGGGGGCGAAGTCGGACGGCACGAAGACGTTGGCCTGGAGGCGCTCGATCGGCTCCGGCGGCCGCATCATCGAGATCGACACGAAGGCGGCGGTGTTGAAGGCTAGGCTCCAGAACACGCCGTGCGCCAGCGGGTCGAAGGCCAGCGTGAACAGCGCCTGCGGCCTGAGGAACCAGAAGCCGAAGGGCCCGTTGAGCAGGAACGACGTCGTGCCGTAGCCGGCCTCGACGAAGGTCGGCACCGCCAGCGTGTAGATCCAGACGACGAAGCCGACGACGATACCGGCGATGGCGCCGCGCGCCGTGCCGCGCCGCCAGAACAGCGCGCCGAAGAAGGCGGGGGCGAACTGGGCGATGGCGGCGAAGGCGAGCAGGCCGATCTCGGCCAGCGCCGAGGCGTCGGCGACCAGCCGCAGATAGAGATAGGCGAGCGCCAGCACCACGACGATGGCGATGCGCCGCACGATCAGCAGCGTCCGCATCATGTCGGGTTGGTCGCCGCCGTCGCGGCCGGCCCACTTGACCAGCACCGGCGCCACCAGCTCGTTGCAGATCATGATCGACAGGGCGACCGAGGCGACGATCACCATGGCGGTCGCGGCCGACAGCCCGCCGACGAAGGCGAAGAGCGTCACCCATTCGGCGCCGGCGTCGAGCGGCAGGCGCAGCACGAAGGTGTCGGCGTCGATGGCGGTGCCGTAGCGCGAGAGGCCGCCGAGCGCGATCGGCACGACGAAGACGTTGATCGCCACGAGATAGAGCGGGAAGAGCCAGCGCGCCCGCTTCAGTTCCGCCGGCGTGTGGTTCTCGACCACGGCGACGTGGAACATCCGCGGCAGCATCAGGATCGCGAAGAACGACAGCGTCGTCATCACGATCCAGTTGCCGCCCGAGAGGTTGCCCGACAGCACGTGCGCTCCGACCGGATTGTCGACGATCGAGGCCATCAGGTCGCTCGGCCCGTCGAACAGGACGAAGGTGACGTAGATGCCGACCAGCGACAGGGCGAAGAGCTTGACCACCGATTCCGCCGCGATCGCCAGCATCAGCCCCTGCTGATGCTCGGTGGCGTCGATGTGGCGGGTGCCGAAGAGACAGGCGAAGGCGGCCATCACGACGGCGACGCCGAGCGGCACGTCGGGGCGGACCTGCGACGGCGCGAGGCCGAAGTCGATGTGGTGGACGAGCGTCGTCACCGACGTCGACACCGCCTTCAGCTGCAGGGCGATGTAGGGGACGATGCCGACCAGCGCGATCACCGTGACGACGGCGGCGAGCCGCTGGTTCTTGCCGTAGCGCGCGGCGATGAAGTCGGCGATCGAGGTGATGCGCTCGGCCTTGGCCAGACGGATCATCCGCTCGAGGATGCCGTAGCCGAACAGGTAGAGCAGGATCGGCCCGATGTAGATGGTCAGGAAGTCGAGACCCTTGACCGCGGCCTGACCGACCGATCCGAAGAAGGTCCACGAGGTGCAGTAGACGCCGAGCGACAGCGCGTAGATCGTCGGTCGGCCGACCGTCGGCGACACGCGACCGAGACGGCGGTCGCCCCAGTGGGCGATGCCGAACAGCGCTCCGATGTAGGCGATGGCGACGACGAGGACGAGCCATCCGTGGATCATGGTTCGGCGGCCTTCTTCTCGATGTCGCGCGGGCCTTCGCGAACGGACATGACTTCATAGCCCCGACGAAAGGCGTATGTCCACCATGGCGAGCATGCGCACACCCTCCATCCACCCACATCCGGGTCCATCCGGATGAGCCCGACGCGATTCGCTCCGATGACGTAGCGGAAGTGACGCTGTCGCGATAGAGAAGCCCATGCCCGCCGTCGCGTGACGGCGGCCGACGAGGAGACGGCCCATGCTCGAGGAATTCAAGAAGTTCGCCCTGCGCGGCAACGTCGTCGATCTGGCGATCGGCGTGGTGATCGGCGCCGCCTTCTCCAAGATCGTCGACAGTCTCGTCGCCGACGTCATCATGCCGGTGGTCGGCGCGGTGACCGGCGGGCTCGACTTCTCCAACAAGTTCGTTCTGTTCAAGGCGCTGACCGGCTCGGCCGAGGCGCCCGCCACCTATGCCGCCGCCAAGGCGGTCGGCGCGACGCTCGGCTGGGGCCAGTTCGTCACCGTGACGCTCAACTTCCTGATCGTCGCCTTCGTCCTGTTCCTCGTCGTCAAGGCGATGAACACGCTGAAGAAGAAGGAAGAGGAGGCCCCGGTGCCGGCCCCCGAGCCGACCCGCTCGGAGCTGCTCCTGGAAGAGATCCGCGATCTCCTGAAGAAGTGACGCGGCGGCCCCGTCGGCGCACGATCCATCAGGATCGTCGATCGATCGTGTCACGGCTTTTCATGCCCCGACGGACGCGAAGCGGCTAGACTGACCGCTTCGCATCCTCGGAGCCGCCGTTTCATGACCCTGTCGCCTGTCGATCCCCTCGTCTCCCTCCGGCCCGAAGCCCTCGCCGCGCCGCCCTCCGGCATCGTCGAGGTGATGAACTACGGCCGCACCCGCGAGGGGATGATCCCGCTGTGGGCGGGCGAGGGCGATCTGCCGACGCCGGCCTTCGTCTGCGAGGCCGCCGCCCGTTCGCTCGCCGCCGGCGAGACCTTCTACACCTGGCAGCGCGGCATCCCCGATCTGCGCGCCGCGCTCGCCGCCTATCACGGCCGGCTCTACGGCGGCAGCTTCTCGCCCGAGCGCTTCTTCGTCACCGCCTCCGGCATGCAGGCGATCCAGATCGCGCTGACCGCACTCGCCGGTCAGGGCGACGAGGTGATCGTGCCGACCCCGGCCTGGCCCAACTTCGCCGCCGCCGCCGGCCTGCGCGGGGCGAAGGTCGTCGAGGTCGCCATGACCTTCGGCAATGCCGGCTGGGTGCTCGACGTCGAGCAGCTCGCCGCCGCGGTGACGCCGGCGACGAAGGTGATCTTCCTCAACTCGCCCTGCAACCCGACCGGCTGGACCGCGACCCGCGACGAACTCGCGGCGATCCTCGATCTCGCCCGTCGCCACGGCCTGTGGATCGTCGCCGACGAGGTCTACGGCCGCTTCGTCTGGGACGGTTCGGCCCGCGCCCCCTCCTTCCACGACGTCGCCGGCCCCGACGACCGGGTGGTCTTCGTCAACACCTTTTCCAAGAACTGGGCGATGACCGGCTGGCGCATCGGCTGGATCGAGGCGCCGCCGGCGCTCGGCGACGTACTCGAGAACCTGATCCAGTACTCGACCTCCGGCGTCGCCGTCTTCGTCCAACGCGCCGCCGTCGCCGCGCTCGAACAGGGCGAGGACTTCCTCGCCTTCCAGATCGAGCGCATCCGCGAGAGCCGCAACATCCTGATCGACACGCTCGCCGCCACCGGCCGGGTGCGGCTCTCCGCGCCGGTCGGCGCCTTCTATCTGTTCTTCGGCGTCGAGGGCTGGAGCGAGACCGCGCGGCTGGGGTTGACCCTGGTCGACGAGGCCAACGTCGGCCTCGCGCCGGGCACCGCCTTCGGTCCGGCGGGCGAAGGTTTCCTGCGCCTGTGCTTCGCCCGCGGCCCGGCGAGCATCACGGAAGCGGCCGGTCGATTGGCGGAATGGCTCCTCCGCCCGGTCGGGGCTTGAGAATCATACGGATTTTGTCTGATATGGAAGTTGCGCCGGACAGACCGGCGCAGCATCGGTATTTAAATACCGCCAATCAGACTTGGTTCGTCGGGAGCCGCCACACGTGTCACCCCAGTCGCCGACCGTCTCCGAGGCGCGTCTCCTCAGTGTTCTCGATACGGCCGTCGACGGCATCGTCGTGATCGACGAGCGCAGTCGCATCCTGATCTTCAACAAGGCGTGCGAGGAGCTCTTCGGTCTGACCGCGGCGGAAGTGGCGGGCAAGGGCATCTCGGTGCTGATGCCGCCCGAGTTCGCCCACGGCCACGACTTCTGGGTCAACCAGTACATGGCGACCGGCGTCAAGAAGATCATCGGCATCGGCCGCGAGGTGCGCGGCCGCCATGCCGACGGCACCATCATCCCGATCGAACTGTCGGTCGGCGAGTGCCGCACCCCCGAGGGGCGTCAGTTCATCGGCATCATCCGCGACCTGCGCTCCCGCAAGGCGGTCGAGCAGCGGCTGAACCAGCTCCAGGCGCAGCTCGTCCAGATGGCCCGCGTCAACGCCATGGACGAGATGGGCGCGGCGATCGCCCACGAACTCAACCAGCCGCTGACCGCGGTGATGCTCTATCTCCAGGCTCTCGGCCGCAAGCTCGAGGCCGGCGTCGAGGACGGCTCGGTCGAGGCCGCGACCGTCGAGATCGTCGCCAAGACCCGCCGCGAGGCCGAACGCGCCGGCGCCATCATCCAGCGCATGCGCCACTTCGTCGAGAAGCGCGAACCCGACCGCCAGCCGGTCGAGGTCGCCAAGCTGGTCGACGAGGCGCTCGAGCTGACCATGCTCGGCCACGACGGTGCCGGCATCGAGGTGGTGCGCGACATCGCCGCGGATCTGCCGGCGCTCGACGTCGATCCGGTGCAGATCCAGCAGGTGCTGATCAACCTGATCCGCAACGGCATCGAGGCCGTGCGCGAGCGCGAGGATCGCTGGATCCGCATCGCCGCCCACGTCGACGACGGGCGCCTGCTGATCGAAGTCGAGGACAGCGGTCCCGGCATTCCGAAGAACACCGTCCGCGATCTCTTCAAGGCCTTCGCGACCTCGAAGAAGTCTGGATTGGGACTGGGCCTTGCGATTTCTCGCTCGATCGCTCAGAACCACGGTGGAGACCTGTTGGTGGAACCGGGCGGTGCCGGTCGCGGCGCCACCTTCGTTCTCACCCTGCCGCTCGAGGCGACGCCGGTGGCGCGAGCCGAATGAGTTTCGACCCGCGTTCGTGTCGGCCCACGGGCAGGCGCGGAGCAGACATATCGAGGTGACGACATGATTGGCCGCACGCAGAAGACCGAACAGACGATCTGGGTCGTCGACGACGAGCCCGCCGTGCGCGACGCGCTCTCCGTGGTCTTCGAGATGGAAGGCTTCTCGGTCACGGGGTACGAATCGGGTGATGCCTTCCTCGAGGCGGCGCGGACCCAGACGCCCTCCTGCGTCTTCCTCGACGTCCACATGCCCGGTCGCTCCGGTCTCGACATCCTGAAGACCCTCAATGCCGACCACTGGCCGGCGCCGATCTTCATCATCTCCGGTCAGGGCGACATTCCGATGGCGGTCACCGCCATCAAGTACGGCGCCTTCGACTTCATCGAGAAGCCCTTCGACGCCGGCCAGATCGTCGACCGCGTCCGCGAGACGCTGGCCGCCCAGGCCCGCCGCGCCGACGGTCACGGCGCCGTCGCCGACTTCCCCGGCCGCGAGCTCCTGACCCCGCGCGAGATCGAGGTGCTGGGCCAGATCACCGCCGGCGCCTCCAACAAGGAGGCGGGTCGCCATCTCGGCATCTCGCCGCGCACCATCGAGGTGCACCGCGCCCGCATCATGGAGAAGCTCGGCGCCCGCAACGCCGCCGATCTGGTGCGCATCGTCCTGACCGGCGAGCACGGCTGAGGCCGTCCGCCGCCCGTCGATCCGATCGATCCCACGGGTCGCCGCGGTCCGCCGCGGCGACGGGACGAATGCGAACAAATGTGCGCCATCGCCGGAGATGACGTTTTCTCGAGCGGTTCGCTCGGGACAATACGGATGTGACCGCGGTCGGTTTCCGCCAAAGTGGGCAGACCCACACGGCCGAGTGACCAGCATGAACGCATCCAGATCCCCGGGCGCGCCCGACGCGTACGGCGGAACCATCCATATCGTCGAGGACGATCCGGGCGTGTCCGACAGCCTGCGCTTCCTGCTGCAGGCGCTCGGCCACGACGTCGTGTCGCATCCCGACGCCGAGAGCTTCTTCGAATGCAGCCCGCCCGGCGAGCGCGACGTGATCATCGTCGACCTCGGCCTGCCGGGCATTCGCGGCTCGCACGTCATCCGCTGGCTGCATCGCCTGACGCCGATGCCGCGGATCATCGCCATCTCCGGTCAGGCCCAGAAGGCCATCGAGGACGAGTTGCGCGATCTCGACGACGTGCCGGTGCTGCGCAAGCCGCTGTCGGGCGACACGCTGGTCTCCGTCCTCTGAGGCGTCGCGGGCCACGGCCCGGCCGGCTCTCTTGACCCTTCGATGTACGTAGCGGACCGGGATTGTGGTGTCCGGTGCTTCTTTTTAGCTTTTCGTCGTCGAGGACCGCGATCTTTCCGCGTCCTTTCGGTTGCCGGAGACGGGCCGGCACCGGAAACTGGTGGAGCGGAGAGATGGCATTCGTCGACAGCATGGATCGTCGGAGCGACATCTGCCCGGCGAACCCGGTCGGCCTTTCCACGGACGACCGTCACGGATTCCGTGACGGGTGGGCGGCGATCGGCGAGGAGGGACGAGACATGGCCTATTCGGATCGCGGCATCGGAATCGCCGGCGCGCCGCCGAGAGTGGTGGGAGCCGACGCCGACTGGTCGGAATTCGCGCGCTCGCAGCGCGTGAAGACCCAACGTGTGGCGGAACACGACGCCATCTTCTACGAAGGCGACCCCGCCGACCGCGTCTACGAGCTGATCGAAGGCGCGGTGATGCTGTTCAAGCTCCTGCCCGACGGTCGCCGTCAGGTGGTCGAGGTGATCGCGCCCGAGGCACTCTTCGGCGTCGTCGGCGGCAAGCTCTACGACTGCAACGCCGAGACGCTGACGCCCTCGGTGGTGCGCATCCTCGATCGCCGCGACCTCGAGGCCTCCGACAAGTTCCAGAGCCACGTCGCCGAATGCCTGCGCCGCCAGATCGAGCGCCTGCACGACCACGCCGTGCTGCTCGGCCGCAAGTCGGCCTTCGAGCGGGTGGCGACCTTCCTGATGCGCTTCGTCCCCTCGCGCGGTCAGGCCGGCTGCCTCGGCCCCCAGGGCGACAAGGACGAACAGCTGATCGAGCTGACGATGACCCGCCAGGAGATCGCCGACTATCTCGGCCTGACCATCGAGACGGTCAGCCGGGTGATCTCGGATCTCAAGCGCCGCGGCCTCGTCGCCATCGAGAAGCAGGATCGCATCCGCATCACCGACGTCTGCGGCATCTGCCACCTCACCGGCACGCACTGACGCAGCTCCAGCCTTCATGGGGTCTCTCCCGAGACCCGACTCGGCCCGCCGGTGACGGCGGGCCTTTTTCATTGCGGCCGACGGCGATAGGTTGCCGCCATCGATCCAACCCGGGAGCCGACTCGTGGCCGCCACCCCCGCCACCACCTTCCTGAAGACGAAGACGATCGCCTTCGACCTCCTCGAATATGCCCACGACCCGCGCGCCGAAGCCTATGGCCTCGAGGCGGCGGAGAAGCTCGGGCTCGATCCGGACTCGGTCTTCAAGACGCTGGTGACGACCGACGGCGCCAAGGCGCACGCGTTGGCTCTGGTCCCGGTCGCCCGCAAGCTCGGCCTGCCGCTGGCGGCGAAGGCTCTGGGGTGGAAGCGCGCCGAGATGGGCGACAAGGCGGATGCCCAGCGCCTCACCGGCTACGTGCTCGGCGGCATCTCGCCCTTCGGCACCAAGCGGCCGCTGCCGGTGGTGGTCGACGAGGCGCTGCTCCTGCCCGATCTGGTCCACGTCTCCGGCGGCCGTCGCGGCCTCGAGATCCGCATCGCCCCGGCCGATCTGGTCGCCGTCCTCGGTGCCACGGTGGCGGCGATCGCGGTGGACTGAGGCCGGATACGAAAACGGCCGGCCGCGTCGAGGACGGGCCGGCCGGATCGCGTGTCGCGGGTCTCTCGCTCACACCGCCACGGAATGGCGGGCGGCGGCGCGTGCGAGATAGACGTCGAAGGCGCTCGCGACGATGCGCACCAGCGGCCGGCCGAGCTCGGTCACCGTCAGGCGGTGGCCCTCCAGCGTGGCGAGCCCGTCGGCGATCGGTTCGGCGAGCCGTTCGAAGGCATCGGCGACCGCGTCGACCGTGACGCCGTGGGCGGCGCAGACCGCGTCGAGATCGACGGCATAGTCGCACATCACCCGCTCGATGATCGCCGCCCGGAGCCGGTCGTCGTCGTCGAGCGCCTTGCCCTTGGAGACCGGCAGCCGTCCCGCCTCGACCGCCTTGCGCCAGCGGCCGATGTCGGGATCGTTCTGGGCGAAGCCGCCATGGCTCTGACCGATCGACGAGGTGCCGATGCCGATCAGCGTGTCGCAGGCGTCGGTGGTGTAGCCCTGGAAGTTGCGATGGAGATCGCCGTTCTTCGCCGCAACCGCCATCTCGTCGTCGGGCAGCGCGAAGTGGTCGAGACCGATCGCCTCGTAGCCGTACTCGGCGAGGATCGACCGCGCGGTGCGCTCCAGCGCGATGCGCTCGCCCGCACCCGGCAGCGCCGCCTCGTCGATGAGGCGCTGATGCTTCTTGAACCACGGCACGTGGGCATAGCCGAAGAGCGCGATGCGCGACGGGCCGAAGCCGTGGGCGAGGGCGACCGTGTTGCGGATCGTCTCGGCGCTCTGGTGCGGCAGGCCGTACATCAGGTCGAAGTTGATCGCCGCGATGCCGGCGCCGCGCAGCGCCTCGACCGCCGCGGTGACGGTCTCGATCGGCTGGATGCGGCCGATCGCCTTCTGCACCGTGGCGTCGAAGTCCTGCACGCCGAGGCTGGCGCGGGTGATGCCGGCCTCCGCCAACGCCGCGGCGAGCGTCTTCGTCACGGTGCGCGGATCGAGCTCCATCGCGTGCTCGGCGGTCGGCAGGATGTCGAACGACTCGTTCAGCTTCGCCACCACGGCGCGGAACGAATCGACCGGCAGCAGGCTCGGCGTGCCGCCGCCCCAGTGGATGTGGCCGACCGGCAGGCGCCGGCCGATCGCCGCGGCGACGAGGCCGATCTCCTGGACCAGGCCCTGCGCATAGTCGATCACCGGATCGTCGCGCAGCGCCGCCTTGGTGTGACAGCCGCAGTAGTGGCAGATCGCCCGGCAGTAGGGCACGTGCAGATAGATCGACAACGGCCGATCGTCCGGCAGGGCGGCGAGCCAGGTGGCCAGCGTCGCCCCGTCCACGCCGTCGCCGAAGTGCGGCGCCGTCGGATAGCTCGTGTAGCGGGGCACGCTGCGCGTGGCGTATTTGAGTTCGATGGTCTGGGACATGCGGCTCACCATGGCGTCATCCCTCCTCGCCGGCCTTGACCCCGATCAAATGGGCGACCGTGCGAGCCGATCGCCCCCGACGCCGCGGGCGGTCGTGTTGTCCGAAGAAGGGATCCGATGCCGGGACCGGGCGCCGGGTTCGGTGCGCGGCACCTCTTCCGGTCGGCGCGACCAATGCGCACGCCGCCGACACGGCCGCTGCGCCTCACCCCTCCGATTCTCTCCGTCTCGGCGCGAAACCCACCTCGTTCGAGCAAGAGGCCGAGCATCTTGCGCGTCACGGGCCGTCACGGGTTTCGATCGTCGATCGAAGGCGCCACTCTACGCCGCCCGGAACACTTTGAAAACCGTAGGATTCCAGACGACGGCGGCAGGGTGTCGCGCTTGATCCAACGCATTGCCGATTGCCGGGGTAACCCTGTGGGTCTAAGGAGTTGGACATTCGGCTGTAGGTATTTCGACCGGCTGCTGATGGGGCGCCTGCGCGGTTATTCTCCGCCCCGCGTCCGCTCCAGCTGGGTCGAACGTCTACCGAACCGGTTCGGGTCCGTTGACCTGAATCAAAGTGGCGGGAGACGGTCGGCCTTAGGGTCGGACCGATACCCGATCGGCGCTCCGACGCCGCTCGCCGGGGGGGAAACTCGGCGGACGTCGTCGGATCGACGAGGAAAGAGGCGGACGGGCGTCTCGCGGTTCCTGCATGCGAAGGGCTTTCGCGAGCGGGAAGGGCGAGGCGAGCCGTCCGGGGGCGTATCGACTATAAAGAAACGGGGCGAACGATGGCTCGACCAGTCGAGACAAAGGCATTCACGCTCGAGGAGATCGCTTATTCGATCGTCCTCGCGCTTCTCGCCGTCGTCTGCGTGATTCTCGCAGGCAAGGCTTGGGAACCGCAATTCGCGTTTCACGCGATCGTCGGCGCGATCTTCGCGGCGCTCGGCGTGTTCCTCATCCTCAAGGGCTACCAGTCCCGCGTCGGCAATCCGGCGCAGGAAATCGACGGCAAGCCCAACTACAACTACGGCCCGGTCAAGTTCGCGTCGATTGCCGCGATGTTCTGGGGCGTGGCCGGCTTCCTGGTCGGCGTGATCGCGGCTTCGCAGCTCGCGTTCCCGATGCTGAACCTCGATCTCCAGTGGATCGCGTTCGGCCGTCTCCGTCCGCTGCACACCTCGGCGGTCATCTTCGCCTTCGGCGGCAACGTGCTGCTGGCGACGTCGCTCTACGTGGTGCAGCGCACCTGCCAGGCGCGTCTGCCGGGCATCGTGACGCCGTGGTTCGTGGTGCTGGGCTACAACGCCTTCATCGTGATCGCCGGCACGGGCTACCTGCTGGGCATCACCCAGGGCCAGGAATATGCCGAACCCGAGTGGTACGCCGACCTGTGGCTGACCGTCGTGTGGGTGGTCTATCTCTTCACCTTCCTCATCACCCTGTGGAAGCGTAAGGAGCCCCATATCTACGTGGCCAACTGGTTCACGCTGGCGTTCATCGTCACCGTGGCCATGCTGCACCTCGGCAACAACGTCCGTGTTCCGGTCTCGCCCTTCTCCTACCATTCTGTGCAGGCCTTCTCGGGCGTCCAGAATGCCATGGTCCAGTGGTGGTACGGTCACAACGCCGTCGGCTTCTTCCTGACCGCCGCGTTCCTCGCCATCATGTACTACTTCGTCCCGAAGCGCGCCGAGCGTCCGGTCTATTCGTACCGGCTCTCGATCGTCCACTTCTGGGCGCTGATCTTCACCTACATCTGGGCCGGCCCGCATCACCTGCACTACACGGCTCTGCCCGAATGGGCCTCGACCCTCGGCATGACCTTCTCGGTCATCCTGTGGATGCCGTCGTGGGGTGGCATGATCAACGGTCTGATGACGCTCTCCGGCGCCTGGGACAAGCTGCGCACCGACCCGGTGCTCCGCATGCTCGTCGTGTCGGTCGCCTTCTACGGCATGTCGACCTTCGAAGGTCCGCTCATGTCGGTGAAGGCCGTCAACGGCCTCTCGCACTACACCGACTGGACCGTCGGTCACGTCCACTCCGGCGCTCTCGGCTGGGTCGGCTTCGTGTCCTTCGGTGCGCTCTACTGCCTCTTCCCGTGGCTGTGGAACAAGAAGGGTGTGTATTCTCTCAAGCTCGTCTCGTGGCACTTCTGGACCGCGACGATCGGCATCGTGCTCTACATCTGCGCCATGTGGGTGTCCGGCATCATGCAGGGTCTGATGTGGCGTGCCTACGACAAGCTCGGCTTCCTCGAATACTCGTTCATCGAGACCGTGGCGGCGATGCACCCCTACTATGTGATCCGTGCCACCGGCGGCCTCCTGTTCGTCGTCGGCGCGCTGATCATGGTCTACAACCTCTGGATGACCGTCGTTGCCGGCGAGGACGCCGAAGGCGCCACCGCTGCCACCCCGGTCCCGGCTCCGGCCGAGTGAGGAGAACGATCCATGTCGCTGATCGAAAAGCACGCCATTTTCGAGAAGAACTCGATCGTTCTGCTCGTGGGCATCCTGATCGCCGTCGCGATCGGTGGTCTGGTCGAAATCGTGCCCCTCTTCTATCTGAAGAGCACGATCGAGAAGGTGGAGGGCATGCGTCCCTACACCCCGCTCGAACTGGCCGGACGCAACATCTACATCCGTGAAGGCTGCTACAACTGCCACAGCCAGATGATCCGTCCGATGCGCGACGAGATCGAACGCTATGGCCACTTCAGCCTCGCGGCCGAGTCCATGTACGACCATCCCTTCCAGTGGTCGTCCAAGCGCACGGGTCCCGATCTGGCTCGCGTCGGCAACAAGTATTCCGACAAGTGGCAGGTCGAACACCTGATCAACCCGCGTGCGGTGGTTCCGGACAGCATCATGCCCGGCTACCCGCATCTGGCGAAGAACGAGCTCGATACCAAGCACCTGGACTCCATGGTGAAGACCCACGCCCTCGTCGGCGTGCCCTACACCGAGGACCAGATCGCCAACGTCGCCAAGGACGTGGTCGCTCAGGCGACTGCCGACGACTCGACGGTCGCGAAGCGGTACGGCGCCTCGGCCAAGTCGCGTGACTTCGACGGCAACCCCGCCAAGGTCACCGAGATGGACGCGGTCGTCGCCTACCTCCAGATGCTCGGCACCCTGGTGGACTTCTCCAAGTACGACGACAAGGCGAACCTGCGCTGATGGAGGCGTTTGTCTGATGACATACGAATCTCTGGCCAAATTCGCTCAGACTTGGGGTCTGGTCTACTTCTTCGTCATCTTCGCGGGGGCGCTCGTCTACGCTCTGTGGCCGTCCAACAAGCGGTCCTTCGACGACGCCTCGCACATCCCCCTGCGGGAGGATTGATCCATGGCAAAACAGGAACTCGACCAACTGTCGGGCCAGTCGACGACTGGTCACGAATGGGACGGTCTGAAGGAACTGAACACTCCGCTGCCGAAGTGGTGGCTCTGGGTGTTCTACGCGACGATCGTCTGGTCGATCGGCTACTGGGTCGTGTACCCGTCGTGGCCGCTCGTCTCGGACTACACCAAGGGCCTCGTCGGTGCGCAGATGCGCGCCACGGCGATCGCCGACTACGAAGCCGGCAAGACCAAGCGCGTCGCCGACGCGGTCGGTCTCGCCGAGGCGCCGCTCGAGAAGATCAAGTCGACGCCGGCCTACCTCGAGTTCGCCATGGCGAACGGCAAGGCGGCCTTCGGCGACAACTGCGCTCCGTGCCACGGCTCGGGTGCGACGGGCGGTCCGGGCTATCCGAACCTGCAGGACGACGACTGGATCTGGGGCGGCAAGCTCGCCGACATCTACCAGACCCTCCAGTTCGGCATCCGTTCGGGCCATGCCAAGGCGCGTGACCAGATCATGCCCGCCTTCGGCAAGGACGCCATCCTGAAGAAGGAAGAGATCGCCGACGTGGCTGCCTACGTCGTCTCTCTCTCCGACTCTTCCGTGAAGGGCACCGACAGCGGCAAGAAGCTCTTCGCCGACAACTGCGCCTCCTGCCATGGCGACAACGCCAAGGGCAACCAGGAGATGGGCGCGCCGAACCTGACCGACAAGATCTGGCTCTACGGCGCCGGCATCGACAAGGTCGTGGCGCAGATCACCGAGCCCAAGCACGGCGTCATGCCGGCGTGGGAAGGTCGTCTCGACCCGATCACCATCAAGTCCCTGGCCGTCTACGTCCACTCGCTGGGCGGCGGCAAGTGATCCGATGAGGGTCTCTCGAAAGGGAGGCGGGCAACCGCCTCCCTTTCTTTTTTGGGCGCCGATACGCCCGGATGGGTCGTCTGCATTCTGAGGGGATTGCTGCGACCGATCTCTCTTCCATTTGATCCCGGACAGCCGGATCGGGCTTGCCCCGACGCCCGCACGGACCTAGGACGTGCGCGGTCGGCCGATCGATCCGCCGGATCTGTCGCGGGCCTCGACGCAAGGACGGAATGCGATGAGTGTCGATAGCGGTGCCGATGCCGGCGCCAGCCTCTACGAGGACCAGAAGAAGATCTATCCCGCGACGGTGTCGGGCACGTTCCGCCGCCTGAAGTGGGCGATCCTCGTGGTCGGCATGGCGATCTACTATCTGCTGCCGTTCCTGCGCTGGACGCGTGCGCCCGGCCAGCCGGACCAGGCGATCCTGCTCGACCTTCCCGGCCGGCGGTTCTACTTCTTCTTCGTCGAGATCTGGCCGCAGGAAGTCTACTACGTCACCGGCCTGATGATCATCGCCGCCTTCGTGCTGTTCCTGATGAACGCGCTGGCCGGCCGCATCTGGTGCGGCTACCTCTGCCCGCAGACGGTGTGGACCGACCTCTACTTCGCGGTCGAGCGCATCTTCCAGGGCGAACGCCGCGAGCAGATGAAGCGCGATCGGGGTCCCTGGACCTTCGACAAGATCTGGCGCAAGGCCGCGACCCACCTGACGTGGATCGTCATCGCCATGCTGACCGGCGGCGCCTTCGTGCTCTACTTCGCCGACGCGCCCACCCTGCTGGTCGAGCTCTTCACCCTGCAGGCGGACATGACCGCCTATGTCTGGGTGGCGATCCTGACCTCGACCACCTATCTGCTGGCCGGCTTCACCCGCGAGCAGGTCTGCCTCTACATGTGCCCCTGGCCGCGCATCCAGGCGGCGCTGACCGACGAATGGGCGCTCAACGTCTCCTACCGCGTCGATCGCGGCGAGCCGCGCGGGTCGCTCAAGGCCAACAAGAAGCTGCGCGCGGCCGGCGAGAAGGCCGGCGACTGCGTCGACTGCGGCCAGTGCGTCGCCGCCTGCCCGACCGGCATCGACATCCGCGAAGGCCTGCAGATGGGCTGCATCCAGTGCGGCCTGTGCATCGACGCCTGCGACGCGGTGATGCGCAAGACCGGTCAGGACATCCGCCTGATCGGCTACGACACCGACATCAACATCGAGCGCCGCGAGCGCGGCGAGGCCCCGGTCTTCAAGTTCTTCCGCGCCCGCACCATGGTCTACGTGGTGCTGATCGCGGTGGTCGCGTCGGTGATGGCCTGGCGCCTCGGCACCCGCGCGACGATCGGCCTCAACGTCCTGCACGATCGCAACCCGCAATATGTGCAGAACTCCGACGGCTCGGTGCGCAACGGCTTCACCGTCCGCCTCCTCAACAAGAAGGCGGAGCGCCGCGAGCTCGCCCTCGCGATCGCCGGCATGCCGGCCGGCACGCGGCTCGAGACCTCGTCGCCGGCGAAGACGGAGGGCGGCGCGCTGCTGCTGCCCGTCGATTCCGACCAGACGCGCGAGGTGCGCGTCCTCGTCACCGCCCCCGCGGGCGCCGCCCTGCCGGTTTCGCAGGACCTGACCTTCGTGCTGCGCTCGCCCGACGGCGAGATCGTCAACACCAGGGACTTCTTCAAGTCGCCCTGAACGGACGCCCCGCCGTGGCGGGGCGCACCGACCGCAAGCCATCGGAGAGAGACATGCCGACGACGCTCGAGACTTCGAAGGAACCGCAGGAAGAGGGCTTCCGCCTCACCGGCCGCCGGGTGCTGATCATCCTGATCTGCACCTTCGGCGTGGTCTTCGCGGTGAACGGATACATGGTCTACAAGGCCATCGGGTCGCATCCCGGCACGGTGACCGAGAGCTCGTTCCGCGACAGCCAGCGTTTCAACGCCGAGCTCGCCGCCGCCGCGGCCCAGACCGAGCGCGGCTGGACGGTCGAGGCCAACGCCACCCGCGCCGACGACGGCACGGTCAAGGTCGTGCTCGACGCCCGCGGCAAGGACGGCGCGGCGCTCTCCGGCGTGACCTTCAAGATGCGCCTCGAGCACCCGGCGCAGCGCACCCTCGACCACGTGGTCGCGCTGCAGCCGGTCGCCGGCTCTTCCGATCGCTGGACCGGCGAGGCCAAGGGCGTGACGCCCGGCAAGTGGGGCATGGCGATCGAGGGCGACGGTGCCGGCGGCCGCCTGTTCCAGTCGCACAACACGCTCTTCTTCAAGTGACGACGGCGGCGACGGCGCTGCCGTCGCCGGCCCCGATCGGAGCCGAGGGCCCATGAACGCCACCGCGACGCCGCTCGACGCCCCGCGCGAGAACGACTGGTCCGCCTTCGCCACGGAGGCGCCGGACGGCCGTCTGCACATGGATCTGGCGGTGGAGGGCATCACCTGCGCCGCCTGCATGTCGACCATCGAGCGCGGCCTCAAGGGGCTCGACGGCGTCGATCAGGCCCGCGTCAACCTGACGTCGCGCCGCCTCGCCGTCGACTGGGATCCCGCGAAGGTCGAGCCGGGCGTCATCGTGCGACGGCTGGAGCGGCTCGGCTATCGCGCCCATCCCTTCGACCCCGGCCGCCGCAGCGCCGAGGAGAACGCCGAGGCCAAGGAACTGCTGCGCTGCATGGGCGTCGCCGGCTTCGGTGCGATGAACATCATGCTGCTGTCGGTCTCGGTGTGGGCCGGCAACGTCACCGACATCGACGATCTGACGCGCGACCTCTTCCACTGGGTCTCGGCGCTGATCGCCATTCCCGTCGTCGCCTATTCGGCCCGGCCGTTCTTCCGCTCGGCCTGGCGGGCGCTCAGGGTGCTGCGCACCAACATGGACGTGCCGATCTCGATCGGCGTCGTGCTGACCCTCGGCCTGTCGATCTTCGAGACGCTGCGCTCGGCGCATCACGCCTTCTTCGACTCGGTGACGATGCTGCTGTTCTTCCTTCTGGTCGGCCGTTACCTCGACCAGAACATGCGCCGCCGCACCCGTTCGGTCGCCGAGAACGTCGCCGCCCTCCGGGTCGAGGCCGCCTCGCTGGTGCTCCCCGACGGCAGCGTCCGCGACGTGCCGCTCTCCAAGGTCGAACCCGGCGCGCTGGTGCTGGTCCGCGCCGGCGAACGGGTGTCGGTCGACGGCGTCGTCGAACGCGGCGGCTCCGACATCGACCAGAGCCTGATCACCGGCGAGACCGACCTCGTCGCCGTCGGCGCCGGCGATCGCGTCTATGCCGGCACGCTGTCGACCTCCGGCTCGCTCGAGGTCCGCGTCACGGCGGCGGCCGCCGGCACGCTGCTCGACGAGGTCAACCGCCTGCTCGAGGCCGCGGCCCAGGCCAAGTCGCGCTACATGCGCCTCGCCGACCGCGCCGCCTCGATGTATGCGCCGGTCGTCCATTCCGCCGCCGCGCTGACCTTCCTCGGCTGGTGGCTGATCGGCGGCCGCGGCATCGCCGATTCCGGCATCGTCGCCGTGTCGGTGCTGATCATCACCTGCCCCTGCGCCCTGGCGCTCGCCATTCCGGCGGTGCAGGTGGTGACCTCCGGCATCCTCTTCCGCGCCGGCGTGCTGGTTCATGCCGGCGACGCCATCGAGCGCCTCGCCGTGGTCGACACCGTGGTCTTCGACAAGACCGGCACGCTGACCCTGCCCGAGGCGCGGCTGCTCAACGCCGAGGAATTCTCGGTCGAGCGCCTCATGATGGCCGGCCGCATGGCGCGCGCCAGCCGCCACCCGCTCGGCGTCGCCCTGGCCGAGGCGACGCGCGCCGTCGCCGCGCCCGTCGACGTGCGCGAGATCCCCGGCCGCGGCATCGAGACGACGACGGAAGGGTCGATCGAACGCCTCGGCAGCCCCGAGTTCTGCGATGCCGATCCGGCCATGGTCGCGGCGCTGCACGAGGCCTATCCCGGCGCCTCGCTGGTCGCCCATCGCGACGCCACGGGCGACGTCGTCGTCTGCGCCCTGCGCCAGGGCCTGCGCGAAGACGCCGCCGAGGTCATGCGCCGCCTCGCCGCCGACGGCGTCGCGGTGGAGATCCTGTCGGGCGATCGCGAGGCTGCCGTAGCCGCGGTGGCGGCCGAATGCGGCGTCGCCAACTGGCGCTCGGGCGTCAAGCCGGCCGACAAGATCGCCCGCATCGAAGAGCTCAAGGCCGCCGGCCACAGGGTGCTGATGGTCGGCGACGGTCTCAACGACGCCCCGGCGCTCGCCGCCGCGAACGTGTCGCTGTCGCCGGTCACCGCCGTCCACCTGTCGCAGGCCGCCGCCGACGCCGTCTTCCTCGGCGACCGCCTCGCCCCGGTGGCGGTGGCGATCGAGGTGTCGCGCTCGGCCAAGAGGGCGATGGTGCAGAACCTGTGGCTGTCGGTGATCTACAACTTCGTCGCCGTGCCGGTGGCGGTGGCGGGCTTCGTGACGCCGCTGATCGCGGCGCTGGCCATGTCCGGCTCGTCGGTGCTGGTGACGCTCAACGCGCTGCGCCTGCGCCTCTTCGCCGAACCCTGATCCGAGAGTAGGAACCGACGATGGACGTCCTGATCTTCCTCATTCCGATCGCCATCGGCCTCGGCCTGCTCGGCCTCTTCGCCTTCATGTGGACGCTGAAGTCGGGTCAGTACGAGGACCTCGAAGGCGCCGCCTGGCGCATCCTCGACGACGACGACCTGCCCGAGGGCAAGGGCGGCAAGGGCGGCGACAAGGCCTGAGGCGCGAGGTCGACGAGACCGGTTCGCCCCTGCCACGGAGCCGAGCCGCGCGCGGTGCCGCGCACCGGTCGTCCCGCGCCCCATGCATCGATGAGTTTCGAGGCGTGGCTGCCCCTCACCCTCCCCTCAGGGGAGGGTGCCGAGCCCCGCGAGGCGTGTGGGGTTCGGCGGTCCGGCATCGCGAGGCGCGTGCTCGTTCGCCTTCCGACGCCACTCTCCGACACGGGCGCCGCATCCGGCGCGAGCTCCGTTCGCCCCTCCCGGGATGCCTGCCTCGTTCCAGAGCTGCGGATCGACGTCCGTGCGCGATCCTTCGAGACGCGCCTGCGGCGCTCCTCAGGATGAGGCTCTGGAGATTGCCGCGGCAAATACGAGCGCCTCATGCTGAGGAGGCGTTCGAAGAACGCCGTCTCGAAGCATCGCGCACGGCGTCGAACCCGGTTCCACCGAATTGCGCAGAGGCCCTGGGGTGAAGGGCCTCTGCACGAGCGTCCGAAGAGAGGAGGCTCCCGCCTCGCTCACCAGCGGTGATGGACGTGCGGAGCGATCAGGCGCACGTAGATCTCGTGGGCCGCGGCCATGGTCTCGTCGGAGAGCGCGGCGAGATCGGAGGCGGCGGCGTTGGCGCGGGCCTGTTCGGCGTTGCGGGCGCCGGGGATGACCACGGTCACCGCGTCGGCCATCAGGATCCACTTGAGCGCGAAGGCCGCCATCGAGGCCCCCACCGGAACCAGACGACGCACCTCCTCGACCGCCGCGAGGCCGACCTCGAAGGGCACGCCGGCGAAGGTCTCGCCGACGTCGAAGGCCTCGCCGTGGCGGTTGAAGGCACGATGATCGTCGGCGGCGAAGGTGGTCGCCGCGGTGATCTTGCCGGAGAGCAGGCCGGAGGCGAGCGGCACGCGGGCGATGACGGCGATGCCCTTGGCCTTCGCCTCGCGGAAGAACAGCTCGGACGGGCGCTGGCGGAACAGGTTGTAGATGATCTGGATCGAGACGCAGCCGGGGTATTCGATCGCCTTCAGCGCCTCTTCCACCTTCTCGACGCTGACGCCCCAGTCGCGGATCTTGCCCTTGGCCTTCAGCGCCTCCATGGCGTCGGCGACCTCGCGGCGATAGAGCGTCTCGGTCGGCGGGCAGTGGAGCTGGACGAGGTCGAGGCGCTCGACGGCGAGGTTCTTCAGCGAACGATCGACGAAGGCCTCGAGATTCTCCGCCGTGTAGCCGGCGTCGACGTGCGGGTTCAGCCGGCGGCCGGCCTTGGTGGCGACGAAGGGGCGCTTGCCGCCGCGCTCGGCGAGCACCTGGGCGACGATGCGCTCGGAGCGGCCGTCGCCATAGACGTCGGCGGTGTCGACGAAGGTCATGCCGGCGTCGAGCGCGGCGTTGAGCGCGGCGCGGCCGTCGGCCTCGGCCACGTCGCCCCAGGAACCGCCGATCTGCCAGGCGCCGAAACCGATTTCCGAAACGGCATGGCCGGTGCGGCCGAAGATGCGGGACTTCATGGGACGTCTCCTCGCAAACGCGCGACTTCGCGCGCTGATCTCGTGGTGCGCACCTCGAGATAGCGCATATCGCTCCGCTCGCAAGCCCCGATTTCGGAATGACGGCGGCGGCGCGCGGAATATCACCGCGCTCCGCGACGTCGCCCCCTCTCGCGGAGCGACGCGGATCGGCTTATCGTTCGGCCTCGTGCGAGGTGCGAACATCGGCGCGCCACGGAGGACGACATGAACCGCATCGGCGAATTCGGAAAGCGCGACGGCGAACCCGTCGTGGCGGTGGAACTGGTGGCGCCGGGCGGCGGCATCGTCTCGATCTGTTCGATCGGCGCCTCGATCCGCGACTTCGTCGCGCCGCTCGCCGACGGCTCCAGCCGCCGCGTCGTCCTCGGCTTCGAGGACCCGACGGCCTACGCCGACAATCCGGCCTATCTCGGCGCCATGGTCGGGCGCTACGCCAACCGCATCGGCGGCGGCCGTTTCCGCCTCGACGGGCGCGACCACACGCTGCCGATCAACGACGGCGGCCGCAACACGCTGCACGGCGGGCCGAAGGGCTTCTCGCGCCGCAACTGGACGCTCAAGGCGACGACGGAGAGCTCGGTCACGCTGTCGCTGGTCTCGCCCGACGGCGACGAGGGCTTTCCCGGCCGGGTCGCCGTGCGCTGCACCTACACGCTGACCGAAGCCGCGACGCTCGCTTACGAGATCACCGCGACGACCGACGCACCGACCGTCTTCAACGTGGCGAACCACGCCTATTTCACCATGAACGACGGCGGCGACAGCCGCGATCATCGGCTCCGGCTGCTGGCCGACTTCTACACGCCCTGCGACGACAGTACCTGCCCGACCGGCGCCGTGCTGCCGGTCGACGCGAGCCGTCACGACTTCCGCAGCGCGCGGCGGATCGCCGACGACTTCGACGTCAATTTCGCCATCGCGGCCCCTCCCGGCGAATCGGTCGTGGCAGCCGAGGTGATCGCCCCCGACGGGCGGCTGGCGCTGGAGGTCGAGACCGACCGGCCGGGCATCCAGCTCTACACCGGGCAGTTCCTCGGGCCTTCGGCGGCGCCGCTCGGCGGTCTCGTCCACAGGGCGCACGCCGCCTTCTGCCTCGAGGCGCAGGACTTCCCCGACGCGCCCAACCGCCGCCAGTTCCCGGCGACGCGGCTGGCGCCGGGCGAGACCTATCGCCAACGCACGGTCTATCGCTTCCTGTCGCGCTGAGTTTCGGCCGATTTGAGGGGTACCTCGACGCCTCGAGCGAGGGCGCTTCCGCGCGCCTTCGGCTGAAACGTCACGTGTTGCCGCCGACCTCGCCGCAGCGCGGCATTTGCGGTGCAGCGACGAATTGAGTTGCGCACCTCAGAAAATTGCGCGATCCATCGGAGCATGAACACGCAAGCCGATCTCTCCGTCACGACCCTGAAGGACGTCGCCCGCGAGGCGGGCGTTTCGCTCGCCACCGTCGACCGCGTGCTGCACGGCCGACCGGGCGTGCGCAAGGCGACGGTGCAGCGGGTCGAGGAGACGATCGACCGGCTCGGCTTCCGCCCCCATGCGGCGGCGGCGGAACTGGCGCGGGGCAAGAGCTATCGCTTCTGCTTCGTCATGCCGAAGAGCCTCAACGCCTTCATGAGCGAGATCCAGGAGACGGTCATCAAGGAGCGCGCGTGGCTGACCGCGCGGCGCACCCTGGTCGACATCGTCGAGACCGACGTCTTCGATCCCAACGCACTGACCTCGACGCTCGAGGAGGTCGGCCACCGCTACGACGGCATCGCGGTCGTGGCGCTCGACCATCCGCTGGTGCGCGCGGCGATCGACGATCTGATGGCCTCGGGCATCCACGTCATCACGCTGGTCTCCGACGTGCCGGCGTCCCATCGGGCGCGCTACGTCGGCATCGACAACATCGCGGCGGGCCGCACGGCGGGCTCTCTGATCGGCCGCTTCATCGGCACGCGC
The DNA here is from genome assembly GCA_002298965.1 of Rhizobiales bacterium UBA697. Taxonomy (GTDB): domain Bacteria; phylum Pseudomonadota; class Alphaproteobacteria; order Rhizobiales; family Ancalomicrobiaceae; genus Pinisolibacter. The sequence continues at coordinate 1,807 of DBMN01000255.1, read as the reverse complement.
AAGGGCAAGGTCGCCGTCGTCGCCGGTTCGCTGGCGCTGTCGGACCACACCGACCGCTTCATCGGCATCTCGCGGGTGATCGCCTCGGACTTCCCCGGTCTCGAGCTGATGCTGCCGGTCGAGGGTCGCGACGAGGACGCCACCAACCAGGCACTGACGACCAAGCTGCTGAAGGACGTGCCCGACCTCGTCGGCATCTACAACATCGGCGCCGGCACCTCGGGCATCGCCACGGCGCTGGTCGAGACGGGCCGCGCCGGCGACGTGATCTTCGTCGGTCACGACCTCACCACCCACACCCGGCGCTTCCTGCTGACCGGGGTGATGGACGCGGTGATCTCGCAGAATCCCGGCCGCGAGGCCCGCTCGGCGCTCCGCATCCTGCAGGCGCTGGCGCGCAAGGAACCGATCTCGACCGGTCAGGAGACCATCGGCATCGACATCGTCATCCGCGAAAACCTGCCCTGAGGGAGCCCCGAGGGCGAAGGCGACGGATCGATCTGGAGGAAAGACCCATGTTTCTCGGTCTCGACATCGGCACGTCGAGCGTGAAAGCCGTGCTTCTCGACGGAAACGACCATGTCGTCGCCGTCGCCGAGCGGCCGCTCACCGTCGAGCGTCCACATCCGACGTGGTCGGAGCAGGACCCGGAGAGCTGGATCACGGCGACCTTCGCGGCCGTCGACGAACTCGCCGCCAGGGAACCGGCGGGCGTCGCCTCGGTCACCGGCATCGGCCTCTCGGGCCACATGCACGGCGCGGTGCTGGTCGGCGCCGAGGGCGAGGTGCTGCGGCCCTGCATCCTGTGGAACGACGGGCGCTCGGCGGCGGAATGCGCCGAGCTCGAGGCCTCCTTCCCGGCGCTCCACGCCGTCACCGGCAATCTCGCCATGCCCGGCTTCACCGCGCCGAAGCTGATGTGGGTGGCGAAGCACGAGCCCGAGATCTTCGCCAAGGTCGCCCTGGTCGTCCTGCCCAAGGCCTTCGTGCGGCTGCGCCTCACCGGCGAGGCGGTCGAGGACATGTCGGACGCCTCCGGCACGCTGTGGCTCGATCCGGCGAAGCGCGACTGGTCGGATGCGGCACTCGCCGCCACCGGCATGCGGCGCGACCAGATGCCGGCCCTCGTCGAGGGCTCGGAGATTTCCGGGCGGCTCTCGCCCGCCCTCGTCGCCCGCTGGGGCATGACGAGCGTCCCGGTCGTCGCGGGCGGTGCCGGCGACAATGCCGCGACCGCCGTCGGCCTCGGCGCCATCGCGGCCGGCGATGCCTTCCTGTCGCTCGGCACCTCGGGCGTCCTCTGGGTCACCACCGACCGCTTCGCCCCCAATCCCGCCTCCGCCGTCCATGCCTTCGCCCATGCGGTGCCGAACACTTGGCACCAGATGGGGGTGATGCTGTCGGCGGCGTCCTGTCTCGCCTGGTGGGCGAGCGTGTCGGGTGCCTCGGCCGGCGACCTCTTGGCCGAACTCGGCGACGATCCGACGCCTGGATCGATCCTGTTCCTGCCCTATCTGACCGGCGAGCGCACGCCGGCGAACGATCCCGAGCTGCGCGCGGTCTTCGCGGGCGTCGGCGCCGAGGCGACACGAGCCGACATGACGCGGGCCGTGCTCGAGGGCGTCGGTCAGGCGCTGCTCGACAATCGCGACGCGCTCGCGGCCGCCGGCACGGTGATCCGCGAGCTCGACCTCGTCGGCGGCGGATCGCGTTCGCGCCTGTGGGCGCAGATCCTCGCCGATCAGCTCGGCTTGCCCGTCCACCGGGTCGAGGAGGGCGCAGTCGGCGCGGCGCTGGGCGCCGCCCG
>DBMN01000142.1:21193-21398 GCA_002298965.1 Rhizobiales bacterium UBA697 | reverse complement strand
GCCCGCTTCCTCGAGCGGCGCGAGGGGCTCAATGCCGCGCCCTATCGTGCGGTTCGCGCACCGAAGGCGGGCCGTTCGTTGCCGCATCCGGTGACGGCCTCGGCCGGGCTTCGCCTCGCCGACGCCGGCGAGAGCCTCGCCGAGGAGCCGTGGGTGGCGGCGCGCGACGCGGCGGTCTTCGCGCTGCTCTACGGCTGCGGCCTGC
>DBMN01000142.1:0-21097 GCA_002298965.1 Rhizobiales bacterium UBA697 | reverse complement strand
CATCTTCCCCCCGACGAACCGCTCTTCCGCGGGGTGAAGGGCGGGCCGCTGTCGCCGCGGATCATCCAGCTCGCGATGGAGCGGATGCGCGGCGTGCTCGGTCTCGACGACAGCGCCACGCCGCATGCGCTGCGCCATGCCTTTGCCACCCATCTGCTCGGGGCCGGNNATCCAGGAACTGCTCGGCCACGCCTCGCTGTCGACGACGCAGATCTACACCGAGGTCGACGCCGCCCGTCTCCTCGACGTCTGGGCCAGGACCCATCCGCGCGCCTGAGGGCGTTTCGGATCACCCGGGACATGCGAACAAATCGCGGAACGGGGTTCCGCCGTGGGCGGGCGCATGCGACCCTGCCGGCCAACAAGGACACGCGACCGCCGGGGAGGGACTGATGGCGCGCCGTTCCGCGCTGCTGACGGCGGCGCCGCTGCTCTTCGTCGCCATCTGGTCGACCGGTTGGATCATGGGGAAATACGCCGCGATGGACGGCGATCCCCTGACCTTCCTCGTCGTCCGCTTCGTCGCGGCCATCGCCGTGCTGGTGCCGATCACCGTGGCGATGCGGGCGCCCTATCCGCGCGAACCGCGGGCGATCCTCCATGCCATGGGCTCGGGCGTGCTGATCCACGCGCTCTACCTCGGCGGCGTGTGGTGGGCGATCGCCCACGGCGTGCCGGCGGGGCTCTCGGCGGTGATCGCCGCGCTGCAGCCGCTGATGACGGCGTCGCTCGCGCCGATGCTCGCCGGCGAGAAGATCGGGGCGCGGCGGGCGGCGGGCTTCCTCGTCGGCTTCGTCGGCATCGCCATCGTCGTCTCGCCCAAGCTTCTCGGCCTGACGCCGGAGGCGCTGGCGCAGGTCGCCGTCCCGATCGGCGTCAACGTCGCGGCGATGCTGGCGGTGACGCTCGGCACCTTCTACCAGAAGCGCCGCGTGACCGGCGGCCATCTGCTGGCGGTGGCGACGCTGCAATATGTCGGTGCGCTGGTGGTGATGGCGGTCGCCGCCTTCCTGCTCGAGCCGATGCGGTTCGACCTCAACTGGCGCTCGGCGGCGACGCTGGCGTGGTCGGTGCTGGGCCTGTCGATCGGGGCGATCTGGCTGCTGCTGCACCTCATCCGCTGCGGCGAGGTGTCGCGCGCCGCGGCCTTCATCTATCTGGTGCCGCCCGCCGCCGTCACCGAGGCCTGGCTGCTCTTCGGCGAAACGCTGAGCCTGGTGCAGATCGCCGGCATCGGCGTCACCGTGCTCGGCGTCGTACTCGCCGACCGGCGATAGCGCCGATCTCGCCTTTCGGCGCATTGCAAGCGACGCGTCTTTCGGCTTCTTTCGCACTGCACAACACGAAACGATCCGACCCGCGCATCCCGCGAAGGTCGGGACATGGGGAGCACTGACATGGCCGCCGCCTCCAACGGTCGAATCGATTTGGACCTGATCGCCCTCGGTCGCGAGGCCGTCACGGCTCTCGACGGGCTCTATGCCGCGGCGCGGGACGCCGTGCGGGCGAAGGTGGTGAAGGACGGCAAGGTCAGCGCGGCGCTGGTCGATCTCGAGCAGCGCGCCACCCACGGCCTCGCCTGGCTCGCGACCTATGTCGAGAGCCTTCGCGAGATGGTCGACTATTCCGAGCGCCTGACGGCGGCCGGTCAGTTCGGCGAGATCGAGCGCGACATCGTCTCGATCGCCTTCGGCGAATATCTGGCGCAGGTCTTCGGCGGCATCCCGATGAACCAGGGCGAGTTCGTCCGTCTCGCCGACATGGGCGTCTCGCCGGAGGTGACCGCGGCCGCCCGCGTGCCGGCGGTCGAGACGCTGATCGCCCACGGCAACACGCCGGCGGTGCGCGCCGCGCTGGTCGCCGCCATGACGCGGCTCGAGGGCGCCGGCTCCTTCGGCGAGCTCGGCCTCGACGAGACGCTCAACCAGTTCCGCGACGAGATGCGCAAGCTCGCCGTCGACGCGGTGCTGCCCTTTGCCCACGAGTGGCATCTGAAGAACGAGTACATCCCGCTCGCGCTGATCCAGCAGATGGCGGAGATGGGCGTCTTCGGCCTCACCATCCCGGAGGAATACGGCGGCCTCGGCCTCGGCAAGGAATCGATGTGCGTCGTCTCCGAAGAGCTGTCGCGCGCCTATATCGGCGTCGGCTCGCTCGGCACCCGGTCCGAGATCGCCGCCGAGCTGATCCTGTGCGGCGGCACCGAGGAGCAGAAGCAGGAATGGCTGCCGAAGCTCGCCTCGGGCGAGATCCTGCCGACCGCCGTCTTCACCGAGCCGAACACCGGTTCGGACCTCGGCAGCCTGCGCACCCGCGCCGTTCGCCAGGGCGACGAGTACGTCGTCAACGGCAACAAGACCTGGATCACCCATCCGGTCCGCGCCGACCTGATGACGCTGCTGGTGCGCACCAACCCGGAAGAGCCGGGCTGGAAGGGCCTCTCCATGCTGCTGGCGCCCAAGCCGCGCGGCGACGATGCGATCCCGTTCCCGGCCGAGGGCATGTCGGGCGGCGAGATCGAAGTGCTCGGCTATCGCGGCATGAAGGAATACGAGATCGCCTTCGACGGCTTCAAGGTGCCGGCGGCGAACCTCCTCGGCGGCGTCGAGGGGCAGGGCTTCAAGCAGCTGATGCAGACCTTCGAGAGCGCCCGCATCCAGACCGCGGCGCGCGCCATCGGCGTCGCCCAGTCGGCGCTCGATCTGGGGCTCCGCTACGCCCAGGAACGCGTGCAGTTCGGCAAGGCGCTGATCCACTTCCCGCGCGTCGCCGACAAGCTCGCCATGATGGCGGTGGAGATCATGGTGGCGCGTCAGCTCACCTATTTCGCCGCCCGCCGCAAGGATCAGGACCAGCGCTGCGATCTCGAGGCCGGCATGGCCAAGCTGCTCGGCGCTCGCGTCGCCTGGGCGGCGGCGGACAACGCGCTGCAGATCCACGGCGGCAACGGTTTCGCGCTGGAATATCCGGTCAGCCGTGTGCTGTGCGACGCCCGCATCCTCAACATCTTCGAGGGTGCTGGCGAGATCCAGGCGCAGGTCATCGCCCGTCGTCTGCTCGACGGCGGCAACTGATTGCCGCGGCTACCCTGATTTTTCAGGGATTGGCCGCAGCCGTCGACCTGCCAAGATGAGCGGGTCGGGAGTTCAGGGGATCTCTCGACGCCGACTCGACGACATTGCCGGCCGAACACGTTTCGGCCGGCTCTTTTTTTCTTCGCGCGGCCCGCGACGAAGAGCATTGCTGCGCTTACGTAAGGGCAATGCGAGTTAACCGTCTTTCTTTGTTTCCGTTGATTTCCGGCGCGCAACCTGTCATCCAGAAGGCACACACGGTCATCGAAGCTCACGGGAACCGGTCGACACAGTCGGCCGGTTTTCGTTTTCGTGCGTTCGCGTCTAGAACTTCGGCATGCACGACACGGCGCGTTGCTTGGGAGCGAGAGCGATGACCGATGGTATCCCCCGCAGCATCCTGATCACCGGCGCCTCGTCGGGCATCGGCCGGGCCGCGGTCGAACGGCTGGCGGAGGAGGGCTGGCGGGTCTTCGCCACGGCGCGCCGCGCCGACGATCTGGCGGCGCTCGGGGCGATCTCCGGTGTGCGGCCGGTGTTCCTCGAACTCTCCGATCCGGCCTCGATCGCGGCCTGCGCCGATCTCGTGCTCGCCGAGACCGGCGGACGGATCGAGGCGCTTTTCAACAACGGCGCCTACGGCCAGCTCGGCGCGGTCGAGGACCTGACGCCCGAGGTGCTGCGCGCCCAGTTCGAGGTCAATGTCTTCGGCTGGCACGATCTCGCTCGGCGGCTGATCCCGGCGATGCGGGCGGCGGGGCGCGGGCGGATCGTCCAGTGCTCGTCGGTGCTCGGCATCGTCGGCATGAAGTATCGCGGCGCCTATGTCGCCTCGAAATTCGCCCTCGAGGGCCTGACCGACGTGCTCCGGATGGAGCTGCGCGGCTCGGGCATCGAGGTGGTGACGCTCCGGCCGGGACCGATCGCCACCCGCTTCGTCGCCCATGCGATCGAAGCCTTCGAGCGCAACATCGACATCGCCGGCTCGGTCCATGCCGCGGTCTATCGCCGGCGGTTGGAGCGGCTGATGCACGGCGGCGCCTCGCGCTTCAAGTTGCAGCCGGACGCGGTCGTCGACAAACTGGTCGAGGCGCTGACGAGCGAGAGCCCGCGCGCCTCCCACGCCATCACCGTGCCGACGGTGGCGATGGGATGGCTCCGGCGGCTTCTCTCCGACACCGCCCTGTCGAAACTGGCGGGGCGGCTCTCCGACCGGGAGTGAGATCGATGACGACCCTGTTCGCCGTGCTGCTCGCCCTCTCGCTCGCCGGTGTGCTGATCGTGCTGGTGCTGGGTCTCACCAATCTGGCGCGGGCCGGCTCGCCGCGGCGTTCGCAGATGCTGCAGCGGGCGCGCATCGGGTTGCAGGCGCTGGCGCTGGTCGCGCTCTTCGGCCTGATCTGGTCGCGCAGTTGAGGTTCTGCGTCGGTTCGGCGTTTCGGGCCGAAAGCGGCATGGACGGACGGGGAGAATCTCGCCATATCCCCTGGCTCCGGCGAGCGTGGAGGCGGAGATGGTCGTTCTCAATCGGATCTATACCCGCAAGGGCGACGACGGCACGACGAGCCTCGTCACCGGCGAGCGGCTGCCCAAGTCGCATCTGAGGATCGAGGCCTACGGCACGGTCGACGAGACCAACTCGGTCGTCGGCATGGCGCGGCTGCACACCGCCGCCGAGCCGGAGCTCGACGCGATGCTGGCCCGCATCCAGAACGATCTCTTCGATCTCGGCGCCGATCTCGCCACGCCGCCCGAGGCCGCGACCAAGTGGGAGCCGCTGCGCGTCGTCGCGGCGCAGGTCGAGCGGCTGGAGGCGGAGATCGACCGGCTCAACGCCGATCTCGAACCGCTGAAGTCCTTCGTGCTGCCCGGCGGATCGCCGGCGGCGGCGCATCTGCATCTGGCGCGCACCGTGTCGCGACGGGCCGAGCGGCTGATGGTCGCACTGACCGAGGCGGAGGAGGGCGCCGTCGGCAAGCCCGCCATCGCTTATGCGAACAGACTGTCGGATTTCTTCTTCGTCGCGGCGCGCTGGGTCAACGACCACGGCCGCGCCGACGTGCTGTGGGTGCCGGGCGGCAACCGCTGAAGTTCGCGACGCGGACGCCGCACCTCGCTGCGGACGAGACCCCGCCGACACTCGATCGCGCCCGGAATTCCGGGCTCGCACAGTACGTCAATAGTCTACCGCAATCGTACACTCGGCGCATTGACAAGGTTGGTCGGCGCAGTTAGCGTCCCGCCCACTTTTTGCATCCTCGCCGATCGGTGTGCGCTGCACAACCAATCGGTTCGTATGATCCACCAGACGGTCGGCCGGGAGCCGGCGCCGGAGGCTCGCCCCATGAAGATTCTCGTGCCCGTGAAGCGGGTGGTCGACTACAACGTGAAGATCCGGGTCAAGCCGGACGGCTCGGGCGTCGATCTCGCCAACGTCAAGATGTCGATGAACCCCTTCGACGAGATCGCCGTCGAAGAGGCGATCCGTCTCAAGGAAAAGGGCGTGGCGACCGAGATCGTCGTGGTCTCGATCGGTCCGGCGCAGGCGTCAGAGACGCTGCGCACCGGCCTCGCCATGGGCGCCGACCGCGGCATCCTGGTCAAGGCCGAGGGCGCCGTCGAGCCGCTCGCCGTCGCCAAGATCCTGAAGGGCATCGTCGCGGCCGAACAGCCCGGCCTCGTCATCCTCGGCAAGCAGGCGATCGACGACGACACCAACGCCACCGGCCAGATGCTGGCGGCGCTGACCGGCCTCGCCCAGGGCACCTTCGCCTCGAAGGTCGAGGTTTCCGGCGACACCGTCGCGGTGACCCGTGAAGTCGACGGCGGTCTGCAGACCGTGTCGCTGAAGATGCCGGCGATCGTCACGACCGACCTGCGCCTCAACGAGCCGCGCTACGCCTCGCTGCCCAACATCATGAAGGCGAAGAAGAAGCCGATCGACGAGAAGACGCCCGCCGACTACGGCGTCGACGTCACGCCGCGCCTCGCCGTCCTCGAGACGCGCGAGCCCGCCGCCCGCAAGGCCGGCGTCAAGGTGGGTTCGGTCGCCGAACTCGTCGCCAAGCTCGCCGACGAAGCCGGCGTCATCTGAGAGGGATCCGAACCATGACCGTTCTCCTGATCGCCGAACACGACGGCGTCTCCCTCAAGGACGCGACCGCCAAGGCGCTCACCGCCGCCGCCCAGATCGGTGGCGACGTGCACGTGCTGGTCGCCGGCAGCAGCGTCGGCGCGATCGCCGCGGAGGCCGCGACCCTCTCGGGCGTCGCCAAGGTCCTCACGGCCGAAGCCGCCCACCTCGACCACCAGCTCGCCGAGCCGATGGCGGCGCTGATCGTCGCCCTCGCCGGCCCCTACGACGCGATCGTCGCCGCCGCGACGACGACGGCGAAGAACGTGCTGCCGCGCGTCGCCGCCCTCCTCGACGTGTCGCAGATCTCCGAGATCACCAAGGTCGTCGCCGCCGACACGTTCGAGCGCCCGATCTATGCCGGCAACGCCATCCAGGTGGTGAAGTCGTCCGACGCCAAGAAGGTGATCACCGTCCGCACCGCGTCGTTCCAGGCCACGGCCAAGGGCGGCGCCGCGGCGGTCGAGGCGGCCGCGGTTCCGGCCGATCCGTCGCTGTCGTCCTTCGTCGGCGAAGAACTGTCGAAGTCCGACCGTCCGGAGCTGACCTCGGCCAAGATCATCGTCTCGGGTGGCCGCGCCATCGCCAACCGCGAGAACTTCGGCACCTACATCGAGCCGGTCGCCGACAGGCTCGGCGCCGCGATCGGTGCGTCGCGCGCCGCGGTCGATGCCGGCTACGCACCGAACGACTGGCAGGTCGGCCAGACCGGCAAGGTCGTCGCCCCCGAGCTCTACATCGCCTGCGGCATCTCCGGTGCGATCCAGCACCTCGCCGGCATGAAGGACTCGAAGGTGATCGTCGCGATCAACAAGGACGAAGAGGCGCCGATCTTCCAGGTCGCCGACTACGGCCTCGTCGCCGACATCTTCCAGGCCTTGCCGGAGCTGGCGGCGGAGTTGGCCAAGCGCGGCAAGTGACGCACTGAGGTGCGTACCTCTCGTCCGACCATAGGACGACGAGATCCGACTTGCCGTCCGCCGCGGACCAATCGAATATGCGCTCGCCCGTTCCGATGGGCGAGCGTATCTTTTCGTGGACGAGCGACCGCGTTCGGCCACGGGTCTCTGCCGCCGGTGCCCTGCTGCATTGCGGAAGAGACGGCACGAGCCTAGAGTGCGCTCGTGTTCCTCGCGGGACGAACGCGGTGCCTGTCGCCCCGCGTCATGAGAAGACCGAGGCCGTCATGGGGTTCGAAATCAAGCGGGTCGGCGTGATCGGCGCCGGTCAGATGGGAAACGGGATCGCGCATGTCTGCTCGATCGCCGGATATGACGTTTCCCTCAACGACATGTCGACGGAGCGGATCCAGCTCGGATTGGCGACGATCAACGGCAACATGACCCGTCAGGTCAACAAGGGCACGCTTCCGGAGGCCGATCGCGTCGCCGCGCTCGCCCGGATCCAGGCCGCCGAGAACCTCGACGCGCTCTCCGACTGCGACCTCGTCATCGAGGCGGCGACGGAGAACGAGCAGGTCAAGCGCAAGATCTTCCAGCAGCTCTGCCCGGTCCTGAAGCCGGAGGCGCTGCTCGCCACCAACACCTCGTCGATCTCGATCACGCGGCTCGCCGCCACGACCGATCGGCCGGAGAAGTTCGTCGGCGTCCACTTCATGAACCCGGTGCCGGTGATGCAGCTCGTCGAGCTGGTCCGCGGCATCGCCACCGACGACCACACCTTCGACCTCTGCAAGGCCTTCGTCCTGCGCCTCGGCAAGATCTCGACGGTGGCCGAGGACTTCCCGGCCTTCATCGTCAACCGCATCCTGCTGCCGATGATCAACGAGGCGATCTACACGCTCTACGAGGGCGTGGGTTCGGTCGACGCCATCGACACCGCCATGCGGCTCGGCGCCAATCATCCGATGGGCCCGCTGCAGCTCGCCGACTTCATCGGCCTCGACACCTGTCTGTCGATCATGCAGGTGCTCTACGAGGGGCTGGCGGACAGCAAGTACCGTCCGTGCCCGCTCCTGGTGAAGTACGTCGAGGCCGGTTGGCTCGGTCGCAAGACCCAGCGCGGCTTCTACGACTATCGCGGCGAGAAGCCCGTTCCGACCCGCTGAGCGCGACCCGCTCGGCAGACGACGACGCGTCCGGACCCCTCCGGGCGCGTCCCGCGTTTCAGGCCCTGTTTTCGGGAGATCCCGGCATGACCGTCCGCACCCGTGCCACGCTCGTCGGTCTGACGGCGATCCTGATGTGGTCGGCGCTCGCCACGCTCGGCACGCTGTCGGGCAAGGTGCCGCCGTTCCTGCTCAACGCGCTGACCTTCGGCCTCTCGGGCACCGCGGCGACGGTCTGGCTGGCCTCGACCGGCCGGCTCGGCGTGCTGCGCCAGCCGGCGAAGGTCTGGGCGCTCGGCGCCGGCGGGCTCTTCGGCTTCCACGCGCTCTATTTCGCCGCGCTGCGTCTCGCCCCGCCGGTCGAGGCGAGCCTCGTGTGCTACCTCTGGCCGCTCCTCATCGTCGTCTTCTCCGGGCTGCTGCCGGGGGAGAAGCTGAAGCCGCATCACGTGATCGGCGCGCTGCTCGGCCTCGTCGGCGCGGCGGCGGTGGTCACCAAGGGGCGGGCGCTGTCGATCGATCCGGCCCATGTCGCGGGCTATCTCTGCGCGGCGGGGGCGGCGGTCTTCTGGGCGGGCTATTCGGTGCTGTCGCGCTCGGTCGGTGCGGTGCCGACGGCGGCGGTCGCCGGCTTCTGCCTCGCCACGGCGGCGCTGTCGGCGCTCTGCCACGTCGCCTTCGAGACGACGGTCTGGCCGGCCGGCGTGGTCGAATGGGGGGCGGTGGTGGCGCTGGCGGTCTTCCCCGTCGGTCTCGCCTTCTTCGTCTGGGACCACGGCGTCAAGCGCGGCGACATCCAGGTGCTGGGCGCGGCGAGCTACATGGCGCCGCTGCTCTCGACCCTGATCATGATCGCGGTCGGGCTCGGCCGTTTCGAGCCGGCGATCGCGGTCGCGGCCCTCGCCATCACCGCCGGGGCGGTGGTCGCCTCGAAGGACATGCTGAAGCGCGCGCCCGCCGCCTCAACGCCCGAGGCGTGAGGGCCGCGGCGACGGACGCCAGTCGTCGGGGGCGAGTTCGAAGCCCGAGAACTCGAAGCCCGGCGCCACGGTGCAGCCGACCAGCGTCCAGGCACCGAGGCTGACGGCGGTCTGCCAGGCATGGGCCGGGACGATCACCTGCGGCCGCTCACCGGTCGAAAGATCCATGCCGAGATGGGCACACCAGGCGTCGTGGCCGTTCTCCGAGACCGTCAGGGCGAGCGGCGCGCCGGCATGCCAATGCCAGGTCTCGACCGCGTCGACCCGGTGCCAGCGCGAGATCTCGTCGCCGGCGAGCAGGAAGTAGATCTGGGTCGAGCGCGCCCGCCCGTCGGGGCCGGCGACGTCACGAAAGGTCTCGCGGAAATGGCCGCCTTCCGGATGGGGCGCGAGTTCGAGGACGCGGATCACCTCGGCGGCGGTGAGCAGGCTCGGGTCTGCCATGGAACCCTCCTTCAGAAGCGGTCCTTGCGGCCGCGGATCTCGGCGAAGACCTCGACGTCGGTGCGATCGGTCATGCCGAGCGCCTTCTTCACGGCGGCGACGTTGGCCCTGAGCATCGGGTTGGTCGCCTTCTCGAGGCCGATGGTGGTGGGCAGCGTCGGCAGGCCCTCCATGCGCAGGTCGCGCACCTCGATCAGGCGGGCGGCGAGGCGCTCGTTGTCCGGCTCGATCGACGCGGCGAAGCGGCCGTTCGCCTCGGTGTATTCGTGACCGCAATAGACGCGGGTCGCCTCCGGCAGGGCGGCGAGGCGGGAGAGGCTCTCCCACATCTCGGCCGGCGCCCCCTCGAAGAGGCGGCCGCAGCCGAGCGAGAACAACGTGTCGCCGCAGAAGAGTGCGTCCTCGATGACGTAGGCGACGTGGCCGAGCGTGTGGCCGGGCACGGCGATCACCGCGACGGGGATGTCGCCGAGGCGGATCGTCTCGCCGTCGCCGACGGTCGCGTCGACCAGAGGCACACGGCCGCGGGCGTGGTCGTAGGCCGACGCGGTGACGCGGGCGCCGAAGGCCTCCTTCAGCACCGGGATCGCCTCGACGTGGTCGTAGTGGTGATGGGTGACGAAGATGTCGGTCAGCCGCCAGCCGGTCTCGTCGAGCGCGTCGAGGATGGCGTCCTCCTCCGGCGCGTCGATCGACGCCGTGGCACCGGTCGCGGGATCGTGGACCAGGACGGCATAGTTGTCGTCGCGGGCCGGAAACATGCGGATCTCGATCAAGGGCGGCTCCTCGGCTCCCGCTCCCGTCTCGACAGGGCGGTCGACCTACGACTAACATCCCTCCGCCCGGAAGGCGACCGCCGACCGGAGCGCACGGATGCCCGCATGTATCTCGACGTCGTCGATCTCCGGAACTTCTACGGTTCGCCCCTCGGCGATCTGGTGCGCCGTTCGATCCGTGGCCGGCTGCTCGACATGTGGCCGAAGGTCAACGGCGACCGGATGCTCGGCATCGGCTATGCGACGCCCTTCATGCGGCCCTTCCTCGGCCGCGCCGAGCGGGTGCTCGGCTTCATGCCGGCGCGCCAGGGCGTGGTGAACTGGCCGGCGGAAGGCCCTTCCGCCACCGCTCTGGTCGACGAGACGGCGCTACCCTTGCCCGATTCCGCCGTCGATCGGGTGCTGCTCGTGCATGCGCTGGAGATGGCCGACGATCCGGCCGAGGTGCTGCGCGAGGTCTGGCGGGTGCTGGCGCCGGGCGGGCGGCTGATCGCCGTGGTGCCCAACCGCATCGGCCTGTGGTCGCGGGTCGAATCGACGCCCTTCGGCTACGGCCTGCCCTTCAGCCAGGGCCAGCTCGACACGGCGCTGCGCGACACGTTGTTCTCGCCGATCGACTGGCGCGGCGCGCTCTATGCGCTGCCGTCGGCGCGGCCGACGCTCCTCAAGCTGTCGCGGCCGGCCGAGAGCTTCGGTCATCGGCTGTGGCCGGCCTTCGCAGGGGTGCTGATCGTCGAGGCGACCAAGCAGCTCTATCAGGGCATCCCGCAGCGCATCGGCAACAAGATGCGGCTCGCCCCGGTGTTCCGTCCGGCCTTGGCGAGGCACTCGCGGACGGACGCCTGAGTCAGGTCCGCCGTTTCTCCAGCACGAAGACGCCCTGTTCGCCGAACAGGTTCCAGAACCACCACGGCGCCTGCGAGAACAGCTTGCGGCCGCCGGCGTCGAGCGCATAGGCCTCGACGATCTCGGCATCGACCTCGCGCGTCAGCTCGACGAAGTCGCGGATGGTGCAGAAGTGGATGTTGGGCGTGTCGTACCAGGAATAGGGCAGATCCTCGGTCACCGGCATGCGGCCGAAGGCGAGGAACTGACTGCGGATGCGCCAGTGGCCGAAGTTGGGGATCGACACGATCGCCCGCCGGCCGATGCGCAGCAGCTCTTCCAGCACGTGGCGCGGCCGGTTGGTCGCCTGCAGCGTCTGCGACAGGATGACGAGGTCGAAGCCGCCGTCGGGATAGGTCGCGAGGTCGGTGTCGGCGTCGCCCTGGATCACCGACAGGCCGCGGGCGACGCAGGCGTTGACGCCCTTCTGCGACAGTTCGATGCCGCGGCCGTCGATCCGCTTGGTCGCTTCCAGCCATTCGAGCAGGTTGCCGTCGCCGCAGCCGACGTCGAGGACGCGGGCGCCGGGCGGCACCAGTCCGCCGACCACGGCGAGGTCGACGCGGCTGGCGGGGACGGTGGGAACCTTGGGCGAGGCGACGTCGGCCATGTCGTGACCCCTCACAGTCCGCGCGCGCGGGCGGCGCTGTCGATGAAACCCGAGAGGATCGCGTGCATCTCCGGCTCGTCGAGCAGGAAGGCGTCGTGCCCGCGATCGCTCTCGATCTCGGCATAGGAGACCTTGGCGCCGGCGGCGGCGAGCGCATGGACGATGGTGCGGCTGTCGCGGGTGGGAAACGCCCAGTCGGTGGTGAAGCTCATGACGCAGAAGCGGGTCTTCGTGCCCTTGAAGGCATTGGCCAGCACCCCGCCGTGGTCGCCGGCCAGGTCGAAATAGTCCATGGCGCGCGAGACGTAGAGGTAGGAATTGGCGTCGAAGCGATCGACGAAGCTCGATCCCTGATGGCGCAGGTAGCTCTCGATCTGGAAGTCGCCGTCGAAGCCGAAGCCGAGCCGGTCGCGGTCCTGCAGACGGCGGCCGAACTTCTGGTGCAGCGACACTTCCGACATGTAGGTGATGTGGGCCGCCATGCGCGCCACCGACAGGCCCTTGCGCGGGAAGGTGCCCTCGTCGAGATAGCGGCCCTCGCGCCAGTCGGGGTCGGCGACGACGGCCTGACGGCCGACCTCGTAGAAGGCGATGTTCTGAGCCGAGTGCGAGGCGGCGGTGGCGATCGGCGCGGCGGCGAAGACGCGATCCGGATAGGCGGACGCCCACTGCAGCACCTGCATGCCGCCCATCGAGCCGCCGGCGACCAGGAACAGGTCGGGGATGCCGAGATGGTCGATCAGCGCCGCCTGGGCGCGCACCATGTCGGCGATGGTGATCACCGGAAGGTCGAGGCCCCAGGCGCGGCCGGTCGCCTCGTTGGTCGAGGCCGGTCCCGTCGTGCCCATGCAGCCGCCGAGCACGTTCGACGAGATCACGAAGAATCGATCGGTGTCGATCGGCTTGCCGGGGCCGACCACCAGATCCCACCAGCCCGGCTTGCCGGTCAACGGGTGGGTGGAGGCGGCATATTGATCGCCGGTCAGGGCGTGGCAGACGAGAACGGCGTTCGACTTCGCGGCGTTCAGCGTGCCGTAGGTCTCGTAGGCGATCTGCCAGGGGGCGAGCGTGATGCCGCCGTCGAGCACCAGCGGGTGCTCGGCGCCGAAACGGGCGACGCGGCTCGCCGGTTCGTCGGCCATGCGGCGGCGGGCGGTCGCGGTGGCCTCTTCCGCGGTCTCGGTCGCGTCGGTGGTCGCGCTCATCTCAGGTCGTCTCTCGTCGAAGCGGACGAAAGGGATGGGCGGGCAGGGCGATCCTGTCAATGTTTTCTTTGATTTCGCCGCGGCGCGCGCCTATGAAGACCCCCGACTTGGAACGATCGCGAGGGGCGGCTTCGGCCATGACCGAGACGATGGACGCGGCGAGCCGGCTCGCCGGGCTGCGCAAGGAAATCGACTCCATCGACGAGGAGGTGCACCGCCTCCTCGTGGCGCGGTCGGCCATCATCGACGAGCTGATCAAGGTGAAGGGCACCGCCGTCACCGGCGCCGCCTTCCGCCCGGCCCGCGAGGCCGACATGATGCATCGCCTCGTCGACCGCCATCGCGGCATCCTGCCGATCGTCACGGTCGAGCACATCTGGCGCGAGATCGTCTCGACCTTCACCTTCCTGCAGGCCCATTACGAGGTCTACATGGACGGCGGTCGCGATCCGGTCGCCATGCGCGATCTCGCCCGCTTCTATTTCGGCTTCACCGTCCCGGCCCACCTCGAGAGCGGCCCCGACGAGGTGATCGCCGCGGTCGCCCGCTCGGTGTCGGATCTCGGCATCGTCCAGCTCGCCCAGCCGAGCTGGGTCGGTCCGTGGTGGACGAAGCTCGGCGGCGACGGTCCGCGCATCATCGCGCGCCTGCCCTTCATCGTCTTCGACGGCCGCGTCGCCGATCTGCCGGCGCTGGTCGTCTCCAATCCGATCTCGGAAGCCGTCGGGCCGGAAGTGCTGACCCATGCCTTCACCGGCGTCGGCGACCGCGATCCGACCGACGCGCTGACGTCCGAAGGCTTCGAGATGCTCGCCCGTCACGACGAGGGGCCGCGCGCCGAATTCCTGGTGGCGGCGCCGGCCGAGACGCCGGTCGAGGCGATCGTCGCGGCCTTTGCCCGCGCCTCGGTCGAAGTGCGCGATCCCCGCCTCGTCGGCGGTTATCCGCGCCCCATTCGACACCGCGGGCCGAGTGCGGCAACGCCCTGAGGCACGCGCTCGGCGACCGATCGAACCCGACCGTTTTCCCCTTTCGACGAGACATCCCATGACCAACGACACGACCCGCTCCGAGCGCCCCGTTCCGCGCGCCGGCGTTCTCGACATCGCCGCCTACGTCCCCGGCAAGTCCAAGGCGACGGGCGGCGCGAAGCTGCACAAGCTCTCCTCCAACGAGACACCGCTCGGCGCGAGCCCGAAGGCGATCGAGGCCTACAAGGCGCAGGCCGGGACCCTCGAGCTCTATCCCGACGGTTCGGCCAGCGCGCTGCGCGAGGCGATCGGCAAGGTCTACGGCCTCGATCCCGACCGCATCGTCTGCGGCAACGGCTCCGACGACCTGCTGCACCTCCTGACCGCGGCCTATGTCGGCGAGGGCGACGAGGGTCTCTATTCGCAGTACGGCTTCCTCGTCTATCCGATCGCCATCAAGGCGGCGGGCGGACGTCCGGTGGTCGCGCCGGAGAAGAACCTGACGGTCGACGTCGACGCGCTGCTGGCGGCGGTGACGGAGAAGACGCGGATCGTCTTCCTCGCCAATCCGTCGAACCCGACCGGCACCTACATTCCCTTCGACGAGGTGAAGCGCCTCCAGGCCGGTCTGCCGAAGTCTGTGCTGCTGGTGCTCGATGCCGCCTATGCCGAATATGTCCGGCGCAACGACTACGAGGCGGGCGTCGAGCTCGTGTCGTCGTCTGACAACGTCGTGATGTGCCGCACCTTCTCCAAGATCCACGGCCTCGCCGGCCTGCGTCTCGGCTGGATGTACGGCCCCGAACACGTCGTCGACGCGGTCAACCGCATCCGCGGGCCGTTCAACGTCAACGCCGCGGCGCTCGCCGCCGGCGTGGCGGCGATCGAGGACAAGGCCCATGCGGCGGCGGCCGGCGACCACAACGAGGTCTGGCTGCCGAAGGTGACGAAGGCGCTGGAAGGCCTCGGCCTCTCGGTCGCGCCGTCGGTCGGCAACTTCATCCTGATCGCCTTCCCCGACCGCGACGGCAAGCGGGCGCCCGACGCCGACGCCTTCCTGCAGTCGCGCGGCATCGTCGTGCGGCGGATGGAGGCCTACGGCCTGCCGAACTCGCTGCGCATGACGATCGGATCGCAAGAAGCCAACGAGGCGACGATCGCCGCGCTGACCGACTTCCTGAAGGGATGAGACGATGACCGGTGCCGAACAGGACAAGCCGATCTTTCGCCGTCTCGCCCTGATCGGCATCGGTCTCATCGGCTCCTCGATCGCGCGGGGCGCGCGGGCGAAGGGGCTGGTGGGCGAGATCGTGATCTCGACCCGGCGGGCCGAGACGCTGGCGCGCGCCCGCGAACTGGGTCTCGGCGACGCCTACGAGGCCGATCCGGCCAAGGCGGTCGAGGGCGCCGACTGCGTCATCGTCTCGGTGCCGGTCGGTGCCTCGGGTGTGGTGGCGGCGGCGATCGCCGATCATCTGGCGCCGGGCGCGATCATCTCCGACGTCGGCTCGGTCAAGGCCGACGTGGTGCGCCAGATGGCGCCGCATCTGCCGGCCCACGCGCGCTTCGTGCCGGCCCACCCGGTCGCCGGCACCGAGCATTCCGGCCCCGACGCCGGCTTCGCCGAGCTGTTCGAGAACAAGTGGTGCATCGTCACGCCGCCGGAAGGCGCCGACGCCGACGCGGTCGAGACGCTGGTCGCCTTCTGGAAGGCGCTCGGCTCCAAGGTCGAGACGATGACGCCGGAGCACCACGACATGGTGCTCGCCATCACCTCCCACATCCCCCACCTCATCGCCTACAACATCGTCGGCACCGCCGCCGATCTGGAGACGGTGACGGAATCGGAAGTGATCAAGTTCTCGGCCGGCGGCTTCCGCGACTTCACCCGCATCGCGGCCTCGGACCCGACGATGTGGCGCGACGTCTTCCTGCACAACCGCGAGGCGGTGCTGGAAATGCTCGGGCGCTTCATCGAGGATCTGTTCGTGCTGCAGCGGGCGGTGCGCTTCGGCGACGGCGAGACGCTGTTCGACCACTTCACGCGGACGCGCAAGATCCGTCGCGAGATCCTCGACATCGGTCAGGACACGGCGGCGCCGGACTTCGGCCGTTCGCCGAAGAAGGACTGAGACAGGCGTTTTGGGGAGGCCGTGCGCGATGCTTCGAGACGGGCGCCCGAGGGGCGCCCTCCTCAGCATGAGGCGTATGTGTTTGTCTTGAAAGAAAAAAGCGCCTCATGCTGAGGAGGCGCGCGGCCAGCGCGCCGTCTCGAAGCATCGCGCACACAAGTTGCCGCGAACTCGGGCGCCCGTCAGCCGCGGGTGCCGAACTTCTTGCGGGCTTCCGCCGCGGCCCAGGCGGCGCGGGCCTGTTCGTCGGGCATGCGGCCGTGCGAGGCGCACCACAGCATGAAGGAGGCGGCATCGAAGCGGATGCGCACGACCTTGTCGCCCTTCTCCGTCACGTCGCGCTCGATCTGCCGCGCGGCGACCAGCCACTCGTCGAACGTGTCGAACAGGACGTCGGGGTCGGCCATCAGCGAACGGGCGTCCTGGTAGGACTCGCGGCGGAACCAGCAGAAACCGATGATGCGGGGGCGGTTCGCGTCGTTCGCGGGCTTGGTCATGGAATCGTCCGTCAGGTTGGAGCGCCGAGCGCTTCGCCGGCTTTACCGCTCCGCGCCCGACGAAGCAACGCCCGCGCGCCGTTTTCCGGCGAACGGGCGTCGAAGAATGCGGGGAGATCGGCCGACCGGCTCGTCCGATCAGATCGTCTGATTATAGGCGCCGACTTCCGGGTTCTCGCGCAGCACGGCGTCCATGGCGTGGAACATGTCGCGGTAACGCGCCTCGGAGACCGGGCTCTCGATGACGACGACCAGTTCCGGCTTGTTCGACGAGACGCGGATCAGGCCCCAGGTGCCGTCGTCGGTCGTCACCCGAATGCCGTTGACGGTGTTGACCTCGACGATGGGGTGACCGGCGAGCGTCTCGCCCTTCTCCTTCATCGCCGTCAGCCGGGCGATCACCTTGTCGCAGACGGCGTATTTGATCTCGTCGTCGCAATGGGGCGACATGGTCGGCGAGGACCAGGTCTTGGGCAGCGCCTCGCGCAAGCCGGACATCTTCTTCCCCGGATTGCGGTCGAGCATGTCGAGGATGGCGATCGCCGAGACGAAGCCGTCGTCGTAGCCCCGCCCGATCGGGGAATTGAAGAAATAGTGGCCCGACTTCTCGAAACCGGCGAGCGCGCCGAGCTCGTTGACGCGGCGCTTGATGTAGCTGTGACCGGTCTTCCAGTAGTCGGTCGTCACGCCGAGGGCGGCGAGCTCCGGATCGGTGTGGTAGAGGCCGGTCGACTTGACGTCGACGACGAAGGTCGGCTTCGCATGGACCTTCGCGAGGTCGCGGGCGAGCATGACGCCGACCTTGTCGGCGAAGATCTCGTCGCCGGCGTCGTCGATGACGCCACAACGGTCACCGTCGCCGTCGAAGCCGAGGCCGACGTCGGCACCGGTCTTCAGCACCTCGTCGCGGATGGCATGAAGCATCTTCATGTCTTCCGGGTTCGGGTTGTAGCGCGGGAAGGAGTGGTCGAGGTCGCAGTCGAGCGGGATGACCTCGGCCCCGAGGCCGGTCAGGATCTTCTCGGCGAAGGCGCCGGCGGTGCCGTTGCCGCAGGCCGCGACCACCTTGATCGGGTGCTTCAGCTTCGGACGATTCGTCAGGTCGGCGACGTAGCGGTCGGGGAAGGCCTCGACGAAGCGATAGGCGCCGCCGCCGGTCAGGTCGAACTCGGCGGCCAGCACGATCGCCTTCAGCGCCGTCATCTCCTCCGGGCCGAAGGTGAGGGGGCGGTGCATGCCCATCTTCACGCCGGTCCAGCCGTTCTCGTTGTGCGAGGCGGTGACCATGGCGACGGCCGGCACGTCGAGGGCGAACTGGGCGAAATAGGCCATCGGCGTGATG
Source organism: Rhizobiales bacterium UBA697 (assembly GCA_002298965.1). Taxonomy (GTDB): domain Bacteria; phylum Pseudomonadota; class Alphaproteobacteria; order Rhizobiales; family Ancalomicrobiaceae; genus Pinisolibacter. Next base: position 2,980 of record DBMN01000142.1, on the reverse strand, counting down.
CACAGGCCGATGTCGTGGACGGTGCAGCCCGCCGCCATCAGGCCGGTGGTCAGCGCCAGCTTGATCGAGGCGGAATAGGACCGGTAGTCGTGGCCGACGACGATCTCGCGCTTGACCCCGAGGCGGCCGAGCAGCGTGCCGAGACCCATGCCGAGGGCCTGGACGCCCATCAGGTTGATCTCCTTGCCGAAGATCCAGCGCGCATCGTACTCGCGGAAGCCGGTCGGCTTCACCATCGCCGAGGACTCGTAGTCGTAGGTGTTGGGGACGAGCAGCGGCTTCGGGGTCGGGAACATGGGGCGCGGGGTCCTTGGCGGTCGGAGGCGGACGAAGGGCGGCGGATCGGGCGGGAGGCACCCGTCGGACGACGGGAAACCTCTAGCCGAGGAAGGTTACGATCGCATTGCGCCGGCCCCGCCGGGCAGCGTGATCGCCGTGCCGTCGAGGTGGAGCGCGATGGTCTCGCCGTCGCGCAGCAGGCGCCAGCGGCGGAGCGAGGGATGGGCGGGCTCGTCGGGTGTCGGCGTGCCGGCGACGATCACCGGCAGATCGACCGGGCCGAAGGGCGCGACGTCGCGGTGGAGGACCGTCGCGGCGACGCCGTCGAGCCCGTCGTCGAGGCCGACGAGGCGGCAGGCGGCACCGGCGGAGAGCGCCGCGAGCGGGGCGATCAGGCTCTCCAGCGAGGCGGTGGTCTCGCGCGTGGCGAGCGTGTCGTCGCGGCCGAGGCCGAAGAGCGCCGGCAGTTCGACGAGCAGGGCGGCGAGGCGGCCGTGGTCGACGTGGAAGACGCGGATGCGGCCGTCGTCGGCGTCGCGGGCGACGAGGGCGAGGCAGGGCATGTCGCGATCGATGCGGCGGCGGTCGCGGCCGACGAGGCGGACGGCGGAGAGGTTGTCGAGCATCTCGTCGAGACGCTGATAGGCCATGTCGTGGGGTCCGTGGACCCAGACCTCGCAAGGATGACCCATGTGGCGGGCGGCGGCCTCGAAGAGCGGCAGCAGGGCGCCCTCGACCACCAGACGGCGCGGCTTCAGCGCGTCGATCGCCCGGGCGACGTCCTCGGCGTCGAGCGACGGATCGACCAGGGTCGGCACCGCGGCGACGGCCGAGAGGCCGAGCCAGGCGGCGGTGCGCTCCGGCCGGGCGGAGAAGAACAGGGCGACCGGCTCGGCACTGCCGATGCCCTGGACGATGGCGAAGCGGCTCCAGCGGTTGGCGCGCTCGTAGAGCTCGCGGAAGGAGAGGCTCTCGGTGGTGCCGACGAGGGCGGGACGCTCGCGCCCGGAGGCGGCCCATTCCTCGACCTCGTCGCGCAGCGCGCGGCCCTCGGCGGCGGCGGCCTCGAGGCGACGTTCGATCGCGGCGCGTTCGCGGTCGGCCTTCCAGGCGCCGATCCATTCGCCGATGCGCTTCACGGGCGATCTCCGGCGGGCGATCCGGCCGCATTGCGCGCGGCGCCCGGCTCGTCTAGAGGGGCAGGAGCGAGACGCGAGGAGGCGGCCATGAGCGATGCGACGGAACGGGTGCTCGATCTCGTCGGGCTGCACTGTCCGCTTCCCGTGATCAAGACCCGGCGGGCACTGGCGCCGCTCGACGTCGGGGCGCGGCTGACGGTCCGCGCCTCCGACCCGCTCGCCGATCTCGACATTCCCCACATGTGCGCCGAGGACGGCCACCGGTTGGTCGCGCGCGAGCAGGACGGCAGGGTGCTGGTCTTCGTGATCGAGCGCGGGGACGGCTCCCGCCCGGCGACGGTCACGACGGACGACCGAACGAGCCGCTGAAGCCGGAGATCGACAGCGGATTGTCGGTCATCGCCTGCCGATCCGGCGTGTCGGGCGCCAGTTCGCCGGCGAAGGCGTCGAACATGCGCTTGACGAAGGCCTCTTCGAGATCGCGGGTGATGAAGACCAGCCGGGTGCGGTGGTCGTCGTCGGGCCAGCGCTCGAGCTGGGCGATCGGGTGGACGACGTGCTGCACGGCGTGGATGACGAGCGGCCGCTCGGGATCCTCGATCAGCCGCACCACGCCCTTGACGCGCAGGAGCTTCGGCCCATGGGCGGCGCGCAGCAGCTCGAGGAACATGTCGAGGCTCGCCGCCGACAGGGCGCGATCGGTCGCCAGACAGAAGGCGCGGATGTGATCGTCGTGGCGGTTGGCGTCGTGATGGTGGCCGTGATCGTGATCATGGTCGTGCCCATGATCGTGATCGCAGTCGGGGCCGCAGACGTGGTCGTCGCCGTGCTGGTGATCATGCCCGTGGTCGTGCCCATGGTCGTGATCGTGGTGGCGATGGGCCTTGGCCTCGGCGCGGCGGCGTTCGGTCTCGCGGTCGCGGAAGGCCTCCTCGGCGAGCCAGCGGGCGACGTCGGCGGTCTTGGTGTCGGGACGCCAGAGACCGGTCTCGAGCAGGGCGGCGGGCGCGGCCTCGCCCTTGGCGGCGTCGAGCTGCGGCGCGGCGGGGGCGAGGATCCTGAGACGCGTCTTCAGCGCGACGAGGCCGGCGCGGCGCTCGGGCGTGTCGCAGAGGTCGGACTTGGTGATCACCAGCCGATCGGCGACGGCGGCCTGTTTCACCGCCTCTTCCTGGGCGTCGAGCGTCGCCATGCCGTTGACCGCGTCGACCAGGGTTACGACGCCGTCGAGCCGGTAGCGGCGCACCAGATAGGGGTGGCGCATCACGGTGTGGAGGATCGGCGCCGGGTCGGCGAGGCCGGTCGTCTCGATGACGACGCGGCGCAGCGCCGCGAGGCGGCCGTTGTCGAGGCGCTTCAGCAGGTCCTCGAGGGTGGCGACGAGATCGCCGCGGATGGTGCAGCAGAGGCAGCCGGAGGACAGTTCGACGACGCCGTCGTCGGCGCGCTCGACGAGCACGTGGTCGATGCCGATCTCGCCGAACTCGTTGACGATCACCGCCGTCTCGGCCATCGCCGGATCGGCGAGCAGACGGTTCAGCAGCGTCGTCTTGCCGGCGCCG